>JAPPKM010000143.1:0-23800 GCA_028874315.1 Chloroflexota bacterium
TAGCGTTCTCGGGCCTCTGGGCTGATATCGCAGCCACCCACCACCCGCGCGCCCAACGCCTGCACCGCCGCCCGCGTGTGGTTGTGGCCCATGCCCCCGCACCCCACCACTGCGATTCTTGGCTCGGCCATCGTTGCCTCCACCCCGCGTTAGCGCGCCGCACCAGGAGTCTACGCCTGATGGCGCCTGCCATACGACCCTTGACCGCAGGTCTTCAATAGCCGGAGCTTTGTCTGCACGCGCCCTATCCGGAAATTCGATTCAATCGAGATGAAGTCTGGGCACCCTGCCGGCTGTTGTTGCGGTCGGGTGCGGGTGATAGGCTCCTCGCCATAAGACGGGAATCGGACGCGCTGACGCTGGGCTTATAAGAAGGGCGGATCAACTGTGGTAACCAGGTACTCGGGGATGTCCTTGATCGTCGGTGTGATTCTCACGGTTGTCTCCTCGTTGTTTCACCCGGGAATTGCCCTCATTAATCCCGTGGAACAAACCGACTTTCCGGCCGCCGTTGGCGCAATGGGCGATGCGCCAGTCCTCGCGCATTTGATGACCCTCCTGAATGTGCTCGGGATGTTGCTCATGTGCTTCGGCGTCCTGGCGCTCTTCCCGCTTGCCACCAGGCAAGGAGGGCTTGGCGGTACCTTCCTCAGGTTCGGCATCTTTGTCTCCATCGTCGAATGGTGCAGCATTGTCGTCGGCTTGGGTATGCGCCACTACGTCGCCCACCTCGCGCAGCGCGCCGCCGATGCGCCGGCCGGGTCGGAATTACAGGTGTCCTTGCAGCAATCCGCCCTTCTGGTACATACAAGTATGTCCGCGGTTCTCGTGGTCTTCGTTACGCTCTTCCCGTTTGCCTCGTTCTTCCTCGGCGCTGGTCTGATAAGCCGATTTCAGGACCTCAATGCAAATAAGATCGCATCCTACGGACTCGCCCTGTTTGGACTTGGCGGGCTAGGCATTTTCATGATAATCATGTTTGCGGGCGTCGAGGATCCGGTTGGCCTCCTCCTGGTCAACAACATCTTCCTGTTCCTCGGTTCCATCTGCCTCCTGACCCTGGGCATCGGCATGTACAAGGGCCAACCCGGGCTCGCCGAGGAGGGCTCCGCCAGCTAGGCCCAGATCACTGGTGTAGCCGGAGCCTGCGAGCCGGGGATGCTACGCATTGCGTAGCCATACCTCTCCTCCTGCCCGTCTGCGAACGGATGCCCACAAATATGAGCTCGTCGCGTCACGACCTTGCCGTTCAACGCCACCCGGGACTGCTGGACGTATCGGGCTAGCATTGACGGCAACAAGCGTTCCGTCCCTGGTGGGACGGCAACGCGGCGCCGGGGTGGCGGAACGGTAGACGCACGGGACTTAAAATCCCGGGACTTCGGTCGTATGGGTTCGAATCCCATCCCCGGTACCAACAGCCTGCAGCCGGACGGGCACGCACGCCGCTTCCTCACACCGACCCAAGGAAGTCACGGCGTGGGAAGCCACACGGATATCAGGCCGAGTTCAAGCTGGATCCTTCCCTATGCACCTTCTGACTGACCGCAACCGAGTGCTCATCGCCCTCGCCGTCCTGGGCGACGCCCTGGTCTTTGTGCTGTTCATTGCTCTCACCCCTATCGAGCACGGCAGCGTCGAGATCGCGGCCTTTTGGCGAACCGGCCTGCCGTTCGCGGGCATTTGGCTGCTCGCGTCGCCCTGGCTTGGCGCCTTTCGAATCTCCACCCTCACCCGCTGGCGCCTGGCCGCCTGGCGCATTCCCCTCATCTGGCTGGGCTGCGGCATCGTGGCCGTCATGCTGCGCGTCTGGCTCACCGACCGCACCTTCTCCTGGGCCTTCACCCTCGCCTCCATCACCCTCGTCGCCTCCATGCTCCTCACCTGGCGCACCCTCCTCCTCTTCGCCGCCCGCCGCATCAAACGGAACTAGCATTGGCCGCGCCACACGTGGGGCGTAGCGCGGCGAGGACATCCGCATGGCAACCATCGATCCGCTGAACCTCCTCCTCATCACGTCGGACCAGCACCGGCGCACCGCAGCCGGTTGCTACGGCCACCCCCTGGCGCACACCCCCAACCTCGACACGCTGGCCGCACGCGGCGCCCGGTTTGACGCCGCCTACTGCAACTTCCCCATTTGCGTGCCGTCACGCGCCAGCCTGGCCACCGGCCGCTACGCCCACGAACTGGGCGTCTGGGACAACGCCGCGCCCTACATCGGCCAGCGGCCAAGCTGGGGCCACCGCCTGATCGCGCAGGGTCACAAGGTGACCACCATCGGCAAGCTGCACTTCCGCCGCCCAGACGACGACACCGGGTTTCCCGACCAGCGCATTCCCATGCACGTCAAGGAGGGCGTCGGCGACCTCTACGGCTCGCTGCGACCGGATGTCCCGCGCCAGCGCAACTACCTCAACACCGCCGCCAACCCGCGCGTGGGCGAATCCGAATACATGCGCTACGACGCCGCCAGCACCCGCGAGGCCGTCAATTGGCTGGCCAGCGAGGCGCCTCGGCACGACGCGCCATGGTGCCTTTGGGTCTCCTACACCCTGCCGCACTCACCGTTCGTGGCCTCGGCGGAAGACCTCGCCAGGTATCCGCTGGAGGACATGCAGTTGCCAGTCAACTTTCGGTCGCCCGCTTGGCCGCAACATCCGCACATCGACTACATCCGCGAACAGCGCATCCAGTCGCCGGAGGAGGAGCTCGAGGAGACGTTGGTTCGGCGCACCATTGCCACCTACCTAGCCATGTGCACGTACCTGGATCGCCAGATCGGGTCCGTGCTCACCACGCTAACCGAGCTTGGGCTGGCTGGCTCGACCCGCGTGATTTACACCAGCGATCATGGCGAAATGCTGGGCGACCACGGCATGTGGGGCAAGAACCTGATGTACGAGGGCGCTTCGGCGGTCCCGCTTCTGATGGCGGGGCCGGACATCAGTCGGGGCCAAACCGTGAGCCAGCCGATCTCGCTGGTCGATCTGTTTCCGACCATCGTCGAGGGCGTGGGCGCGTCACAATCCGCTGTGGACGCTGACTTGCCCGGCACGTCGTTGTGGCCCGCCGGAAGAGGCGATGAGCTGCCGGAAAGGACGATCTTCTCCGAGTACCACGCCTCAGGCTGCCGCGAAGCCATGTACATGCTCCGCGACTCAACGCACAAGTACGTGCATCACGTCGGTGACTCACCACAACTCTTCAATCTGGTATGCGACCCCGACGAAGCGCACGACCTCGCCAGCGACCCGCAATCGGTCCCGCTTCTGAATCGATTCGACCGACAGCTCCGCGCCGTCGTGGATCCCGAAGCCGTGGATCGCGCCGCCAAGGCGGACCAGGCGCTGCGCATCGAGGCCGGTGGCGGCCTGGGTGTCATCACCAAGCGCGGCCCAATCGCCGGAGGCACTCCCGCCCCGGATCAGTTCAGGGAACGCTGAGGGATCCCGCCTGCACGGCTGTCGCTCAGGCGCACCGGCGACCAAGCATCAATCGGCCGGCGCGCAACAAAGCGGGCAAGACCTGCAAGCGCCGCCACGTTCGCCACAGCCGCGTAGCACGCCAAGTCGCAGACACGTCGCAGCCGGCCGTCAGTTCGAGCTGCCGGCAGCACCACCGCAACGCCCACGACCGCCACCTTGAGCCAAGTCCGGACCCGCGACGCCGTAGGCGGACCAGCCAGCACGGCGGCGCCAGCCAGCATCACGGCTGGGGTCGCGATGCGTAGAAGCTTGTGTCCTGCGAGCTTCCACCACAGGTCGTCGCGCCAAGGTTTGAACAGGCCGGGCCAACCCGCCAACGCGAAGAGGGCGCCTGAAGTTGTTCGCGACCGCGCCAACAACGATTCCACAACAGTTGACGTTGGCTCCTCGCTCGACACCGCCCTTGGAGCCAGCACGAGGCGACCGGCAGCTTTCGCTGCTCGAAGTGAGATCAGGAGATCGTCGGCCGCTCCAGCGCAGGCAGAGGCGTCGATAGCCGACGCGCGTACCGCGTACAGGGCGCCATCGGAACCCGCGATAGAGCCACTGGCGCTCTCCTTGGAGCGAATCCAGAACTCGTAACGCCAATAGAGTGACTCGGGGCCGCCGACTACCTGCTTTACGCCTGAGACTGCCGCTACCGTGGGGTCGGCGAATGGTGCGACCAAATGGCACAGTGCATCGCTCACAAGCATCGCGTTGGCGTCCGTGAGCACAATAATCTCGCCGCTGGCATGGGAATGGGCGGCTCGAATGGCGGCTAGCTTGCCCTTCTGCCGCGGCAACTCGATGACCTGAAGGCGCGCATCGCCGGCCGAATGGGCGGCGCTCGCCGTGTCGTCGGTGCAGCCGTCGCACACAACAATGCACGCGATGCGGTTGGGTGGATAGCGCTGTTTCAGCGTGTTGGCCACTTTTGCACCGATCAGCGTCGCCTCGTTGTGCGCGGCGATAACGACGGTGATGAATGGCTTGTACGTCGGATCATTGACGTGTGGACGCGGAAGAAGGAGCGCCGTCGCCCACGCCAGCGCCGGATACCCTGCGTAGGTGGCCACGGGAAAGCCAACTAGCCCGGCCAGCCCGAGAAGCTGACGGGCCTTCACTGTGCGGTCCGGCCTCTTTGGGGCAGACGGCCGCAGGCCAGCGCGAGACCGAGTACAAGCCAGAATGGGAGTCCACCACGCGCGCCGGGTGCGATCGTATCGGTCAGGCCGTAAACGAAGAACGCCAGCAGCGAGCCTGTCAGCCCAACGGCAAGCAGTTGGAGCGAGCGGTCGGCGGCGCGACGCATGGTCGCGATGAGACCGCGCACGGCAGCGGCGATCACAAAGCTCAAGAAGACGGTCCCTGGAAGACCGAGGTCCAGCAGCGCCTGGAGCACAAAGTTGTGGGCGTGGGGAATGTGGGGAGCGACTGACGCGCCCAGCTCGGGAAAGGACCGGTCCATCGCCAGCGGGAACTGGCCGGGACCCACGCCGGTGTACAGGTGATTGCCGATCAGAATGACGCTGGCCGTCCAGATTTCAATGCGTCCGGTCAGCGTGTCGGTCGTGGAATCCAGGGGCGCTAACCAGGTAAAGACCGTGGCCGCCAGTAGACCTGCCAGGGCGACGGCCAGGGCGACTTCCGCAACACGGCGACGCGACAGCGGCCACGTGCACTGTCGCAGCCGCCACCAGCCGACCAGGGCCATTCCGACAAGCGCACCGACGTATGCGCTGCGTGACTGGGTGACCAGCAACACTCCCAGAGCCAAAACCAGCACGACGGCAGCAAGTGCGCGAACCCGTCGACCGCTTCCGAACCGGTCCAGCGTGAGCGCCAAGCCCAGCGGTGTCAGCAGGGCAAGTGCACCTCCAATCTGATTGGGACCGATGCCGCCTGTGCGACCACCGTGGTCGACGACGCGCGGTCCGGCCGGGAGCGCTAAATAGAGGTTGTCCAGCGGCAGGAGCTTGCGCTGCGGCCACTCGGTCAGAAACAGTGCGGAAAGCGCGATCAGGCCGGTCGCGGCAATGGCCAGACCAAGCCAGAACACTCGGATCCTTCGAACTGAGAGAGGCTCAGCAGCGATCGCGTTCACGAGGGCCAGCCCCAGTAGCACGCCGAACAGCTTTGGCGCGGCCGCCTGCCACTCTCTGACGGCCAGGACAGTGACGCCGGCCCACAGGGCACAGGCGGCCAGCAGCTTGCCCGTAACGCCTGGAGCCACAGGAAGTCGAACGGCGCATCGAGCCAGGAGAAACAGCAAATAAGGAGCAAGGGCAAGACCGCCAAGGGGCCCAGCGAACCAGATCGCCGGCGCGGTGGCGAGCACAATGAGTGGCCCGGCAGTCCGGGCGTATTGGGCTTGCCGATCCTTGATCGGGCGGCCACGGGTCTGGATAAGCCTGCTGTCCTGCGTGGCTACCGCTTCGTCAGCGCCTGCGGCAGGCGAGCGGCAACTTCGCCGCGTCGGTGAGTTCGGACGTACCAGTCGATCGTTCTTCGCAACCCGTCGGCTAAGCGGACCCTGGGTGTCCAATCAAGGACTTGCTCCGCCAGCGAAGGGTCGGCGACGCGGTTCATTGGGCCGGTGGGCATGTCTCGACGGAGGCGGATCCTGGGTCGGTGCCCAATGTGGCCTAGCACTTGCCGCACCGCGTCGATGACGCGGATGCGCTCGCGGGTGCCCAGGTTGACGGCGCGGGCGTCGTCGATACGGGCGGCGGCGAGCAGCGTGCCGGCCACGATGTCGTTGACGAACGTCCAGTTGCGGACTTGGCGGCCCGAGCCCCAGACCTCGAACGGGTCCTGCCGAATGAAAGCGCGGGCGATCATGGCCATGACCGCGTGGTTCTCGTGGCCGCGCGGGCCATAGACGGTGAAGTAACGGCAGCTGACCGACTTGAGGCCGTAGTCGTCGTGAAGCGCACGGAGACTCAGTTCGCCCATCAGCTTGGCCCAGCCGTACATGTTGTCGGCGTCGTAGGGCGGGCCGACCTGGCCCTCGGTCAGAAACAGCCGCTCGGTTGGGTCGGTCTGCAAATTGTTCGGATAGACGCAACCAGACGAGGCATAGACGACCTTTTCGACGTCGGCCAGATTGCATGCTCGGAAGACGACGCCGTCCAACAGGAGGTTCGTGGCACAGGCAGCCTGGTGGAGATCGACGTAGCCGCGCCCGCCATGGTTGGCGGCCAGATGGAAGACGGTGTGCATGCCATCCACGGCTTCCGCCGCGACTGCAGCGTCCATGAGATCGGCACGCACGAACTCAACGGCGCCGGAGTCGACGTGGCGGCGGATGTTGGCGAGCCTGCCGCTGCTCAGGTCGTCAACCACGCGGACTCGGGCGCTCAAGGCGACCAGCGCGTCGACCAGGTGGGAGCCGATGAACGAGGCGCCGCCGGTAACCAGCACTGGCCGGCTGGCAATTGCCTGCACGACATCATCGGGCACGTCATCCCAGTCGTTCACGGACTGCGACGATTCCGTTCGTTCCCGCTGGCAAGCAGATCAAGAATCGCCGCCTGCCTGGCAACGATTCGCGATCGGTCAAACTCGCGTTCGGCGAAGGCGCGCCCCGCGGCGCCAAGCTGCCGACGGCGATTCGGATCGGCCAGCAACTCGTCGATAGCGGATCGAAGCGACTCGGACGCTTCGGGCTCGACCACGAGGCCGCATCTGGATCTGCGAATCAGCCGAGCGGCCTCGCTCTCCACGTGCACGGAGGCGACCACCGGGAGGCCGGCGGTCATGTAGGTGATGAGCTTGGATGGAATGACCGACTCAATGACACGACGGCGCTGGGTCAGCAGTGCCACGTCCGACGCTGCCAGGATGTCAGCCAGTTCTGCCTGGGATACGAACGGCAGGAAGCAAGTGCGACCGGCGGGCGCCAGGCGCTCGATGACCGGCCGCTCGGGGCCGTCGCCCACGAAGAGCCAGCTAGCATCCGTCTGATCGTCGTTGGCCGCTTGAACGGCAACTCGCAAGCCCTGCTTGCGGCCCATACTGCCGATGTGGGTGACGAGCGGTCGGTCGGGATTCAGCCCGTTACGCAGCAGGGCTTCAGCACGACTCGTGGTTGGCGTGAGTCCCCCCACGTCCTCGGAGTCGCGCACGAGGTGCAACTTGTGATCGCATACGCCGTGACGGGCCAGCTCCTCGGCGAAGCCCTCCGTTAGCACGAAGACGACGTCGGCTCGCCTGTAGATCGCGTATTCGACGGTTCGCAGCAGACGGATTAGCGCTCTGTTCGGGATCAGCCCCACGGCGGCACCGGCGCTGACAGCAAGATCCGCGACCTTTGCAACCCAAGGCCGGCCGTTGAAGCGCGCGAGCAGGGCCGCCGCCAACGCGACTGCGGGCTGCGCGCCGACGTAGAGGTAGATGTCGGCGCGCGGCAGCCGCAGGGCCGTGAGACCGGCGATCAGGGCAAACGACCCGTCATACAAGAGACGGCGGATCATCGAGCTTGGATTCGCCGGGATGTACGACGGGACGCGAGTCACCCGGACGCCGTCATGAACTTCACGAGTGATTCGGATTTGACGGTAGCCGGCAAACACACGCCACGCCGGGTAGTGAGGCTTAGCCGTGAGCACATGCACGGTGTGGCCTTCAGCGGACAGATGGCGGCAAAGCGCGGCCGTTTGGGGTGCGATGCCGGCTACCTCGGGCGGGTAGTTGATGCCGATCACGACCACGCGCATGTCACGACCGGCTAGCGCCGGGCCACAACCTTCAGCGAGTTGCCCCAGCGGCCAGCCGCGAGATTCAAGAGGCGATAGGCGACGACGAAAACCGCAAAGACGGGATCGCGGTTGGCGAGCCGGTAGATCGCGAAGGTCCAGGGCTGGTAGTAGACGAGATCACGAGTCGACCGTACGTTTCGCCACCCGCGCGCCCGGACACGCGCACGAGTCGAGGCAGCGTCCAGGCGTCTGATCACGTTGCCGGCTGGTTCGATGTCGGCGGCCAGACCCAGCGCCACTGCTAGCCGGGTGAGAAAGGCCCGGGCCGGCTCCAACACAAGTAGCTCGTGCTTTGCCACGCGCGCCATCTCGTCCAGGGCGCAAAAGGGATCGTCCAGGTGATGTAAACCGTCATGGACGAGCGCCATGCCGAAACACTGGTTGCTAAACGGAAGTCGAGCGGCGTCGCCTCGAACGAGTGTTGCAGCGAATCCCTGCCGCCGGGCGCGGTCTCGGGCTCGCAGCAGCGCCTCGGGCGATACATCAAGGATCGTTGGGCGGATTCCGAGCCTCGCCAGCCATTCGGCGTCCATGCCCGATCCGCCGCAGACGCAAAGGCCGTCAGTGGACGCTACAGACTCGAGCAAGGCCAGCGCCCGACGCAGCTTTTCTTCAAGGAGAAAGCGCACCGCCCGGGGATAGGTGCGCGGTCGTTCGATTTCACTCTCGGCGTCCAGCGACGCATAGAAATCGACTTGCCGTGCGCGCGATTGCAATGCGGCCTCCAAGACGCCCGATTGGCCGCTGCACGTTTTTGGCGCCCCGCCCTGGCAGCCGCGCGCGGCTGTCAGGCTCACATCCTACGAGGCTGGACGGTCCTTGTGGAAACGCCTAAGCGAACGGGTCCACCAGTCCAGACCTATGCGTGGAGACCGACCAGGCCGCGCTGGATCGCGATGCGCTCGCACCTGGCGTAGGCCCAGGCGCCGCTCGCCACGCTTGCGAGGGAAATAGCAGCGACGAGCAGGAATTCAATCTCGATCGCGAAGAGTGAGGGCGTTCCGATAGTCGTGGAGCGGAGCAGGTCAACGATGTACGTGTAGGGGTTGACGTAAGTAATCCAGCGGACGCTCCAGGGGAGGATTGTGATTGGGTAGGTAGCGCCGGCCATGACCATGGCGAGCGCGCTGAGGATTTCGGGCAGACGAGCGCGGCGGGCCACCAGGCCGACGCCGGCGAGCACCAGGCCGATCCCCCAGAATGCGATCAAGGCAAGAAGCAGCGCCACGACCGCAGCCAGCGTGATGGCAAACGTGTCGCCGCCAAACAGCAGGCTGGCAATCAGCAGGATGAGGAGGCCGCGAAGAGCCGAAAAGCCGACATTGACCATCGTGGCGCCAGCCAGCGCCGTCCAGCGCGGCGCCTCAGTAACCCAGAGATGCGCGAGGGTCCCAAGCCGGTTGGTTTTCTCCAGGAATTGGACACCGCCCCACAGTGCGTCTGTGGCGACATTGAGAGCGACGAACCCCGCAGCGGCATAGGCCAGAAAACTCCGGCCGCCGCCACTGGCCTCAAAGCCAGCATCGCCAAAGGCCATGCCGCTTAGGGCGAGTGGAACGAAGAAGAGAAAGGCCCAGCCAGCCTGGTAAACCCAAAGAGCCTTGAAACGCGCGGTCTCCAGCCACTGCACACGCGCATTGGCGAGGATTGCCCGCGCTGCCCACGCCACCTCAGAACCTAGAGCAGCCACCTACATCCACTCCAGCTCGCCCTTGGATCGGGCCGCGGCATCCATCAGCTTCAGGAGGACGAGTCCGGCTGCTCCGTAGACCAAGGCCATTAGGAGCAGCACGCCGCAGGAACGCATGGCTTCTGCGACATCACCAAAGACGAGAGCCTCACGTAGACCATGGAGCAGCCAGGTGGGCGACAGGAGCCTGGAAGCCCACTGGGCCCAATCCGGAAGCACGGCTATGGGGTAGGCGATCCCGGCAAGAATTCCTGTTGTCATCAGGAACAAGGACACGAGGTAGTGGGCCTCGCGGTAGCGAACGGTGACTGCCGCCAGCGGGAGGGCGAGCCCGAGCATGGCGAGCGCGCCGCATACCAGAACAGCCAGGGCAGGTCCGACGTTGGCTTCGAGTGGAAACCTAAAGAGCGCCCAGGCACCACCGAATGCGGTTAGCGCCATGACCGCCGGCGCCAAGCCGTGCCCTAGTGCGCCGCCACAGGTCAGAACCACCCGCGATACGGCCGAAGTCCAAAGGGTCGGCAGCGTGCCGATATTCCTGTTGAGACGTAGATCGAACGAAAGCGCCGACAGCAACCAACCCGCATAGAGAAAGGCGATTGCACCTATTACCGAGTAGGCGATGTACGCGTCTGTTCCAGTGAGGTCTGCAAAGCGCCTAAGGCCCTCTTCGTTCGGGCCCGCCAAGGCGATCGTGGCCAGCACGATGGGCAGCACCCACTGCATCGTGCCAATCAGGCCCGATGTCAGAAAGTACGGCTGGCGACGGTCGATCTTCCAGCCCTTGCGAGCAAGCGCAAGCAGGGCCCGAAGCTCTCCGCGAATCTGCGACGCGCTAGCGTTCAATGAAGGGGCGCTCGATGCGTGAGCCGGTGATGGCGATGTAGGCGTCTTCCAGGTCGGGCTCGCGGAGCCGGGCTTGTTCGACCGCAATGCCGCGCGCGACGAGTTCGGTGGTGAGCGCATCGCTGCTGCGCCAGCCCTCTTGTGCGCGAACGGCAACTGCGAACTCGCCGTCCCGGTTCACTTCGCCCCACCAAAGGGCATCAGATCCGATGACCGCTTTGGCAGTGGCCAGGTCACCGCGCAGGAGCAGGTCGAGGCGCGGCACTTCGCCGGCCTGGCGGATGAGATCGGCGGGGCGGCCTTCGGCAACCAGCGAGCCGCTCTGGATGATTCCGACGCGGTCGCAGATCTGTTCGGCCTCGTAGAGGTTGTGGGTGGTGAGCAGGATGGCCGTGCCGGACTCGGCGATCTGGCGGATGAGGTGGCGGGCCTCGCGGGCGGCGACGGGGTCGAGCGCGGCAGTTGGCTCGTCGAGCAAGAGGACCGGTGGGTTGTGCAGGGTGGCGCGGGCGAGGTTGAGGCGCTGCTTCATGCCGGTGCTGTAGGTCTCGACGAGTTCGTCCATTCGATCCTCAAGGCCGAATTGCTGGGCGGCCGCCTGGATGCGCTCTGCGAGACGCTCCCTGGGCATGAATGAGAGCGTGCCGAAGAGTTCGAGGTTTTCACGGCCGGACAGCCGCCAGTACATGCCGCGCTCGCCGGCGAAGAGGACGCCGATGTTGCGGCGGACCTGGCGCGCCGATTTGAGGACGTCAAATCCAGCCACCGACGCACGACCGGAGGTGGGTTCCAGCAGGGTCGCGAGCATTTTGACGGTGGTGGTTTTGCCCGCGCCGTTTGGACCCAGGAGGCCGAAGCAATGGCCCGGGGTGATATCCAGATCCAGGTTGTTGACGGCGACGATGCGCTTGGGTTCGGCGGGCTCCGCCCGGAACCGCGGGAGGAGTCCGCGCAGGCCCCGGCGTACCCGTGGCTCGAATACACGGGTCAGCGACCGTACCGACACGGCGGGCGGCTGAGCGTTCATCTGGGGTAGATCGCTTTCCGCCAACGCTTCGTTGCGCGGCGGGTTAGCCGCCTCCGCCGCCGCCGGCGCGCACGCCGGGCTCCGTCATGGGCGCCGGGTCCAGGGCTTCGGCCAGTTCGTCAGCGGGCAGATCGGTCATCCGAGCAGCCACGACGGGAATCGTCTCGCCGGTGGCGACCGCCTGCTTGGCGATCTCGGCGGCGGCGGCATAGCCGATCTTGGGGGCCAGGGCGGTGGCCAGCATGGTGTTGCGCTCGAGCCAGTAGCGCAGCATCTCGTCGTCGGTTTCCAGGCCGTCCACGCCCTTGCGGGCGAAGGCCAGCGACCCTGTACCCAGGATCTCGATCGACTGACAGAGGTTGTGCGCGATCAGGGGCATCATCACGTTCAGTTCCAACTGACCGGCAGTGACCGCCGAGGCGATGGCGAGGTCATTGCCCTGGACCTGGAAGCAGATCATGTTGAGGCACTCGGCCATAACCGGGTTGATCTTGCCGGGCATGATCGAGGAGCCGGGCTGCACCGGCGGCATGCGCAGTTCGGAGATGCCGGTGCGCGGTCCGGACCCAAGCAGGCGGAAGTCGTTGGCGATCCGGTTCAGATCCAGCGCCAACGTGCGAAGGGCGCCGGACAGCTGGGCGAAGCGAGCCATGCTCTGCATGGCGTAGAAGTAGTCGGTGGACTGCCGAACCTCGAAGCCAGTCAGGTCGGCGATGACTTCGACTACCTGGGACTGATAGGCCGGTTCGGCGTTGAGGCCGCTGCCGACGGCGGTGCCGCCCAGGCTCAGGTCGAGGCTGGGGTCAGCGGCTTCGCGGATGGCGGCGGCGTTGCGCCTGATGGCTTCGGCGTAGGCGCCGAATTCCTGGCCGAGACGCACCGGCGTGGCGTCTTGCAGGTGGGTTCGGCCGGACTTGACGATGCCGTCCCAGGCCGTTGCCTTGGCTTGCAGGCTTTCGGCCAGGATGTCGAGCGAGTCGTAGAGGTCCGGCAGCAGCTTCAGCGCGGCCAGGGCGATGGCGGTGGGGATCAGGTCGTTGGTGGACTGCGCCATGTTGACGTGGTCGTTGGGGTGGATGGGGTCGTAGCTGCCACGCGGCCTGCCCAGGAGTTCATTGGCGCGATTGGCCAGCAGTTCGTTGGCATTCATGTTGTGCGACGTGCCGGCGCCGGCCTGGAAGACGTCAACCACGAACTGGTCGGCGTGCTGACCGTTCAGCACCTCGTCGGCGGCGCGGACGATGACATCGGCCAGGTCGCCGTCCAGGCGGCCGGTCTGCTTGTGCGCGACGGCGGCGGCTTTCTTGATCAGGACGGTTGCCCACACGAACGCGTGGTGGGGCGGTAGTCCGCTGATTGGGAAGTTCTCGACGGCGCGCTGGGTCTGTACGCCGTAGAGGGCGGACGCCGGGACTTCCAGTGCGCCTAGTGGATCGCTTTCGGTTCGTGTCTGCATCGAGTCCTGCTCCTTCGTAGCTGCGTGTGGCGGTCAGGCGGTGTGGTCGTCCAGGCCGCGGATCAGGTCCAGGTCAACGCCCTTGCCCTGCGTCAGAACCTGGAAGCGTCCGAGGTCGGTGGGTGAGACGAGTTGAAATACAGCTTCGCGCTCCGCCCGGTAGGTTTCCAGCGTGGCGTCCGGTCGCTCCTGGAAGCGCACGAGGTGGTCGCCGACACCCAGGGCGGCCAGAAAGTCTGCCTGCTGGCCCTGCCGATGCCGGGTGAATCCGTGACCCAGTCCCACGTCGATCAATTGCGTGAAGTTTACGTGGGCGGTCAGGTCGGCGTGTCCCGGGTTGGCAAGCACATCCTCGGAGGCTCGATGCCGGCGGTAGGCCAACAACGTCCCGTTCGCCAGGAGCTCGGAATGGACGTCCGCGCTGCCGCCACCGTAGTCGATGCTCGTCATGACGACCCGCGACGCCAGGCGGGCGGCGTTCCGGTAGGTGGAGTCCACGCCTTGTCGGATTTCGACGCGGCCACCCTCGGGCGTGGCCGACGCGTAGCGATGAACGTACGCGAAGATCTCCTCAGGCGTGGGCTGATCCTTGAAGACCGCCATGTCGCCCTCCCAGGCCACGCATTCCTCGACCCAAGCGGCAGGGGTTCGGCGAGCAAGGCGAACCGGAAGGGCGTCGAAGAACTCGTTCGAGAGAATTGCCGTGGTATCGGATGCGGGAATCTCGTCGATGGAACTGTAGAGAAGGTCCAGCGAGTTCGCCGCATGGGACGCGGGCGCGCGCTCGACTCCCACGTATGTGAGTGAACCGCTCCAGGGGAACGCGCTGGCCGCAGTGCGAATCTGTCGGGCCAGGCGGCCGTCGGCCGCGCCGAGCTCGACCACGCGGAAGGGATCGGGTTGTCCGAGCGTTCGCCAGACGTCGTCAAGGTGTGCCGCCAGCAACTGGCCGAACAGGGCTGGATGCACGCTGACACTGGTGAAGTAGTCCGTATAAGGCGCATCGTCGCGGCTATAGAAGCCGTCGGATGGGTCGTAGAGGGCCTGTTCCATGTACACGCTGAACGGCAGGGGGCCGTGGGCGTTGGCCTGGGCCTGGAGGCGCTGGGCCAGGGCGTTGGCGGCCGTCATAGGGCGTGGATCAGCAGCCGCGAACTTTGAGGCTTCGTTTGCTTGGGCGGGCGCGCCCGGCGGGCCTGGCGCTATTGCAGCGCGGACATCGCGTAGACGAACCCGACGAGAATGAAGATGACCAGGCCCCAAACAATGACCGGGATGCCGAGGAAGCTCCCGCTGGTACCGGACGAGGCCGGGGTGGGTCGTTGGCGCGCGCGTTCCCGCTCGGTGCGGTCGCGCAGCCGGCGCAGGTTTTCGCTGATCTGGGGTGCGAAGCGGCTTGGTTCGTCGCTCTCGGACGTGGATCCGGCTGGTTGCCCCGAGGTTTCCGCAGCCTGTTCCTGATCCTCCGGCCTCGGCAGCTTTGCCCCGCAATTGATGCAGAGCCAGGCACCCTCGGTGTTCTGGTGATCGCACTCTTGACAGCGCATGGCGCTCCGGTCCGGCCCGTGGGTTGCTGGTGGTGATTCATGCTAGCACCAGGCCGAGCGGGCTCCGCGAGCCGCCGGGCCTGGGCTCGCGCTGGCTGGCCGTCCGGCCAAACACCCTGCACGCGGCGTAGGTCGTGGATCGCTCCAGGTGTCGTGTGGGGCGCGGCGGCCGTGCAGCCGGCGGTCGGGGGGATCGGACGAGGGCGATAGGGGGTGGCCGGGGGTGCGAAATGGGGCGGGTTTGCGCGCGTAAGAGTTTTTTCTAAAAAACTCTTGAGGCTGCGCGGGGTTCTTTTGGGGTGAGTTTGAGGGGCGGTTGGGGTGGGGTGGTTCAGCGGCCGGGCTTCCCGGGAAGACCCCTCACCGCATACCGGCGGGGACGCCGGAGGCTGCCTCTCCCCCAGGAGAGGCGAAAGATCAGCGGGTGGCGGGTCGTGGGTTGCCGGTTGTTCGGCGCGGGCGCCACGGGGCAGGTGGCGAGGGTGGACTTCGCCGGGGGGATGGGCGGGGCGGGTGGCCGGGGGCGGGACGCGGAAGGAAGGCGAGAGTCCCATCGACAGGCTCAGGGCAGGCTCCGTGAAGACGCCGGGATGACGTTGTGGTTGCCGCCGGGTCCCCGCCCCCGAACGGGTCCGGGGCAGGCAGGGGCGGGCAGGGGCCGGCGGGGGCAGGCTCTGCGCGGGGATGACGGGGGTGCGGGGCCGTGGGAGGGGGCGGATGAGGGCGGCGAGGAGTTGGGCGAGGAGGGGCACGAGCGGGACGGTGAGGGGCATTGGGTGCGGGGACCAGATTGCGAGGCTTACTCAGTTAGTGTACACTGGCTTGTGGCAGGGAGCAAGGGGGAGGGGAGAGAAGTGAGCTGAGAGAAGTGAGCAGCGAGAGGCGAGGGGGACGTGCGCTCGGGATGGGTGTGCGGACGGGGTGGCAGGTTGCGCTGGGATTGATCATGGCGCTGGGTCCCCCTCCTTCGGCAAGCTCAGGACAAGATTCGACAGGCTCAGGGCAGGCTCGCCGCGGACGCCGGGATGACGGGGATGGGGCACGGAGGGCGGGCGGCGGGGCGGGGCGGGGATGGCAGGTGCTGGCGGTGATGTCAATGCCTGCAAAGCAAGCAGTGCACGCGTTGCCGGCAGTGAAGACGATGCTGGCAGGGATGGGGGATGGGCGGCGGTTAGGGGGTGGCCCAGTCCTGGGAGAGGACTTCGGCTTGTTCGAGGACGGTTTGGGTGGCTTGTTCCTGCTTGTCGGGCGGGTAGCCGTGGCGGCGGAGGATGCGGCGGACGAGGCGGCGGAGGTTGGCGCGGACGTTTTCGCGGAGGGTCCAGTCAATGGTGACGTTGTTGCGGACGGTGTCCACAAGCTCGCGGGCGATGTCGCGGAGGGTTTCGTCGCCGAGGACCTGGACGGCGCTGTCGTTGGTTTCGAGCGCGTCGTAGAAGGCCAGTTCGTCCTCGGAGAGTCCCAGTTGCTCGCCGCGGGCGTTGGCCTCGCGCATTTCGCGGGCAAGGGCGATCAACTCCTCGATCACCTGGGCCGCCTCGATGGCGCGGTTCTGGTAGCGGCGGAGGGTGGTCTCGAGCATCTCGGCGAAGGAGCGGGCCTGGACGACGTTCTTGCGCCGCTTAGTTGCGACTTCGCCCTTCAGTAGTTTTTCGAGGAGATCAACGGCCAGGTTGCGATGAGGCATTCCCTGGACCTCGGACAGGAATTCGTCCGAGAGCACCGAGATGTCGGGCTTTCGGAGGCCGGCGGCGGCGAAGATGTCCATGACACTCTCGGCGGCGACCGCCTGGGAGATGATCTGGCGGACGGCGAAGTCGAGGTCTTCCTCGGGGCGCGCATCACTCTCCGCCCGCTTTGACAGGGCGGCGCGCACCGCCTGAAAGAAGCCCACGTCGTCGCGAATGCGCTTGGTTTCGTCGTGCGGCACGGCCAGCGCAAAGGCCTGGGATAGTTGTCGGACGGCGTCCAGGCAGCGTTGCTTGCCGTCCTCCTGGGCCAGGACGTGTTCCTGGGCGGGACGCAAGAGGCCGAGACGTTTCTGCGGTGTTCCCGACGTCCATAGCGACCAGTCGAAGCCATGGAAGATCCCGCAGCAGATGCCGTATTTCTCCAGAAGCGCCTGAACAGCCTTCTCCTGGTCCACCGCGGTCTCGCCTTCGCCTCCGCTCTCGGTGTAGGTGGCGAGCGCCTTCTTCAGGTCCTGCGCCAGCCCCAGGTAGTCCACGACCAGGCCGCCCGGCTTGTCTTTGAAGACACGGTTCACGCGAGCGATGGCCTGCATCAGCCCGTGGCCGCGCATGGGCTTGTCGACGTACATGGTGTGGAGGCTGGGGGCGTCGAAGCCGGTGAGCCACATGTCGCGGACAAGCACGATTTGCAGCGGGTCGTTGGGGTCACGGAAGCGCTTGGCCAGGGCTTCGCGCCGGGGCTTGTTGCGGATGTGGGGCTGCCAATCGACGGGGTCGGAGGCGGCGCCGGTCATGACGACCTTGATGCTTCCGCGGCTGTCATCGTCGTGGCGCCAGCCGGGACGCAGACGCACCAACTCGCGGTACAGGTCGATGCAGATGCGACGGCTCATGCAGACGACCATGGCCTTGCCGTCCATGACCTCCAGCCGCTGGTCGAAGTGGGCGACGATGTCCTCGGCGATTTGGCTGACGCGCTGCTCCGCTCCTACGACCGCTTCCAACTGCGCCCACTTTGTCTTGAGCTTCTCCTTGCGCTCGATCTCCTCGCCTTCGGTGGCTTCCTCGAAGTCCGGGTCGATCCGTGGACGCTCGCGTTCATCCAAGGCCAGCTTTGCAAGGCGGCCTTCGTAGTAGATCGGCACCGTGGCGCCGTCCTCGACGGAGCGTTGGATGTCGTAGACGCTGATGTAGTCGCCGAAGACAGCGCGGGTGTTGGCGTCTTGAAGCTCGATGGGCGTGCCGGTGAAGCCGACGAACGAAGCGTTGGGCAGGGCGTCGCGCATGTGAGCGGCGAACCCGTCGATGAAGTCATACTGGCTGCGGTGGGCCTCGTCGGCGATGACGACGATGTTGCGACGGCTTGAGAGCGTGGGGTGGGTGTCGCCCTTTTCGTCGGGGTAGAACTTCTGAATGGTGGTGAACACCACGCCGCCGGCGCTGACCGAGAGCTTGTCGCGCAGGTCGGCGCGGTCGCGGGCCTGCACGGGGGGCTGGCGCAGGAGGTCCTGGCAGCGGGCGAAGGTGCCGAAGAGTTGGTCGTCCAGGTCGTTACGGTCGGTAAGGACGACGATGGTGGGGTTCTGCATCGCCGGCTCGCGGACGATGGCGCCGGCGTAGAAGGCCATGGTGAGGCTCTTGCCGGCGCCCTGGGTGTGCCAGACGACGCCGATGCGGCAGTCGCCGGGATCGCCGCCGGGCCGTCGACCGGCCTCGTAGCGCCCGACATCCCCATATGGACCTTGCAGATACGCGGCACGGATCGTCTGCTCCACGGCAACGCGGACGGCGTGGAACTGGTGGTAGCCGGCCATTTTCTTGGTGAGGGCGCCGCCGTCGTCTTCGAACACGATGAAGTCACGAAGCAGGGCGAGGAAACGGCTCGGCTCGAAGACCCCTTCCAACAGCACCTGCAACTCGGTCAGGTTCGAAGCGGCCAGAGTCTCACCGGTGACCGTGCGCCAGGGCTTGAACCACTCCCAGCCAGCGGTGAGGGTGCCTAGGCGGGCCTGGATTCCGTCCGAAACCACCAGGGCCTCGTTCATGGCGAAGAGGGTGGGCAGTTCGGCCTTGTAGGTCTGGAGCTGATTCCAGGCGGTGCGGACGGTGGCGTCCTCGTCGGTCGGGTTCTTTAGCTCGATCAGACCGAGAGGCAGGCCGTTGACGAAGAGCACCACGTCGGGCCGGCGGGTGTTCTGGTTCTCGGTGACGGTGAACTGGTTGACGGCGAGCCAGTCGTTGTTGGCAGGGTTGTCAAAGTCAATGACGCGGACTTGATCTCCGCGCAGCCTGCCATCGGCATCGCGGTACTCGACCGCGACGCCGTTGACAAGCATGCCGTGGAAGGCGCGGTTGCGGTCTTCAAGAGTCGAGCCCTCGGGCCGCGTGAGCTTGCGCAAGGCGTCGTCCACTGCTTCGGACGGCAAGCCGGAACTCAGAGCAGCTAGGGCATCCCGAAGGCGACGCTCCAACACCACTTGGCCGTAGTCTGTGCGCTCAGCCCCAGGCGCGTCAGGGGCGATATCGGCCCCGTGGGACACGTGCCAGCCGATAGCGTTCAGCCAGTCCAGAGCTGCAGATTCAACGTCCGATTCAGTGACCCCGGTCATGGATTGCCGTCATCGTCACCTAGACCAATCGAATCCAATAGGAGCCGTCCAAGGCTGGTCAGGCGGTATCCTGACTCCTTCGGGGTTCCAGAGTGACTGTCAAACTCAGGCAGACCCGTGTCGCGATCAACGCGGTAGCGGGGTTGAAGCAGACCCACTTGGCAAAGATGCTCCTTGTAGCTCTTCTGCAGAGTCGCTTTGGTAAGAGTTTCCCTAGACGAGCCCATTGTTGCCACGATTGGTCTCAGAACATCATCGTGCGTAGTCCTAAAGTCAACGTCTCCGCCTACGGTTGGATGTCGATAGAAACGCAACCACACGATCTCGATGTCATTGACTTCATCCAACACTCGCAGCAGGTGCTTTGACTCGGCGACGTCGATGTCATCCGAGCTCAGTCCATTGACAATCAATGCTGCAATGTACTCTCGTCTTTCATCACTTAGGGATCGCGCTGCCTGACGAACTCCCTCTTCAATGAGGTCAGTGAAATCCTCATCGTTGAGTGTTTGCTCCAGAATCGAAGATTCGACGGCGCCTAATCTACGGTCTAGATCCCGTGAGAATTTTGCAACTCTATCGATACGTTGTTCAGGTATCGTGACGCCTATAATCTCCGCGAGTAGTGGACCGAACAATGGCACTAGACCTGCTACAGATCTAGCCATAGCAACCGAGTAGTCGACCGAACTGGACGTTAGTTCGTCCGGTTCAGAGTGGCATTTCATGAGAGAGCCTCGCTTGCGATTCCTTGGTCCTTACTTGGCCGGAAACCAGCCTCGGAAGAAGTGCATCCCGCTGCGCTGCGAGAAGTGACGATTCGGTTGCTATTGACTCGATCCTGTCGAGGATTGAGCCCACAGCCCCAGAAAACCAGCCCAAGTGCTTAGTGACAGAAGCAGGTGTCGACACCTCAGTCTCAGCAACTACTTCTGGGCGAACCGCTGGGTACGCTGCCCCATCCGCTCTATGAGAAAGACGCTCGATATTGTCTGGGGCGGTTGCGGCCAGATATATGAGCTCCCGGAAGTTTCTGTGCGAGGGTCGAAGGACGGCGAATCCGGTGCTTCCTGTGAGACCGTCTCTTCCGACCAGCGAGTAAGAACCGTTACCAGGTCGAACTGTGCCGACGATCGTGTCGCCAGGACGAAGGACGCGCCTTGCCCTGCTGGGAGCGTCCTTCCACAGAAAGTGGCATGTCGTTTCGATCACTCCCCATTTCGTGTTTGCTAAGTCGACGTATTCGACCTCTCGTGGACTATCAGCGCGAGTCCAGGACTCTGGATTTAGGTCCGAAAACTCCCTCAACGCGGTCACCTCCCACCCTTCTGGAATCTCTCCAAGCTCCGAGGCCACCAGTCGGTCGGGGAAGAGGCTGGCGACTTGCGGTTCCATGGCGCCCAGGAAGGCACGGGCGCGTTCGACGGTCCAATCTTCGGCAGGCGCAACGCCGCTCTCGTTCGACTCGGCGTTAGGGCCGATGTGATTCCCAAGGGCGTGCTGCTTGAGGGTGGCTTTGGCGCGGACGGGGTCGAAGTCGACGAACCAGGACTTGAAGAGGGCGCGGGCCATTTCTTCGAGGGTCTGGTTCATGCGGCGGTTCAACTCGATCTTGTCGTCCAGGGTGCCGAGGATGTGGGCGATGGCGCGTTGTTCGGACACCTTTGCCGGAGCCCGGACTTCAAACGACTCGAGCATCTGCTTGGTAAGTGCGTTTCGGGTACCACCCGATCCCGCCCAAGACAGGAGCGTCGACTGAACTTCGGGAGCAACCAAGTAGTAGCGCAAGTACCTTGAATTAAATTTCCGAGGGTCCGTTCGAATAATCGCGACGTGTTGATTCACACGCGCAGGTAGTACGGCAGGATCGACTTGGCACACCCGTGCAACGGAATCCCCCGTGATGTTAAGCAGCACGTCATTGGGGAGGACTTCGACGTTCCTCAGTGCTTCGGCCTGCTCGTCCGTTATAGAAGCCAAGCCATGATGACTAAAGCCGGAGTTGTGGACGTTCTGACTACGAATCAGGGAGTAGGGTCCGTCTTCGACATAGGCTTCCTTGCCGCCTCGCGGCGTTGCGCCGCTGCCAATTTTCGTACAAACATCGCCGAGTGTGCCTTCCTTCCATTCGCCCGCCGCTGCTTGGTCAGTCCGCTCCTGCACCACGACGTAATCTCGCTGGATGACCTTTCGAAAGCTGTCGGATATGGCGTGCCAGTCGACTACGTCCACGCGCATGGGGAGATTCGATTCCTCAAAGGCCTCACTAATGCGGCTGAGCTTCGTCCGATCCAGCGACTCCTGATTGACGATGGCCAAGTCAAGGTCGGAGTAGTCCTTGGCCGTCCACGTCGCGCGTGATCCGAATGCCCACACTTCACTTTCAGGCACATGCTGCGTGAGGATGCGCTCGACGATGGCTCGGTGAGCGGGGCTAAGGTCAACCGAGGCGCTCATTCCCAGCGTTCCCCGGTCATGGCGCTGTAGAGATCAATGGCGTCGGCGATGAATTCGGGCATAAGAGCAATGGCGTTGGCCGCCTTTTCTCCGTCGTAGTCGTGCGTGGTGTCGATTCGCGTTTGCACGTACAACTGCCACTGCGCTCCGCCAGCCGCCAGCAACTGGCTCTCGTCCGCAGTCCGAAAGATGACCCTGGGGCTGCTCGGAACCTCGGCAATGCCCAGCGCCTCAACGAGATGCCGCCTGAGAACCTTCCACAGGGCGTCATAGCAGGTCTCGAACCTTTGAATCACCGACTCGGCCATGCCTTCCTGTACGAACAACGGATAGGCCGACGTGTGATGCAGCAGATATTCGTGCTGCGTCTCCAGGTTTTTCAGCGACCGCCTGAAGTTGCCGTAGTCAATGGGCACTTAGTTTGGGTTCTCGCTTTCCAAGCTCGTGGAAGGCACGCGCAGGTTTCCACATCAGCCAAAACCCAGGCGCTTCAGATTCTCCTCGATCGCTGCGTCGAGCCGTCGGGCTTCGGCTTGTTGCTGGCGCCATTGGATGGTGAGGCGGGCCATCTTCTCTTCGAAGGGTTCGCCGTCGTCTTCGTGGGGGGCGGCGCCGACGTAGCGGCCGGGGGTGAGGACGTGGGCGTGTTTGGCGATGTCTTCAATAGAGGCGCTCTTGCAGAAGCCGGGGATATCGGAGTAGATGTCGTTTGCAGGGGGAGTGATTTCGGGCGAGGTTGCTTTGGCCGGGTTTCTACCCTCACCCCGGCCCTCTCCCTGCAAGGGAGAGGGAGATTGAGGCGAAGGACTGCCGGTGCGCCAGGTGTGGTAGGTGTGGGCGATGCGGGTGATGTCGTCGGGGGAGAGGTCGCGGCGGGTGCGGTCGATCATTTTGCCGAGGCTGCGGGCGTCGATGAAGAGGGTTTCGTCGCGGCGGCGGTCGCGCGACAGGAACCAGTGGCCGGGGGGGTTCTGGGTAGAGCGGAAGTGGTGGCGGGGGCGGGCGACGATGCTGTCGACGTGGCCGGCCTCGACGATGCTCTCGCGGATTTGGCCTTCGCCTGACTGGCTGGACGACATGGAGCCGTTGGCCAGGACGAATCCGGCGCTGCCGTGCGGCGCGAGGTGGTACAGGAAGTGCTGCACCCAGGCGAAGTTGGCGTTGCCCCGGGGCGGGATTCCGTGCTGCCAGCGCTGGTCATCCTGCAGCCGCTCGCCGCCCCAGTCGGAGACGTTGAACGGGGGATTGGCGAGGATGTAGTCGGCGCGCAGATCGGGGTGGCGGTCGTTCTGGAGGCTATCGCCGTGGGCGATCTGGCCTTCGATGCCGCGGATGGCGAGGTTCATGCGGGCCATGCGCCAGGTGGTGTAGTTGGATTCCTGGCCGTAGATGGATATGTCGGACGCCGCTCGGCCCCCGTTTCCGTTTCCGGTGGCGTGGGCTTGAATGAATTCGATTGACTGGACGAACATGCCCGAGGATCCGCAGCAGGGGTCGTAGACGCGGCCTTCGTAGGGCTGAAGCATTTCGACCAGCAGCCGGACGACGGAGCGCGGGGTGTAGAACTCGCCGCCCTTGCGGCCCTCGGCCAGGGCGAACTGTTCCAGGAAATACTCGTAGACGCTGCCGAGCACATCGGTGGCGCGGGCCTGGGTGCCGCCGACCTTGATGTTGCTGACCATGTCGATGACCTGGCCGAGGCGGGTCTTGTCGAGGGCGGGGCGGGCGTAGTCCTTGGGGAGCACGTCCTTGAGGGCGGGGTTGTCCTGCTCGATGGCCACCATGGCGTCGTCGACGACGGTGCCGATGGTGGGCTGGTGGGCCTGGGCCTGCAGGACGGACCAGCGGGCGTCGGGCGGGACCCAGAAGATGTTCTCGGCGATGTACTCGTCGCGGTCTTCGGCGGCTTCTTCACCCCATTGGTCAAGTACGACGGCGTGGCGTTCCTCGAAAGCATCAGAGATGTACTTGAGGAAGATGAGGCCGAGGACGACGTGCTTGTACTCGGCGGCGTCCATGCTGCCGCGGAGGGCGTCGGCCATGCTCCAGAGTTGGGCGCGGTAGTCGAGGGCCTCGCCGGTGGTGGAGCGTCGGGCGGCCATAGGGGTGGGTTCTGAGGATGGTCGGGTGGGCGGGGTCATGGTGCCACGGGGAGGAAGGGCAGAGGGGAGAGGGAAGAGGAGCGAGAGTCGGAGTAGGAGGTTGGGAGCGGTTGGTCGGGGTGGGTTGCTAGGGGTGGCCCAGGTC
>JAPPKM010000143.1:23900-42706 GCA_028874315.1 Chloroflexota bacterium
CGGTCAGACGGTTGGTTGCTGCTGGGTCCCGGCCGCGGACGCCGGGATGGCGGGGGAGGAAGACGGGCGGGTCGGGGACCCGGCCCATTCGGCAGGCTCAGGGCAGGTTCTACGGCGGAGAGGATGCTGACGGGGGCGTGGCTGGGGGTTGGACGGTTGGGTGGTGCTGCCGGCAATGGGAGGTCCCAGGCTGCGCGCAGCCTGGGCCACATGCCTAGGTCCGGTCAGACGGTTGGTTGCTGCTGGGTCCCGGCCGCGGACGCCGGGATGGCGGGGAGGAAGAGGGGCGGGTCGGGGACCCGCCCGTACGAGGAGGAGCGGGAGGAAGAGCGGACGATTGGTGGCAGACGAGGGGCGTTTTGGGAGGGTCGCGACTCGGGGTGGGCCGGTAGCGTGGGGTGCGTCTCCGTATACTCGACTTTGGCGCCCATGGATTCAGGTTGCGCCGATCCCTTCGCGTCGGGAGAAGTCGAGTCGTGCCGACTTATGAATACGAGTGTTCGGACTGTGGCAATCGGGTTGAGGTTTTTCAGAGCTTCAGCGACGCGCCGCTGACGAGTTGCGAGGCGTGCGGCGGCAAGCTGAAGAAGGTGTTTCACCCGGCCGGCATCATTTTCAAGGGCAGCGGCTGGTACGCGACGGATAGCCGATCGGCGTCTGAGCGGAAGAAGTTCAAGGACGACGGGAAGCCGCCGGAGAAGTCGGACTCCAAGCCGGTGAAGACCGACGGGGCCAAGAGCAACGGGAGCGCGACTGACGGTGGGGCCAAGGCCGGGGCGTCGGCGGGCGGGTCTGACAAGGCCTCAGGCTCCGGCGACAGTTCCAAGTAGCCGGTCCTCCGGTCGCATCCTGGAGGTTCGGATATGCGAGCGGTCGTCCAGCGTGTCACGAAGGCCTCGGTTGAGATTGGCGGTCGCGAACACGCCTCGATCGGTCCCGGACTGGTGGTGCTGGCGGGGGTAGCCGGCGGCGACGAGGACGCGGACGTGACCTACCTGGCCGACAAAGTCGCAAACCTGCGCGTGCTGGCCGACGATGCAGGGCGGATGAACCGGTCGGTGCTGGACACCGGCGGCGAGGTTTTGCTGGTGTCGCAGTTCACGTTGATCGCCGACACACGGAAGGGGCGGCGTCCGAGCTTTATCGGGGCGGAGGCGCCGGAGCGGGCCGCCAGGCTGATCGATGACCTGGGCGATGCACTGACGGCTCGCGGCGTACCGGTTCGCAGCGGCGTGTTCCAGGCCGAGATGGAGGTGGCGCTGGTGAACGCCGGACCGGTGACGATCATCATCGACAGCCGCGACCGACGCACGCCGCGGCGGCAGGCGTAGGCCTTGTCGATGTCCGACTCAGCGGTCCAGTCGAGTCGGCCGGGCGTGCGGATCGTGCATGGGGCCGCGCAGGTGCGGCGGACGCTGCTGGCGCGGTCGCCCGAACTGGTGACGATCGACGAGTCGGCGGTTGCGGCGGCCTCGAGCGTGTTCGGCGAGACGCTTACGCCCACGGAGTTCGTGGAGCGGGTCATTCGCGAGGTTCGGGACGAGGGCGATGACGCGGTGCGGCGGATTGCCGCGGCGCTGGGCGACCACGTCGGGACGACCTTCGAGATCGGGCCGGCGGAGCTTGCCGATGCGAGCCGCCGGATCGATCCGGAGTTGCGAGCGGATATCGAGCTGGCGGCGGAGCGGATTCGCGAGTACCACGAGCGCGAGATGCCTGCCGGGTTCGACCTTCCAGCGTTGGGCGTCGGCCAACAGTGGGTTCCCGTGGACCGCGCGGGTCTGCACGTGCCGGGACAGGCGGCGCCGCTGGTTTCGAGCCTGCTGATGGCCGCCGTGCCAGCCCGCGTGGCGGGGGTGGGCGAGACCGTGGTGACGACGCCGGTGCGGGCGGAGGGCATTGCCCCGGCGCTGGCGGCGGCGGCGGAGGTGGCCGGGGTGGACCGGGTGTTTGGATTGGGCGGCGCCCAGGCTATCGCGGCGCTGGCGCTGGGCACGGCGAGCGTGCCGCGCTGCGATGTGATCGTGGCTCCGGGCAATGCCTGGGTGATGTTGGCGACGCGGGCGCTGTATGGGGTGGTGGGCGTGGACCTGTTGCCCGGCCCGACCGAGACGCTGGTGATTGCGGATGCCGCGGCGGAAGCCGCCGAGGTGGCCGCCGACCTGATTGCGCAGGCGGAGCACGGAGGGCCGGCCAGTCCAATTGCTCTGACTACCGACCCACGCGTTGCGGCCGAGGTGGCGCGCGAGGTGGAGATACAGCTCGCCACGCTGCCCCGGGCGGACGTGGCCCGGGACAGCTTCGAGCAGCGCGGCGGGGTTGGCGTCGTGGACGATCTGGCCCAGGCGGTTGAACTATCCAACGCGTACGGGCCGGAGCACCTGTGCCTGCTGGTGGAGGATCCGGAGGCGCTGCTGCCGCTGGTGCGGCACGCGGGCGGCGTGTTCCTGGGCAGCGCCTCGCCCGAGGTGCTGGGCGACTACGTGGCGGGGCCGAGCCACATCATGCCTACCGGCGGAACGGCCCGCTTTGCCTCGCCGGTTGGCGTGCGTTCGTTCCTGAAGACGGTGTCGGTCGTGCGCCTGTCGGCGGACCGAGCAGCGGAATTGGCGCCCGCGGCGGCGCGGCTGGCTCGGGCCGAGGGGCTGGAGGGCCACGCTCGGGCCGCCGAACGCCGGGCTGGAGCGTGACTACAATGCCGCGATCCCTATCGAGGCGAGACTTGCATGGCTGAACGCCGCGCCAGCGTTGCGCGCACTACATCCGAGACGAAGGTGGACGCCACGGTCGCTATTGACGGCAACGGCGACTTTGGCGGCGCGACCGGCGTTGGATTCCTGGATCACATGCTGGCGCAACTGGCTCGCCACGGCTTGTTCGACATCGAGGTGAATGCGGTGGGCGACCTGCACATCGACGCGCACCACACCGCCGAGGACGTGGCGATCGTGCTGGGCCGGGCGTTCAGCGACGCGCTGGGCGACCGGCAGGGCATCCAGCGCATGGGCGATGCCACGGTGCCGATGGACGAGGCGCTGGCGCACGTCGCGGTTGACCTGGCCGGACGCGATTACGCCGCCTTCGACGGCGAGTTCAAGCAGGATCGCATCGGGGACCTGGAGACCAGCCTGCTGCCGCACATCGTCGGGTCGCTGGCGCGGCACATGGGCGCGGCGATTCACGTGCGCGTGCTGGCCGGCGACGACGATCACCACAAGGCCGAGGCCATATTCAAGGCCCTGGCGCGGGCCCTGGACCAGGCGACGAGCCTGGATCCGCGGCGGGCCGGCGCGGTGCCCAGCACCAAGGGCACGCTTACGGACTGACGTGGGCGACACGCCAGCTGGTCGCCGGTTGCGGCTCGACCACTTGCTGGTGGCCCGCGGCCTGGCTCGGAGCCGTAGCGCGGCGCGTCAGATCGTGAAGGACGGCGCGGTGTACGTGGCCGGACAGGTTGAGACGCGCCCGGCGCGGCGTGTTGCCGACGATGCGCCACTGGAGATTCGCGGCCGGCCGGTCGAGTACGTCAGCCGGGGCGGATGGAAGCTTGCCGCGGCGCTGGAGCACTTTGGGCTAAGCGTTGAAGGGTTGGTCGCCGTCGACGTGGGCGCCTCGACGGGCGGGTTCACGGACTGCCTGCTGCGGGCGGGCGCGCGGAGGGTCACGGCGGTGGACGTGGGGCGTGATCAGATCGCGCCGAGTTTGAGGGGCGACGCCAGGGTGCGGGTGCTGGAGCGCACGGATGCTCGAGATCTGCCGCCGCTCGAGCCATCGCCCGACGTCGTGGTGGTGGACGTTTCTTTTGTTCGACTACGCGATGTTTTGCCGGCGGTGCTGGACGCGACGCCGGACGCTCGGTGGGCGCTGGTGCTGTTGAAGCCGCAGTTCGAGCTGCCGGGTCGTCGCGTTCCGAGGGACGGCGTGGTCAAGGAGCCGAGGGATCGAAACCTGGTGCTGCTCGACTTCCTGGCCTGGGCGGCGGGACGGGGAATCTGCGTGGCCGGTTCGGTGGCCAGCGCGCTTTCCGGGGGCGACGGTAACCAGGAGGCCTTCGCGCTGCTGCGGGGACCGTGGCCAAGTCAGCGGGGTACGGGCAGCGACTATGATGGACGCGACGGCGATGTAGCGAGTGGCTGATGCGGGTTGCCCTGCTGTTCCAGCCGCGCATTGCCGCCTCCGTCGCGCACGCGCAACGCACCCAGCAACGACTCACGACTCGCGGGCTGGATGCCTGGTGCGTGTCGTCGTGGGAGATCACCGAGCAGCCGGCGGATTTGGCGGGCGCGAACCTGGTTGTCACGTTCGGGGGCGACGGCACCCTGCTGCGGGCCGCGCGCGCAGCGGCGCCTCACATGGCGACCTGTATCGGCGTCAACTACGGACGACTTGGCTTCCTGACCGAATTCACGCCGGACGAGTTTGACTCACGCCTGGACGAGGTTCTTGACAGCGGTTACTGGATTGAAGAGCGCGTACTGATCGACTGGACGCACCACGATGCAAACGGCGTGGTCGCTTCGGGTCTTGCGGCGGGCGACGTGGTGGTCGGTCGAGGGCGGATGGCGCGGGTCGTCGAGATCGAGGTGCGCATCAACGGCGTCGTGCTGACGACGTACACCTCCGACGGCGTGATCGTGGCTACGCCGACGGGAACGACGGGATACGTGCAGGCGGCCGGCGGACCGGTGCTGCATCCGGAAGTTCGCGACCTGGTGATGACGCCGCTGGTTCCGTTCCTGACGCCCGCGAACTCGATCGTGGTCGGTCATGAGGAGCGGGTTGAGCTGACCACGTACACCACGCACGAAGCGACGCTTTCGATCGACGGGCAGACCGATCAGTTGCTGACGTCGGGCGACCGGGTGGTCTGCAAGGCGTCGGAACACCTGGCGCGCTTCGCGAGATTCCGGGAGAGCGACTACTTCTACGCCACGCTGGCGGAGAAGATGCGCTGGCGCGTGCCACGGGAGATGCCGCGCCCGATTCACGGGTCGGGCTAGGCGCGCGTGCTCAGGCACGTCAGCGTTCGCGACTTTGCGCTGATCGATGCCGTGGACGTTTCGCTGGAGCCCGGGATGAATGTGCTGACTGGGGAAACAGGCGCCGGCAAGTCGATCCTGATCGACGCGCTGGCGCTGGTGCTGGGGCGCCGGGCGCATCCCGCCGACGTCAGGGCCGGCACCTCGCGAGCCTATGTGGAGGCCGTGTTCGACATGACGTCGGATGAGGCCAGCAGGGTGATGGATTCGTACGGCGTGGAGACCGACGAGTCTTTGATCCTGTCACGGGAAGTTCGCGGCGCCGGCCGTTCGACCGCCCGGATCAATGGGCGGGGCGTGCCCGTGCGGGCCCTGGCGGAACTGGGGCGCACGGTGGTTGACGTGCACGGTCCGAGCGAGCACCAGTCGCTATTCCGGCAATCCCAACAGCTTGAATACCTGGACCGATTTGCCGGACTCATGCCAGAGCGCGAGACGGTGGCTGGGCTTGCGCGCGAGATTCGAGCGACGGATCGCGAAGCGGACGAACTTCAGCGGAATGCGAGGGAAACCGCGCGCGAGATCGACCTGCTGACGTTTCAGGTCGATGAAATATCCGCCGCGGAACTGTCGGCCGGCGAGGACGAGCGGCTGCGAGCGGATCGACACGTGCTGGCCAATGCGGAGCGGTTGCGCGACCTGGCCGGCCAGGCCGCGGCCCGTCTGCACGGTGACGCGCTGGATCCGGCGCCGGACATCATCGGCTCGACCCTGCAGGCGGCGGAGGAGATGGCCGAGCTGGATCCCGACCTGCGTCCCCTGGCTCAGCAGGCCGCGCAATTGCAGGAGCTGGCAGCCGACCTGGCGCTTGCGTTGCAGTCGTACGCCGAACAGGTGGAGGCGGACCCGGCGCGAATTAAGCAGATCGACGATCGTCTTAACCAGATCGAAGCGCTGATCCGAAAGTACGGCGAGACACCCGCGCAGGTGATCGCGTATGGCGAGGAGGCCCAGGCACGGCTGGATGAGCTGGAGCGCGGGGACTCCCGAATCGAGGCCCTGCGCGAGCACGCCGCCGACCTGCGCGAGCGCCTGATTCCCGCCGTCGAGGTGCTTTCGGCGAAGCGCCGGCGCGCGGCCGGGGATCTGGCGGACGCCGTCGCCGATCAATTGGACGATCTGAATATGCGCTACGCCACGTTCGAAGTCAGACTTCGCTGCCAGGCCGATCCGGGGGGCCTGCCAGTCACGGGGGAAGCTGAGTCGGTCCGGTTCGATGAATCGGGTATCGATCAGGTCGAGTTTCTGCTGAGCGTGAACGTTGGGCAGCCGCCGCGGCCGTTGGCCGACGTGGCGTCCGACGGCGAACGTTCGCGGATCCTGCTGGGACTGAAAGTGGTGCTGGCGAAGGTCGACCCAACGCCTACGCTGGTCTTTGACGAGATCGACGTCGGCGTAGGACCGAGGGCAGGCGACATCGTGGGACAGAAGCTGGCGGCGCTGGCGGCGTGGCGCCAGGTGCTTTGCATCACCCACCTGGCCCCGGTCGCGGCATTCGCCGACACGCACTTTGTGGTGGCGAAGTCGGACGCGCTGGGAGAAACACGAACCGCCGTGTCACGGGTGGACGGGGATCGCGTCGTGGAGGAAATCGCCGCGATGAGCGGAGCATCGACCATCGCCGGCCGGCGCCTGGCTCGCGACCTGATGGCCGCGGCCCAGGCGTGGAAACATGACGCATGAACAGGCGAGACGACGTGACAGCGGCCGTGCCTGGCTGGCGCGTTGCACATTCGCAGCAGGATATGGCCTGGTTGCCGTCGCCTGGGAATGGGATTGCGCGGAGTTGTTGGGCGGTTTTTCCGATGCGTATGGGCGCGGATTAGGGCCGCAGAACTTTCACCATGCGCGTTGCCCGTCCGACATTCCCCGTCCACGGCGCTGATTTGCCGGCGTTCCGCTGGGCGTCGTACGGGGCCGATGCACTGGAGCAGCGCCTGATTCCCCTGGCCCGGCGTTGGCAGCGCCACCGGACACTACAGGATGCGCCTCGCCTGCTGACGACCGGCTTTGGCGTTGCGCTGCTCCTGGTGCTTGTCGGCGCGGCGCTGGGGGCTTCCCGTCCGATGGCCGCGATCGCCCTGGGTATAGCGGCGATTCCGGCATTCGTTCTGGCCGGGCGGGCGTTGGTGGCGCCGCCTCCGCTGGCCGCGGCACTGGCCTACGACCGGCGGCTGGCCTTGTTCGAGCGCTTGTCCACGGCAATTGCGGGATCTCGGGCGGACGGGCACATGCGCGACCTGCAGCGGAGCGATGCCCTGCGGGCCCTGGACGGGGTCAATGCGACCCTGGCCTTTCCGTATCGAGTGCCCCGCAGCGACCTGGGAATGCTGGCGCTTGCCGCGGCAGCCCTGCTCGCAGGCGTTTTGGCGGCGACCGCCGACGTGTTGCCTCGGGTCGGAGGGCGTCAGCCATCGTCGGCGCTGGCTGAGCGCCTGAGCGCCACGGCCGATGGCTCGGCACCGGCGCTGGTTGATCCCGAGGTGCTGGCGCAGATCGACCAGATTCGAGCCGCCATGGCCGAACTTGAACGCCAGCGCGATCCCGACGCCGCGACCGCCGCGTTGGCCGCCGAGGCCGCCGGCGAGGCCCTGCGGCGGACCTCAGAAGCCCGCCGCCTCGGACGCGCCCTGGATAGCGGCGACTTTCAGGCCGCCGCAGCCGAAGCGCGTGAATTGGCGGGGCAGCTTGCGGAGATGAACAGCACGCGAATGGACGACCTGGCGCAAGGACTGCGCCAGGCATCCGAGCGCGCCGCGGGCTTCGACCCAGGTCTTTCCGATCAGCTCAGGGAAGCCTCCGAGGCGTTGGGTCGCGGGCAACTGGCCGACGCCCGCAGCGCGTTGGAACGCCTGGCCGAGGAAATCGGGACGGTCGGCACAACGATCCAAGCCGACCGCGGGCTTGAAGCACAACTCGATCAACTCGCCCGCCAGCTTGCCGAGGCCGAGGGTGCGGCCCAGGGCGCCATGCCCGGCGCGGATGGGGACTCGCCTGGCGACGCGGCCGCTGCAACAGGAGAGGCCGAGGGTCAGGCCGGCGCCGGTCCCGAGGGGGGCTCTGCAATGACTGGCGGTGGCGAATCGGCGGCCAGCGGTCGCGCGCTGGACGGCACGCTGGAGACCCTGGCGCCCGAGCAGCGACTCAATGTCGAAGGCGAAATTGAGATCGTCGAAGTCAAGCCGACCGAAGCGGGCGCCGAACTGATCGAGCGGCCGATACTGGAACTTGGACCCAGCGGATCGGCCGGCTTCGAGGCGTCGGCCGGCGACCGAGGCTTCGCCGTCGGGCGGCCGGACGTTGCCCGCAATGTTCCACTGGATATGCTGCCAATGATGGATCGTTACTTCTCCGCGCCATGACGCTCGCCGTGGACGGGTCGGAAACCACCGAGCGACAGGCGCAGGACTTTCGCGACCGGGCTTCCGCCGTGGTCAGCGAGGTGGGCAAGTTCATCGTCGGGCAGCGGGAAATCGTGCGCGACACCGTGGTCTGCCTGATCGCCGGCGGCAACGTATTGATCGAAGGCGTGCCAGGGCTTGGCAAGACCGAATTGGTGCGCACGCTCGGCCGGGCCATTGATCTGCGTTTCAGTCGAATCCAATTTACGCCCGACCTGATGCCGGCCGACATTACGGGAACGAACGTGGTGATGGACGGGACGGATGGGCAGCGCACGTTTCGCTTCGAGCCGGGTCCCGTGTTTGCCAACCTGGTCCTGGCCGATGAGATCAACCGGGCCACGCCAAAGACGCAGGCGGCGCTGCTGGAAGCGATGCAGGAGCGCCAGGTCACCGTAGCCCGCGACGTGCACGTGCTCGACCCGCCGTTCTTTGTGATGGCAACGCAGAACCCCATCGAGATGGAAGGCACCTATCCGCTGCCAGAGGCTCAGGTCGACCGCTTCATGTTCAAGCTGGTCGTGGATTACCCCACGTCGGGGGAACTCAGCGAAATCCTGGATCGGACGACCGGGGCGGCCCAGCCCGAGGTGGCTCGCGTGGCGACGGGCGACGACCTGCTGGCGATGGGCGCCTTTGCGCGGCGCGTGGCCATCGCGCCACACGTCGGAAGTTACGTGGTGGATCTCGTCAAATCCACGCATCCGCAGGATCCGGTCGCGCACGAATTAACCCGACAGTACGTGCGCTACGGCTGTTCGCCGCGGGCGGCCCAGTCAATGGTGCTGGCCGCCAAGGTGTACGCCATGCTGGATGGGCGTTACAACGTGGGATTCGACGACATCCGAGCCGCGGCCCGCCCCTCGATGCGCCACCGGCTGCTGCTCAATTTCGAGGCCGAGGCCGACGGCGTGGCGGCCGAACAGATCCTGGACGCCATTCTCATGTCGACCCGACGGGCAGGTGATTGACCGAACCGCTCGGCCAGCCTTGCCGGCCTTCGCGCCGGACGCCGCTTTCCGCGCCAAGCTGGCCAACCTCTCGCTGGTTTCACAGCGTCCGCACGGACATCTACACACCGGCGGGCGGCGCAGCCGGGCGACCGGATCGTCGCTTGAATTCGCCGACCACCGGTCCTATAGCCCGGGCGACGACTACCGGCAGATCGACTGGAACATCTACGCCCGGACGGACGAGCTGTTCGTAAAGGTCCGCGAATCCGAGGAAACGCTGGTCGTGCATCTGCTGCTGGACGTCAGCGGCTCGATGGCGTCCGGCGCGCCCGCGAAGTTCGAGACGGCTCGCGCCGTGCTGGCCGCGATCGGCTGGACGGCGCTTGCCAGCCGCGACGTGGTTGCCGGGGCGGCGCTGGGCGTCGGCCTTGGTGAGACCTTTGCGCCGCGGCAGGGCGAGGGCTACCTCGGCCGCTTCCTGGAATTCCTGTGGCGCCAGCAGGCGGATGGAACCACGGGGCTGTCGCGCGCCGTTGCCGCCTACAACGCGCGCGCTCTCCCGCACGGCGTTGCCGTCCTCGTCTCGGACTTGCTCGCCGAGGACGCACCGCGCGCCATCGGCGCCCTGGCCCAACGAGGACATGAGCTGACGGTGCTCCATGTGCTCGACGACGAATTCGCCAACCCTGCGTTCGCCGACGAAGTGGAGCTCATTGACGCCGAAGGCGGCAGCTCGCTGGAGGTGCTTGGGGACGTGGACCTGCTGCGCGCCTACCGGCAGGCGATTGGCGACTGGACAAGCGACTTGCAGCGATTCTGTCACCGGCGGCACGTGCGTTATGTGCCGATCCGGTCGAACTGGGCGGTGGAGGACATCGTGCTGCGACGCCTGCGCGAGCACGGAACGCTGGCGTGAGCTGGGCAGCGCCGCTCGCTTTCGCGTGGGCGGGCCTGACGGTGGCAGTGCTGGCGTTCTTCTTGCTACGCCCTCGCCGGCAACGTGTCGTCGTGGCTTCCTTGCTGATCTGGCGACGGACGATTCACGCGCGGGCCGAAGACACCTGGCTGGCCTGGCTGCGACGGCACGCCCTGCTTCTGCTCCAGCTGCTGGCGGTGGTCGTGTTTGCGCTGGCGCTGGCGCGGCCGGAGCGCCTGGCGATGGTCGAGCCTGGCTCGCCGGTGGCGTTGGTGGTTGACGTTTCAGCCTCCATGGCCATAACCGATCGAGACGGGACCCCGCGCATTCAGCGCGCCCGCGACGAGGCCGCGGCGCTTGTGCATGCGGTCGGCGATGACCGCCGGATATCAGTGATCACCGCGGGCGCCGTGCCGCGAACGCTGGTCGCACAGACCACCGATCGCGCCGCAGTCACGCGCGCGCTCGGCGGGATCGAGCCAGAAGCCTCACACGGCCGTATCGACGCGGCGCTGGACATGGCGCGCTCGCTGGCCGATCCCGCGGCGGGCGGCATCGTGGCGCTCTTTACCGACACGGAGTCGACCGGCAGTTCGCAGCCGGCATTTGCCGGCGTGCGCACGGTGGTTGTTGGTGAGCCGGCGCCGAATGTCGCGCTGGTGTCGTTTCAGGTTCGGCGCCGGCTGGACACGCCGGACGTGGTGCAGGGAGTTGTCGCCGCCCGCAACGACGGTTCCACGGACACGACGGCAGCGATCGCAGTGACAGCCGGCCGGGGAACGACGCTGAGCCGAACACTCGACCTGCCCGCCGGCGATCGTGAGATTCTGGTGTTTGACGAACTGCCGGTAGCGCCGGGCTACCAGGCCGAGGTTCGCGCGCCTGATGACGGCCTGCCGACCGACAACCTGGCGTTTGCATCGCTGGCCGAACCGTCCGGGCTGTCGGTCATGGTCGTGGGTAACGAGCCGTGGCCGATTGTTCGAGCACTCCAGGCGGTGCCCGCCGTGACGGCACAGGCCATCAGCGTCGAGGCATTCGACCAAGACGCGAGCACCGCGGACCTCTATGTGTTCCAGGGATTCGCGCCGGAGATTCTGCCGCCCGCCTCGTCCGTCCTCGTGCAGCCCCCCGCGATGCCGGCCCTGGAGATTGACGCGCCGAGCACGGGCGACGTGCGTCCGCTGGCCCTGGCCGACAGCCCACTCTTGCGCTCGGTGGACGTGGGCGACCTGCTGTCAGGCGCTGACGTTAACTATGCACCGCCGCCCTGGGCACTGGTGGACCTGAGCGTCGGCGACCGGGCCTTGCTGGCGCACGGGGTCGTTTATGGTCGCCGCATCGCCGTGGTCGGATTCGACATGGCCGGTCCCAGGGTCAGTCAAGCACCGTGGTTTCCGGTGTTCTGGGCCAATGTCGTGCGCTGGGCGGATCCGTTCGCTCCGCTGCCAGAAGGCGTGACGTTGGAACCCGGTAGACCGGCGCGCCTGATCCCGCATCCGCGCGCGGATCGAATAACCGTTTCGAGTCCGGCTGGCGACACCACCGAGTTTTCCAGGCTGCAGCCCGCGGTGCTCGATGTTCAGACGCCCGGGGCTTACACGGTGCGCCAGTTCGTGGGCCAGGAGTTAGTCGCGCAGACATCGATCGACTTCGCACCCGGTGTGGCCGCCCCGACCGGGAGGATCGGCGTTCCGGTCGGATCGGTTTCCACGCCGGAGTCGACCCAGAGAATCCAGCAGCAGACTGACGTATGGCCCTGGATCGCCGGGCTGGCGCTGGCGCTGCTCGTGGTGGAGTGGTGGATCTTTCACCGGGTACGGGGCGTCCGCTGACCAATGGCACTGGATCGACCCTGGCTCCTCATCCTGCTTGCGGCACTGCCCGCGGCCGTCTGGCTGTCCTACGCCAGCGTCGCTCGTCTCTCGCGGATTCGTCGAGGGCTGGCTACGCTGCTTCGCCTGGTCGGCCTTACGGCAATCGTGCTGGCCCTGGCCGGTTTCGCGATCGGGCGGGACACGCGGCCAGCCACCATCTTCGTGGTCGATACGTCGGACAGCGTGCTCCTGGCCGAGCGCGCGAACGCTCACGCGGTGATGGATGCCTACGTGAGTGCCTTTGGGGCCGACACGCCGGTGGGCGTGGTCCAATTCGGCGCCGGCGCGGCCGTGCTGGCGGCGCCACAGCGCCTGGACGCGGCGCCACCCCTGCGTTCCGATCTGCCCGACCACGACAGCAACTACGAGGCGGGAATCCTGGCGGCCCTGGGATTGCTGGATCCGGAGGCCGGCGGGCAACTCGTGCTCCTGTCCGACGGCGCGGGAGCCGGGCCGGGTCTGGAATCGGCCACGCAAACGGCAGCCGCTCGCGGTGTGCCGATCTCGGTCGTGCCCGCCGCCGCGAGTCGCGGGGCCGACCTGGTGGTGCGAGCCGTCGAAGTTCCCGAAACGGTGCACAGCGGCAGGGCCCTCCAGGCGCAGGTCCGAATCGCCTCGCAGCGGCGTACGACGGCTCGGTTGCGGCTCTGGGACGGCGAACGTCTGATCAGCGACGGGCCGGTCGTGGTCGCCACGGGTACACGTACGTACGGCGTGGAGTTGACGGGACTCGGACCCGGGTTTCACCGGCTACGGACCGAGCTGCTGGAGGACGCCGATCCGCGCCTGGCCAACAACGTGGCCGAGACGTTCGTGCGCGTGGCCGAGCCTGGACGGGTGCTCACCATCGGCGAGACGTCCCAGGTGCGGGCAGCGCTGCGAGCCGCGGAGTTCGAGGTGAGGGACGTCGCTCCCGGCGCACTGGCCGGCATCGATCTGGCTGAGTTCGATGCGGTGGTGGTTTCGAACGTGCCGGCCGACGCGTTCGAGCCGGATGCGCTGGAAGCCCTGCGCGCACACGTAGCCGGAGGACGCGGACTGGTTGTGCTGGGCGGCCCCGACAGCTTCGCCGCCGGCGGCTACCAGGGCACGGCGATGGACGACGCGCTGCCGGTCTGGTCGGACCCCACCGAGGAGACGCCCGAGCCGCGCCTGGCGCTGGTACTGGTCATCGACCGCTCGTCCAGCATGGCCGAGGGCGCCAGCGACGGGGCCGCCAAGGTCGACATGGCGATCGAGGCGGCCGTGGACGCTGTGGACTTGCTTGAAGAGGGCGACATTCTCGGCGTGATGACGTTCGACATCGACTCACAATGGGTGGTGCCGCCGCGCGAATTGAGTTCCGCCGCCGACGTGGCGTCAGCGATCGACCGTATCCGTGGGATCCAGATCGGGACATCCACCGACCTGGCGCGCGCCATGTTCTTCGCGCGGTCGCGCCTGGACCAGGTGAGCGCCTCGATCAAGCACGTCGTGCTGCTGACCGACGGCCGTGCCCACTACGGCGACTTTGACGGACTCACGCGCTCGCTCCGCCGGCGGGACATTACGGTGTCGTCGATTGCCGTTGGCGAGCAATCCGACCAGGAGTTGCTGGAGCGTATCGCCCGGATCGGCAACGGCCGCTATTACTACGTGCCCGATCCACTTTCCATCCCGCGGGTACTCACGCAGGAAACCTTGACGGCCGGAGAGTTCGCCGTGGTCGAACGCGAGTTTCAGCCCCGGATGGATGCGCCGAGTCCGGTCTTCACCGGAGGGATATCGGGGCAAGAGTTTCCAGACCTGCGGGGCTACGTGCGCACCCGCGCCAAACCCACGGCCGAGGTCGTGCTGAGTTCGGACAACAACGATCCGATTCTGGCCCAATGGCAATACGGTCGCGGCCGCGCCATCGCCTGGACGTCCGACGCCGGCGCCGACTGGGCCGAGGTATGGCTGGCCTGGGACGGCTTTGCGCACTTCCTGCGTCAGGCGGTGCAGTGGGTCAGCCCGCTGCCCGGCGGCGTGGGCGACAGCTTGCAAGCTTCGGCCGCACAGGTTGACGGAATCGGGGTAATCGAGGTCGACGCCATCGACGCGGCGGGTCGCTTTCGGAATGGTCTCGCAACCACCCTGACCGTGGTTGGACCGGACGGCACTCGGCGGACGCTGCAAGCGGAGCAGGTGGGTCCCGGTCGCTATCAGGGCCGACTGGAGGGTCTGTCACCGGGGGTCTACGAGATTCAGGTGACCCAGCGCGACGACTCGGGCTTGGTCGGAGAGGCGAACTCGGGGCTCGTAGTCGCCCCGGCCGAAGAAGTCGGGCACATCGCACCGGATCCCCGCGCGTTGCGGCGCGTCGCCGACCTGACCGGCGGCGTGACGATTGCGTCGAGCGGCGACCTGGCCTCGCTGGCCCTGGGTCGTGAGGCTGGCGGGCAACTTGGCTGGGCTCAGCTTTTGACGATTGCCCTGCTGGCCTTCGTTGCCGATGTTGGCGTGCGGCGCTTGACCGGTCGTCCCGGTGAGATACGGGATCGTCTCGGTCAGCGTGTAAGATCGCTACGTGCGGCGCCAGGCGCGCTGCGGCGCCTCTACTGGCCAGATTCGCGCACCGCCTAGACCTGGCGACAGCTCAATTCGATGAATCCCACCGGGCGCCTCGCGCGCATCTTTCGACAGGCCGGTTTCGACCTCTTTCTCGTAGGCGGACCGGTCCGCGACCGCATCCTGGGACGACCGTCGAGCGATCTGGACTTCACCACCGGCGCCCGTCCCGAACGAGTAAAGGTGCTGGCACGTCGGGCCGGCGCCACCGCCATTTACACGGTTGGCGAGCGGTTCGGGACGATTGGCGCGGTCTTCGACAGCGGCCCGGTGGAGATCACTACGTTTCGCGCGGAGTCCTACCAGCCGGGCTCGCGCAAGCCCGAGGTTCAGTTCGGCGACTCGCTGGTGGCCGATCTCAGCAGGCGCGACTTCACGATCAACGCCATGGCGCAGGACGTCCTGAGCGGGCGCATCATCGATCCCCACGGCGGGCTGGCTGACCTGGTTGCCCGGCGTATTCGGGCCGTGGGTGTTGCCGACGACCGGTTCACGGAAGACCCGCTGCGGGTTCTGCGCTGCGTGCGCTTTGCCGCCCAGCTCGGGTTCGACATCGACCCTGGCACGCTGGCCGCCGCGCGTCGCACCGCGGGCGAGCTTCGTCACGTCAGCGCGGAGCGCATCGGCGCTGAGCTCAACCTGACGCTGCTTTCAAAGGAACCGGACCGCGCATTGGTCACGCTGCTGGAGACCGGGGTGCTGGGCCTGGTGATGCCGGAGCTGATTCCCCTGCAGCAGACCGAGCAGGAGGAACGGCGGCAGCACAAGGATGTCTTTGCCCACACCATGCGCGTGCTTTCCAACACTCCTGACGTTCCCGAAACTCGTTGGGCCGCGCTGCTGCACGATGTCGGAAAGCCGCAAACCAAGTCCATCCGCAACCGCCGCATCCGCTTCTTCGGGCACGAGGCGGTGGGTGCGCGGATGGCGAGGAACATCATGCGACGGCTCAAGTTCGACGGACGGCTTACGGACCGGGTCACGCACATCGTTGGTCTTCACATGCGCGCAAATGCCTATGAGCCTGGATGGACAGATGGAGCCGTGCGGCGCTTTATCCTGGAAGCCGGCGAGGATCTGGACGCATTGATCGCGCTGTCGCGCGCCGATATCACCAGCTATCGACCGCGGCGCATTGAAACGGGACTGGCGCGAGTGGCCGAACTGCAGGCGCGCTGCGAGCACTTGCAGGCCGAGAGCGACGTCGCGGCGCTGGACTCGCCGCTGGACGGTCACGCGCTCATGGAACTGTTCGACCGGCCGCCGGGCATGTGGATCAAGCCGGTCAAGCAATACCTGCTGGACCTGGTATTGGACGGGGAACTCGAACCTGATGATGTGGACGGCGCCCGAGTCCTCGCCAGAGCCTTCGTCCGGCATCACACCGAGGCCGCTGACGCGGTTGCGTCGGGAGTGCAGCATGCCAACCGCTGATGCTGGCGAGTCCTGGAAGCGTCTGCGAAGCTGGCTCCGTCGGCGGATCGATCAAATGGCCGCCGACGATTACTCGCGCTTACCGCCGTCGTTTGCCAGCGATGACGGTCGCGTGGCTAGCGAGGCCTATTCGACGGTGTTGATTGCGATGGAAGTTATCGAGGGGCGACGCACCACGCCCGGGCGTACGCGCAACCCGGCCGACGGCAGGTCGCACGCCACGATTCCCGGTCCTCCGTAATGTCGGAGCCAGGGGACTATTTCTCGCTTCGCACGCTGGGCACAACCGGGCTTCGGGTCACGCCGTTGTGCGTCGGCACTGCGGCGCTCGGCGACATGCCGGAGACCTTTGCCTATTCGGTGGCGGAGGACGATGCGCTGGCGGCCATACGGGAAACGCTGGACAGCGCGATCAACTTCATCGACACGGCAGCGTCCTACGGGGACGGTGAGAGTGAGCGGCGAATCGGGCTTGTCCTGCGAGAACGCGGGGGGATTCCCGAGGGCTTCGTGGTTGGTACCAAGGCTGATCGCGACTTGACGACAGGCGATTTCAGCGGTGCGCAAATGCGCCGATCGGTTGAACGAAGCCTGGACCTGCTGGGCCTGGACCGCCTTCAGCTCCTGCACTTGCACGATCCCGAGCACACGACGTTCGACGCGATTACCGCACCCGGCGGCCCGTTGGAGGTACTGCTGGATTTGAAGGACGAAGGGCTGATCGAACACCTGGGCGTGGCGGGCGGACCGATCGACCAGGAAATCCGCTATGTCGAGACCGGCTGCTTTGAAGTGGTGGTTACGCACAACCGCTACACGCTGCTCAACCGTTCGGCCGATCCACTGTTGGAGATTGCGGCTATGCGCAACGTGGCCGTGCTGAACGCGGCGCCGTATGGCAGCGGGATCCTGTCCCGTGGCCCCGAGTCGTATCCGCGGTATGCGTACCAGGCCGCTTCGTCCGAGATGGTGGAGCGCGCGCGGCAACTGCAAGCCACTTGCGATCGGTACGGGATTCCGCTGGCCGCGGCCGCGCTGCAGTTTTCGCTGAAGGATCCGCGCATCGTCTCGACAATTGTCGGCGCAAGCCGGCCCGACCGCATTGAGAAGACGCTGGTTCTGGCCGCGTTTGAAATTCCTGACGAACTCTGGGAAGAACTGGAATCGGTCCCGTCGTCGTCCATTGATCCGGAAACGCACCGATGGAATTGAGTCCGAACCCATCCTTGACTTCATCCGGGCGTCGGGCAGTGCGGCCGGGCGAAACTGAACGCTGGCGGAGGGGCCGATGAGCATCGGCGGTTCGAGTCGGGTTCTCGTCGGCCTGATCGTGGTGGAGGTGGGGGTGCTGCTGCTCCTTGGCAACCTGGGGCTCGGCGACTTTAGCCCCTGGGAATACGCGCCATCGCTCCTCATCGTCCTGGGTCTTTGGGCGTTGGCTCGTAGTGGATTTCGCGGGTCGATAGGTCCCTGGATTCTGATCGGCCTGGGGGTTGCCGTTCAGCTTTCAGTTCTCGACGGGGTTCCGGACGTCGTTCGCGGGGCCGTATGGCCGGTGCTGATCATCGTCGCGGGCGTTTTGCTTATCGTCACACGGGCGTCGTTCGCTGGCGGTGGGGCAGCCCGCAGGTCCGGCAGCCGGTTGAATCACGTGGCTGTGTTCAACAGCGTGAATGACGAAGTGGATGGACCGTTCACCGGATTGCAGACCACGACACTCTTCGGCGGAGCGGAATACGACCTGCGAAGGGCCCGCGTCGAGCGACCGCCGGCGGTCATAGACGTGACCTGCATGTTCGGCGGCGTGGAACTGCGGGTACCAGGGGACTGGACCGTCCATAACGATGTTGTGGCCTTGTTTGGGGGCGTTGACGACAAACGCGACGACTTTGGCGCCGAGGACGGGGCGACGGTCAGCATCCGAGGCACCGTCCTATTCGGCGGGCTGACGATCAAGGACTGACGCGTCGGGGCGCAACTCGTATGCTTCAACCGGTCGAGCCTGGATGAGGATGCGATGGCTGCGCCAGAACCCGATTCCGATGTCTTGATTGTTGGCGCCGGGGCCTCCGGCGCCGCGGCGGCCTGGTCGCTCTCGCGCCGTGGGTTGCGCGTTACCTGCCTGGAACAAGGCCGCTGGGTCGATCCCTCCGAGTACGCGCACAGCCGACCCGACCACGAACTCGCCCGGCAGACAACGTTTGCCAAGGACCCGAACGTGCGTCGCTGGGCCGAGGACTACCCCATCAACAACAGCGGGACCCCCATTTATCCGCTGATGGTCAACGCAGTGGGCGGCAGCACGGTGCACTGGAGCGGGCATTTTCCGCGAATGCGGCCGTCCGACTTTCGTGTGCGAACGCTGGATGGCGTGGCCGACGACTGGCCGTTTACGTACTGGGACCTTGAGCCCTTCTATGACCTGAACGACTCGATGATTGGCGTGTCGGGGCTGGCCGGCGACCCCGGCAATCCACCGCGTAGTCCCCGGCAAACGCCGCCGCTGGCCTTCGATGCCGGATGTGAGGCCTATCTCCGCGGGCTGGAGAAGCTGGGCTGGCACTGGTGGCCGTGCGACAACGCGCTGATTTCCGAGC
>JAPPKM010000176.1 GCA_028874315.1 Chloroflexota bacterium
CGCGACGGCCGCACCATCACCGTCGGCGACCAGACCTACCAGTTGCTCTGGGGCGACATGCACCGGCACTCGCACCTCTCCAAGTGCATGTCGCCCAACGACGGAACGCCGCTGCAGCACTTCCGCTGGGCCGTCGACCACAACCGCATGGACTGGTGGGCGCTCACCGAGCACCTGGAGTACCTGAGCTACAACGAGTGGCGCCGAGTTGAGGAGACGGTTGCCGCCTTCACCAGCGACGGCCGCTTCGAGCCGCTCTTCGGCTTCGAGTGGGGCAACAACCCCGGCCACACCAACATCTTCTACCGCGACCAGCAGCTCGGCGAAGAGCTGCGGGCGCTCACGCTGATGTCGCCCAGCCTCGAAGACCTGATGGAGCGCTGGGACGCCCGCATGCCCGCCGGCGAAGTGCTGGCCGCGCGCCACTTCCAGGGCCACCGGCAGCCGGACGTCTTCGAGGGCTACCGCGCCGCCTGGGAGCCCTCCATGGAGATCATCCAGACGCGCGGCGACCAGCGCGAGTGGATCGAGACCTTCCTTCGCGAAGGCGCAAAGATCGGGTTTCTGGGCGCCAGCGACCATGCCCGCCACTGGCATTTCGCCTACTGCATGACCGGCGTATGGGCCACCGAACCGACTCGCGAGGCCATTTTCGACGCCATCTGGCAGCGCCGAACCATCGCAGCCTCAGCCAAGATCCTGCTGCACACCGAGGTGTCCGGGATACCGATGGGCGCCGACGGCGAGGTCTCGGGCGACCCACAGCTACGCGTGGTTGCCGAGTCCGCCCAGCCACTCCGCGAAATCGAGGTCTACCGCAACGGCACGCTGGCCCACCGGGAAACGCTGGACACGTCCAACCTCGACTGGATCTGGACCGACCGCGGGAACCCGCGCAGCCGCAACTACTACTACGTCCGCGTGGTCGCCCAACCCGCGCTACCCCAATCCACCCCCGCCGTGGCCTACGCTTCCCCAATCTGGGTGCGCGCCTCAAACCCCAGGAAGTGAGTTCGGAACGATGTCGTCTCAGATTGACAACGAACAGCTTTCTTCTCGTCTCCTCGAGGTCTTCAGCTTTCCCAATCCGGTCAACGAAGTGGCCGCCCGCGTCGTAGCGGGGATGGTCGTGGTCCTGTCCGTCGCGACCCTGCTTACCGGCCAGTGGTGGTTGGCAGTCCTCCTTGCCTACGGCTTTCTCGCCAGAGTCGCCACTGGACCCACCTTGAGCCCGATGGGTCAGCTGGCGACCAGGCTGATCGCGCCGCGAATCGCTGAACCGAAGCTCGTGCCCGGCCCACCCAAGCGCTTCGCGCAAACGGTTGGACTGGCCTTTTCAGTGACTGCCCTGGTGTTGCACTTCGTCGCCGGGTTGTCCGTGGCGGCAGGCGTCGTCCTGGCGATACTGACCGTCTTCGCCGCGCTCGAGTCGTTTCTGGGCTTCTGCGCCGGCTGCTTCGTTTTCAACTACCTGATCCGCTGGGGCCTAATCCCCCAGTCGGTCTGCGAAGCCTGCGTCAACTTCGACGCCACGCAGACGTAGCGCCTTCCTGACGACGCAAACCGCAACCAACGAATGTCAGCGCCTGTAACGACCGGTTCGGACGAAGCTACCCCGGCTTGCGGGCGTGGACGAAGTACATCGGCGTAAAGATGCCCAGCCGTCCCGCCTCCACCATGGCGGACGCGCAGAGATTCAGGGTGTGCGCCACGCGAAGCGATCCTTGAGGCACGACGCGCAGCGCTTCGAGCACTCGCAGCGTGCCGTGGGTCACCGAGCGCCCGATCCGCGAACTGCGAAAGCTCGCGAAAGAAATCCCAGAGCCGGCCAGCGGTTGATACCAGGGAATTGACGGACCTGCCTGCAGCGTCAGATCGCGCGTTTCCAACACATCGAAGCCCACTGTTCGCAGCGCGTCATCAACGGTCTGGTAGTCGTCGATGATGAGCAGGCCACCACCCAACTGAATGTCAGCCTTAATTTTGAGGTGGCGGGGATTGCTTGCGTCGAATCGATCAGTCGTGCAGTACTCGTAAGCCCCGAAGCAAGCTCCGGGCTTCAGCAATCGGAAGATTTCGCTGTAAATGCTGACTTTGTCGGGTGCGCAGCACGACGCCTCGATGGAGTAGGCCGCGTCGAACGATTCATTCGGAGCCTCAACACTCAGAAAGTCACAGTGAATAAAGTCCGCAAGGTCCGATAGCTTCGCTTCGTCGGTCAGCTTCCGGGCGCGTTCGAGCTGATAGGCATTGCTGTTGACGCCAACGATCTTTGCGCCGGAAAAGCGGGCGATCTCCATCAGCGGCCCGCCCACGCCGCACCCGATGTCGGCCACGACCATCCCGGGCCTGAGCCCCAGGGCGTGCGCCATGTAGTGCTCGTGCCGAGCCAGCGATGCCTTGAAGCTCTCGCCGGGGACGCGGGGCGCAAAGTGAAACGACTTGCCCCAGCCGTACTCGAAAAAGTCGGTAACCAGGTCGTAGTAGAGATTGTTGATCGTCTTGTGGTCGCTCTGCTCATCGTCTGATTCGCCACGCTCGGCGTTCCTGAATTGCTCTTCGTATTCGCTCACGGCGGAATCGACGCGTGAAGCCTTATCGGTGTCCTTTAGAACCTCAGAAAGCTTCACGGACATCGGAGCGTTCCCGGGCCGGCTTCTAGCACGTGTGGTTCCCTGGAGCGTAGCAAGAGGCCGTCGGGCCAACAGCGTGGATGTGGCCCGTATGCCGGCGCGCGAGCCCTTCGAAGAGTGCGCTCTGCACAGCGCCGACGGGCTTCCCCCAAACCGCGACCGCATGGCGACTAGACGGCCGGGCAGTAGCGGGCGGTGTGCGCACCCGCTCTCCGAGGGTGATCGCTGGTTGAGTGCGACTGCGCCGGTGTGTACCATCCAAGAGTCGCTAATTGAGACCGAATATCAACACGGTCCGCGAGAGGGTTCTATATGGACACGCCGAGCAAAGTACCCGTCACCATCCTCACCGGCTTCCTCGGCTCTGGTAAGACGACCCTGCTCAATCGGATCCTGGTTGAGGAGCACGGCAAGCGCATCGCCGTGGTCGAGAACGAGTATGGGGAGGTCGGCATCGATCAGGCCCTCGTCATCAATGCTGACGAGGAAATATTCGAGATGTCGAACGGCTGCATCTGCTGCACCGTGCGCGGAGACCTGATTCGGGTACTCAACAATCTGAACAAGCGCCGCGACAAGTTCGACTACGTGCTGGTGGAGACCACGGGGCTGGCCGACCCCGGTCCAGTCGCTCAGACGTTTTTCATGGACGACGAGATTGGCTCGGCGTACGCGCTTGACGGCATCGTCACCCTCGTCGACGCAGCCCACATCGACCAGCAACTCGGCCGCAGCGACGAAAGCACGGAGCAGATCGCGTTTGCCGACGTTCTCGTGCTCAACAAGACGGACCTCGTTAACGGCGAGGCGCTCGACGGGCTCGAAACTCGGCTTCGAGACATGAACCGGATGGCGCGCGTCGTGCGCAGTGAGCGGGCGGACGTGTCCGTCGATACGGTCCTCAACCTCGGCGCCTTCGACCTGGACCAGGCGCTCGAGCGCCGCCCCACCTTCCTCGAGCCGGAGTATCCGTTCGAATGGACCGGGGTCTATTCGCTCGATGTCGGCCGCTACGAACTCAGCCTCGCCGAGGGACCTGATCCGGAAATGTCGCTCGTCGTCGTGTCTGACCAGGGCACGGATGACGTTGCGCTCCGTGAGAGCGCGGAGTGGTGTGTGCGGCGATACGCCGAACCTGCGGAGCCCATTCACCCGGGGCAAGAGACTTCCGTCGGAACGCACGTGAACCTCCAGCTCGATTCACCAGGGCGCAAGTCGTTCTTCCTGGAGGTCGATACGCCAATGCGGGTTGGCCTCTACGCCCAGCACCTCGCGGAGGAGTTCGATCTCCAATTGAAGAACGCCGATGGTGCGGTGGTCCCCACCGAGGCCGAGCGAACCTGGGTCGCCCAGCACGAGCACGACGACGAAGTGGGCTCGATCGCAATCGAGATTGACGGCGACGTGGATCCCGACAGGCTCAACATGTGGCTTAGCGAGCTGCTCCGTGAACGCGGGGTGGACATCTTCCGAATGAAGGGCTTCATCAGCCTCGCGGGTGAGTCGCGCCGCTTCGTCTTCCAGGGGGTTCACATGCTCTTTGACGGCCAGCCGGATCGCGAGTGGGGGGAGACGCCCCGCCGCAATCAGCTCGTATTCATCGGCCGCAACCTCGATGAGCAGAGCATGCGCCAGGACTTCGAGGCGTGTCTGAATTGAGTGCCGATGGCCCGAGGGGTGTGCTTCGCCCGGGCTGGGCCGCGGAGGTCGGTGACTACGCCATCGCAGGGGGCTGGACCGTACGCGGCGAGGTGCTGGTGGTTGGTGATACCGCCGGCGGCGTCTACGCGTTCGACGGCAAGTCCGGCGCCACCATCTGGGCGCAGCCCGAAGTCCATCAGGGCGGCGTGCTCGCGGTGGCAATGCACCCACGCAGACACGCGTTCGCCACGGCTGGCCAGGACGGCCGCGTCCTGGTCTGGAGTGCCGCCGAAGGTCAGGTCAGCCAGGCGATCGAGGTCGGAAGCGACTGGGTTGAAAACGTGGCGTGGTCGCCGGACGGCCAGTGTCTGGCGGCCTCCTGCTCCCGGCAGGTCTGCACCTACGATGCGGATGGAGCGCAGGTCTGGCGATCTCCCGATCATCCCAGCACCGTCAGCGCGATCGCGTGGTCCGGCGCAGAGGAACTGGCGACGGCCTGTTACGGACGGGTTGCCTTCTTCGACACGTCCACTGGGGAGCCGCGCCAGAAGTTTGAGTGGCAGGGCTCCCTGGTGTCGATGGTATTGAGCCCGGACGGGGATATCGTGGCCTGCGGCAGCCAGGACAACACGGTGCACTTCTGGCGTCGCTCCACCGAGGAGGACTCCATGATGTCGGGCTATCCGGCCAAGCCGTCGGCCCTGGCGTTCGATGACACCGGCACCCTGTTGGCCACCGGCGGCGGGCAGGCGGTGACGGTCTGGAGCTTCCGGGGAAAAGGGCCCGAAGGCACGCGGCCCGGCGTGCTGGATGTTCATGTAGAACCCGTCACGACGCTTGCCTTCGCTCCCGGCGCAACACGCCTGGCATCAGGGGCACGCGATGGCGGCGTGGTTGTCTGGTCACTACGGAAGAATGGACACGGCGGCGCGCAAGGTGCTGCGGTTGTGGAGGGTGCCGTGGCCGGGGTTTATTGGCGGCCGGACGGGCGCGCGCTTGCCGCGCTCGACGCGTGGGGCGGCGTGACGGCCTGGCGGATCGGACGCTAGACGGGCCGAAGTGCCCGCGTCCTCACTGGTCCGCGCCGCCTTGCCGGAACCGGCTGGTTACGCCCACGAGCGGTGCAACCGTGTCCCACCAAAGATCACGAACGCGAACTCAAGCAGCGCTGCAAGTCTGAGCCCGCCTGAACAGGCTGGCACGCATGGACTCTCGTCCTCGTCTGTCAGCGCGCGAGACGCCGGATGCGGGGGTCCAGCAGATCCCGCAGGCCGTCACCCAGCAGGTTGAATCCCAACACCG
>JAPPKM010000078.1 GCA_028874315.1 Chloroflexota bacterium
AGCGGATCACCTCGGCCTCCAGCCGCAACTCGTCCCCTGGGCGCGCCGGATGCCGAAACTTCCACTTGTCCAGTCCCGTCAACATCGCGATCTTTCCCGTGTTCTCCGGCATCCCCAGTGCCGCCACACCGCCCACCTCGGCCACGGCCTCCACGATGATCGCGCCCGGCAGCACCGGGAATCCCGGAAAATGCCCGCTCAGCACGTGCTCGTGATGCGCGCTGACGTCGTCCATGATTCCCACCGCCCGCTGGCCGTACTCCAGTTCTACGATGCGATCCACGAAGATGAACGGTTCTCGGTGCGGGATCAACGCCTCGATCCCCTCGCGATTCAACAACGCGTCGGACATGGGTGGCCTCGTCGAACGTGTGGTGGCAGCCAGCATGGCACAGGCGCTCCCTGGCCCTTCGCTCGGGTCGGTCGGGACTCGGAAAGGTTTCTCGGAAACTTGTTCCGACGCACATTTGCGCGGTTGCCACTTGCGCAAAACGATTCCAGACCGTATAAATACAGACTAGAGTTTGTGAATCCGTTCACAAACACGCCAAAATCCGAGTGCCCGGGCTGCGCATCGCATCCCCGGCGACGAGAAAAGAGAGGCATTCCGATAGCCGCGCATCGCAACGGGTCCGCCAATGGGGCGGCCAATGGACTTCACAGCCTTCAGGACTCCACCATCCACCGCTTGCTAGTTGGATCGCATCGCCTCGCCGGGCATCTCAACTCTGCCTGCGACGAGGCCGGCGTCTCGCTACCGCTGGCGCGCGCGCTCCAGTTCCTGGCGGGCGCCACCGAGCCGGTCACGCCCACGCAGCTCTCGCGTGAGCTTGGCCGCAGCCCGGCCGCAACGTCCGAACTCATCAAGCGCCTGGTGAGATCCGAACAGATCACCGCCGACGTGGACCCGGATGACCGACGCTCGTTCAAGCTCATGCTCACTGACGCCGGCCGCGCCAAGTGGAACGAAGTCCGCGGCGCGCTGCAGCAGGCCGAGACTCTCATCGAGAGCGGCTACGGCGGCCGCCGGCTCGAAGCCCTCGCGGGCGAACTCGACGAACTCGTCACCGCCCTCGACAAAGTTCCCGCATAACCCAATCCGCCGCTGCCCCCGACAGCGGCGCCCCCGCCCTTCCCCCGGCCTGAGTCCGAACAATGCTTCGGCTTGCGCTGGGGGTTCTCTTTCCCTTCGCTAGCGGGACCAGTCCGATGTGACTGGCCAGGGAGCCTGCCCTTCGCTCGACTTCGGCTCGGGCGTCCTGGTTGGGGCTATCCGGCGGCTCACCCCGAGGTAGCGCTCAGAATCCGCGCTCGACGTGCCGAGTCTCTGGCCTCATAGAACATCCGGCACCGCCCGTCCGGCAGCTCAATCACGCAGGGTTCCGAGACCATCCTGCAATCCAACTCGACGTCCAGGTCCAGCAACGGTTCCGGCGATTTCGTCCACTCGATCCCGTCGTTTGAAACTGCGGTGAAGATGCCTCCATCGATATCTTCGGCCCACGCGGCATAGAACATCCTGAAGCTGCCGTCGCCCAGGCGAACCACTTCCGGGGCATATACGGCGTACGTCTCCCGGTCGGTTTCCTGGGAAATACGCACGCCCAGCTCTATCTCGAAGTTGAGTCCATCCCGGGACGCCGCGCTGACGATGTGATTCTGCGCGTCCAGTCCCGACGCCAACGGAAACGAATAGTGGTGAAAGTAGAGCCGGCAAACCAGCCCCCGATCGGTCGGAAAGTACACGCAGCGCGGCGACCCGTACGACCACTCATCGTCGCCGATCCTCACGCCGTCTTCCAACACCCAATCCAGCCCGTCGGTTGACGTCGCGCTCAGGATGACCGTGGGAGCGTCCGGGCTCCGGGCCTCGTAATACATGCGATGGCAGCCCCCGGGGATCGGCACCACGTCAGGACACAGCGTGCGCTGGGCGGCGTGGTGTCCGTGGACGTCGATCCTCACGCCATCGTCGTGCCTCCATGCCGACCCGTCGGGCGAATAGGCGCTCAGAATGTGTCCCAGGTGATCGTTCCTCGTAGTCGCAGGCGCAAAACCCGTGTAATACATCCGGAAGCCGCCCCCGGCCAGAGCCACCACATTTGGAGTCAGCACCCCGTTGGCGGGATTCAACGAGTTGAACTCGATCACAGGCGCCGTGTCCTTGGTCCACCGAACCCCGGGATCGGTCTCGTGGTAGTGAACCGCGGTCAGCGGATCGAATCCGGCTTCAGGCATGTGCCCCCCTTTTCGGGCAGCCAGTGGCTGCGCGCCTCAACGCCGGGCCGGGTCCCGTCTGGATCAGAAGCCTTGGCCCTGGCATTGAAACACCTGGCGACCTAACTGCCCAGATACCCTTCCACCGCTCCCGCAAACTCCTCCGCCTCGTCCGCATATTCCTGAAACGGATCGGGCATCTCGAAAATCCGCCCCCGCACCCCAATCCCGTCCCAGTCCACCAGGTACGGCACGAATGACCAGCCCCCAAACTCGTCCAGTTCCCGCCAGTGCTCGATGTACTGGTACACCAGGTACAGCTGGTTCTCCCAGCTCGCCAGGGCGCCCAGGTTGTGCTGGATGTCCTTCCAGTCGATGTGCGAGTCCGCGCGCGCCTCCGAAAGCGCCCGCACGATTCGCCCCCGTGCCCCGGCCCGAGTCCCCTCCGGAATGGCTAGCGGATTCACCGGCCCCGAAACCAGCCGGTTCATCAGCCCGCGCCGCTGCAACTCGCTGAATAGGCTAACTGTGGGATCAACGTGGTGGTACGCCAGGTCCAGCTTCACCAGGTCCGGGTCCGCCCAGCCTTCCGGCGAATCGTCCGCGTAGTCCCGCAATTCCGACAGCTTCGTCACCCAGTCCACCCTGCCAATCAGGCATTCCGGGTCCGTCGCCAGCCCGTCCAGGCACTCATTCCACGCCGCCAGCGTCCAGTCGGTGTCCGCGTCGCGACCACCAAAGGCCGAAGCTGCGGCCTCCAGGTAAGTCCGCTGCACGTCGATCGCCGATATCGTCCGCCCGTCCACCAACTCCACCGGCCACGGCCCGCCCGGATTACGCGATATCGACTTGATCGACCGCACCGCCTCGTCCAGGTACAGCTCCGGATTCCAGCCTGCCGCCAGCAACTGCGCCACCAGCGCCGTGCTCCCCACCTTCAGCGCCGTCGCGTACTGCGACTGGTTCGCGTCCCCCACCACCACGTGCAGCCGCCGCAGGCCGGTCCGTTCGCTCAGCGGTTCATCCCGCAGGTTGATGATCGGCCGCCCCCCAAACCGCACCCGGTGGCTCACGTCCACCGACACGAACGCCGCCCGCTGCGACATGTGAAACGGCAGCCGCCCCCCCGCCTCCTTCGGATTCAGCGTCATCCCCGCCCCGGCATATAGCTGCCGCGTCGTCAAAAACGGCAGCAAGCCCAGCACCAGGTCCCGGCTCCGCGGACTCGTCACGATCGAGTAGTTCTCGTGGTACCCGAACGTGTTCCCCAGATGGTCCGTGTTGTTCTTAATGAAGAACAGCTTCCGGTTCATCTCCTGCCGTTCCACCGTGTCCAGCAGCACCGCCGAGGCCGCGTTCTCCTGTTCCACGATGTCCCGCAGCGTCCGGCACTCCGCCGAGGCGTACTCGATGTGCCCCGAGTCCAGGTACAACCGCGCCCCGTTGAACAGGTGTCCACCGTTCCCCGGTTCCTCGTCCCACTCCCGCGGCGCCGGATCGATCAGACCGAACCGGCGGTCCTGGAACAGGATTGACTTCACCAGCCGCGCCGCCTGCCCGGGCGGCAACGCCCCGGCGGACGCGAACTCGATCTCCGTCCCAAAGACGATGTCGTCCATGCGTTGCCGCTATTGCCCGCCCGGTTGAGGCGTCGGGTCCGGAATCTCCCGAATGATCCGCCGCCTGCGCTCCCGCAGGTCTTCTTCTTTGTCCGGTGCCACCGGTTCCGTCGGCGCTTCCGCCGGTTTGGTCGGCGCCTCGGTTTCGCCCCGCCAGGCCGGACCCACGTGCAACAACTGCCTCATGTCAATCACCTCCGGTCCGCGTCCAGCGCGGTCAGCAATCCCTCCAGCGTCTCCGCTTCCGCAACCAGCCGCCCCAGCCGATCGACTTCTGGTCCCGCCACGTCGTCGAATCGAAGTCTCACGTCATATCCGTTCCGACGAAACACCACGCGGTCCCATTCCACCGCGCTCACGTCCTCGCCGAACCTGCGCAGCACGTCCCCCCGAACCGTCGCCCGCGTGCCCGTCGGCGGCTCCGTCAGCGCCCGCTCGATATCCGCATCGCTCACGATCCGGCGCATCCGGCCCTCGTCCACCAGCATGTCGTACACGCACCAGTCGGGATCCAATACGTGGTACCCCAGGTCCACCCGGCGCGCATCCTCGTCCTTCCATTCGGGACCAAAGTCCTCCCGCATCTCCGCGATCAGGCACTCCTTTGCGACCCAATCCACCCGATCCGACGCCAGCGACCGGTCCTGCCTCAGGTCTTCCAGCACCGCTGCCCACTCATCCAGCACCCACGTCGTCTCGGCGTCCCGCCCTCGATAACGCTGGGCCGCATCGCAATACCATCGCTGCACGTCCAGCGTCGAAACCGGCCCCCCGCGTTCCAGGTCCACCACGCCGCCAAAGTCCAGGTCGTGTGACACCCGCCGCACCGCCCGCACCGGATCCGTCAGCCGCTCGGACGGTCGCCAGCCCTCCATCGCCAGATCCAGCGTCAGGGCCATGGTCCCTACCTTCATTGCCGTCGCCCATTCGCTCCGGTTCGCGTCGCCGGCAATTACGTGCAGCCGCCGGTACTTCCCCGCGTCCGCGTGCGGCTCGTCCCGGGTATTAAAGATCGGCCGCCGCGCCGTCGTGTTGATGCCCGTCACTTCCTCAAAGAAGTCCGCCCGCTGCGACATCTGCAACTGCAACGGATCCCCGCCCTCGATCCCGACTCGACCCGCCCCCGCGAACACCTGCCGCGTCGCAAGGAACGGCACTGTCACCCGGATCAGATCGTCCGTCGGGATCCTGCGCGACGTCAGGTAGTTTTCGTGGCATCCGTAGCTACGTCCGTGGTAGTCCGTGTTGTTCTTCAGCAGTCGAATCTGCCCGTAACCCAGCATCGCGTTCCGCGCCGTCTCCGCCGCAAACATCACCCGCTCGCCCGCCTTGTCCTGCGCCACCAGGTCCTTCAGCGTCAGGCAGACATCCGTGCAGTACTCCGGATGATTGTGATCGTTGTACAGCCGTGCCCCGTTGGGCAGCACCGTGTTCGCCAGCAGTTCGTCCCGCGACATGCGGCTGCTGCGGTCCGTCGAGCCCGTAAGATCGCGCGGGTCGCGCTCCAGCCGGTCCGCCCGTCCGCCCCGGAGGTCGCGGTACGGATCCTCCCCAACGTAATCCCAGCCGCGAAACGCGCCCTCAACCGGCGCCGCCTGGATCAGTCGAGCCGCCTCGTAGGCGAAGTCAGGTTCGCCCGCAAAGCCCTCGCAGTTGAGCCCGTATTCGGTCTCGATGC
>JAPPKM010000191.1 GCA_028874315.1 Chloroflexota bacterium
CCGCGGTGGGCGGCGGCGCGGTCGGAGGCGCCGTCGACGCGGGCGTTGCGGGCAACGGTGTGGGTGTGGTGGCCGTCGCCGCCGGAGCCGCGGGCGTTGACGTTGACGCAGCACGCGGCGCGGCCGCCACGGCTGTAGCCGTGGGACCGGACGGAAGCGCTCCTACCGTCGGCACCGGGCTTTCGGCCTCCGGTGGCGGCCGCGTGGGCACCAGCACACTCGACGTCTCCGCGGCGCTTCCATTGCACGCCACGAGCGACGTGAGTATCAGTACCAGGCACGCGCAGCCAACCGCCGCCCCGGCGCGGGATCTCGCTCGTGTTGGGCAACGTCGCACGGTGATCCTCAACAGTCGCCGCCAGCTCTAGCGAGCATCAGGCTCGGACTGAACCAGGCGGCAATGCCACTCGTCCAGCCGGTGTCGATTCTAACAATGACGGGTCCCGATTCTTCGGTCACTATGAGACCGCAGCAGACCGTCCCGGCGTTACGCCGGATCCGGATCTAGCTTCCGTCCAGCGCCTTCGCCATGCGCGCCAGCACCTGCTCGGTGGCCACGTTGAGCGGCGCATGCACGGTGGCGCCAGCCGCCAGCGCATGGCCACCGCCACCGAACGACGCGGCCACGCCGTCGATTCGCGGTCCCAGCGAGCGCAGGCTGACGCGCGTCCGGGAATCGCTCACCTCGTAGAAGACCGCCACCGCCACCGCGTCCGCGATGTCTTGCAGGACATTCGGGATTCCCTGCGAGTCGGCAATTCGAGCTCCGACGCCGGCGGCCATCTCGGCGCTCACCTGTGTCCAGATCACGCGTCCGTCCTCGGACCGAACCGCGGCCGCCAACGCAGCGCCGAGAAGTCGTGACGCTTCGAACGTTCGCACGTTCAGCACGCGGCGAGGGACGTCCGATGTGTCGCCGCCCATCGCCTGAAGCGCGGCGGCGGCCCTGAGTGTGCGCGGGCCGGTTTCCTTTGTCTGGAAGCCCAACGTATCGGCCACCAGCCCGGCCTGCAGGGCGATCGCGCCCGCGCGTGAGATGCCGCCACCCAGCGTGCTGAGCAGCATCCAAATCACCTCCGCCGCGGCGGCGGCGTCCGATACCACGTAGTTCAGATCGCCGAAGCGCTCGTTGGTGACGTGATGGTCGATGTTCACGATCGGGCGGATTTCAGCAAGCGCCGCTCGGACCCTGTCTTCTGAGCTCAGCAGGTACAGGCTGGCTGTGTCGACGGAAAAGAGCGCGTCAAACGCTTGCCCGTGCGGCGGCGCCGCAAGCACGTCAACGGTCAACGGGTGGAAGCGCGCGCTCCCCGGAATCGTGGCCATTACCGGATCGATGCTCTCGGGCTCGCTGACCGCCAGGACGGGCGACGCGCCCAGCGCGTCGAAAATCGCCGCGAGACCAAGGGCTGAACCGAGACTGTCCGGGTCAGGGTTCCGATGCGAAACGATCAGCGGACGCCTGGACCGCCGAATCCGCGCCACAACCGCGGCACGCACGTCAGGCTGGCAAGCTGCGTCGCGAATGGCTGAACGTCCTCGGGCGCGGAGGGGCGATTTGCATCCATTTTATCGGCGGGCCGGGACTTCCACGGACCTCGCTACCCGCGCATGGCCGCCGCGTGCTAGGTTCAGAAGACTCGTCGGCGAGCCGTGTCGCACAAGTGTCGGGGGATTGCATGAGCGCGGTTGAAACAGGCGAACGCATTGGCCTGCCGCAAGACAAGCCAGCGGCTGAGCGGATGTCGCTGCCGATGGCCGCACCGCCGGCACCCGAACCGCCCGCCGCGGTGACGCTGTCCCAGCGCGCCGCCCGGGCCTTTCGCGAGATCCTGGAGGGCAAGGGCGAGTCCTACGGGGCGCTCAAGGTCGCCGTCATGGGCGGCGGCTGCGCCGGGAACCAGTACGCCATGGCCATCGCCCGCGCGCCCGAACCCACCGACATCGTCCTGGAGTCGCGCGGCGTGGACATCTTTGTCGACAGCTCCAGCGCCCACATGATGGTTGGGGCCGAAATCGACTTCGTCGACAGCATGATGGGCCGTGGTTTCACGGTCAGGAATCCCAGCGCCGAGCAGACCTGCGGCTGCGGGAGTTCCTTCAACACCAATGGCGGCGGCGTGAAGCCGGGCGGTTGTACCGCCTGAGCCGCGGCGTCACTCAGCGGTTGTCGTAACCCGACGCGGCCAGGATCTCGCGAGCGACCCCGGCCTCGTCCCACGGCTGTTCGTGGTCCGCGAACTGCATCGACTGTTCGTGGCCCTTGCCGGCGAGCACCACAACGTCGCCCGCTCGGGCCAGTTCGAAGGCCCGTGCGATGGCCTTGCGCCGGTCGTGCACGACTTCAACGCGCGCGCCGCCACCGGTGGTCCCCGCCACCACTGCCCGCGCAATGTCCTCGGGACGTTCGCGTCGCGGATCCTCGTTGGTCACGATCGCCACATCCGCGCCCTGCGCCGCGGCGCGGCCGAGCATCGGGCGCTTCTCCGCGTCCTGGTTCCCGGCGCTGCCAAATACCACCAGCACGCGGCCCGGCGTTTCCGTCCGAACTTCGGCGAGGCAAGCGGCCAGCGAGGCGGGCGTGTGCGCGAAATCCACAATCACCTGGAACGGCTGGCCCACCTGGACGGTTTCCATCCGACCCTTGACCGGCGCGAAGGTCGCCAGGCGGTCCACGCCCGCTGACACGTCGCCGACGACGCTGCCCACGCAGGCCACGGCGGCCGCCACGTTGGCGACGTTCCAGCGCCCGCGCAGGCGCGTGGCCGCCTCCCAGGCGCCCCACGGCGACGTGCCGGCGATCACCAGCCCGTCGGGCGTAACGCCAGCGCAGCGTGCCGACACGTCGGCCGGATTCGTTTCGCCGAAAGTCAGCACGTCGCTCGGGCATCCATCCGCGAAGCCGGCCGTTACCGGATCATCGGCGTTGAGCACGGCAACCTTCCCCCGCCCGTCGTCCGGACCCCGTGCCAGCAGGTCCAGCAACCGGCGCTTGGCCGCGCGGTAGGCCTTCAGCGTCCCGTGCAGATCCAGGTGCTCGTGCGTGACGTTGGTTATCACGGCCCGGTCGAACGCGAAGCCGTCCACGCGCGCCAGTTCGAGCGCGTGCGACGCGACCTCCACCACGGCCCACGCGTCGCCTTCCCTCACCATTCGGGCCAGGAGCCGGGCAACCACGGGCGCTTCCGGCGTGGTGAGCCGGCTCGACTTTTCAAGGTCCACACCGCCGGCGCGCCTATTGACGGTCGTAAGCTCGCCGACCCGATCAACGTACGCGCCCAGCATCCAGGCGATCAGCCTCGAGGTGCTGGTCTTGCCGTCGGTTCCGGTCACGCCCACCAGTCCCAGTTGACGGTCCGGCTCGCCCCAGAAGCGGCGGGACAGTGCGGCCAGCGCCAGGCGGCCGTCCGGCAAGATCGCCAGGCCGATGTCCGCGGGCGTCTCGACCGGACGTTCCGCCACGATTGCCGCCGCACCCGCGGCCAGGGCCGCGGGAACGTAAGCGTGGCCGTCAACCCGCAACCCGCGCCGGCACACGAAGCACGATCCAGGCTTCACGTCGCGGGAGTCATGCGCAATGTCACCGATCGCGGCGCTGGTCCCACGAACCAATTCCGCTCCGGCCAGCCCCTTGATCAACGCGTCAAACGATGGATGCACGACGTCCGGCCTTTAGTTTTGCGGTCGACCGCGCCACCGCTGCACTGCCGCGCGCGCTCGCAACACGCCCGAGGTCAGCACCCAGGAGCGGATACGTTGCATTGGGAGGTCATAGGTACCCGGATAGTTCACCAGGCGAGGATTGAAGCCCAGCTTGAAGCGATGTACGCCGGACATCGGGTCGTCTGGATCGTCCGGATCGGCCATTCCCCACAGGTCATAGCGCCGGCAGCCGCGTGACCGAGCCCACCGCATGGCCGCCCATTGCACGGCGTGCGGCGCCATCCGGCCCCGTTCGGCGTCGGACGACGCGCCGTACAGATACACCGCCTCCGGGCCGAAGGCCACGCTCAACAGCGCCGCCAGCGGCCGCCCCTCAAATCTCGCCACGAATAGCGCGGCATCATCGCCAAACGTGTGCGCCACGTCCCGGTAGTACGACTTTGCATGCACCGCAAACCCCTGGCGTAGGGCGGTGGCCCTGGTCATTTCGTAGAAGTCGTCAAGGGCGGGCTCGCTGGCGCCGGTCTCAATACCGACCCCGCGCCGAGCCGCCAGCCGGATGTTGTAGCGCATCTTGGATTTGAACGATGCCAACAGTTCCGCGTCATCTGCGGCCAGGTCCACGATCCCCGTCCGCGGAATCTGCACGAAGGCTTCGGTCGGGCGAAAGCCCCGCGCCTTGAGAATCGCCGCGTGCCTGGAACGCGCTGGTTCAACCCGCAGCAACGAAGCCCCATGGCGCCGTGCTTCGTCGATCGACGCCTCGATGAGCGCCTGGGCGCCCGCGTCCGACTCCGCCAGCGGTCCGCGCGGCACGTAGGCCAGGCCGACTGAAGGCCCCAGCGGCGGCACTCGACGCGTTCGGATCAAGACCTGCACGCCTCCGCCGGGGGCGTCGGTGTCGCCGAGGGCCAGCCGCACGGCCCGCCAGCCGTAGCGCGACTTCAAGTCTCCCCAGGCCCCGGACTGCAGCAGGTTGGCGCCCGGGAACCCGGCCGCCAGCCGATTCCACTCGTGGACATGCGACACGCGCCGGACGGCGTCCATCGCTACGCCCGGGTCGCCGTGTGCAGGGCCACGCTGCCGAGTCCAAGTCGACGCACGCGCACGTCGGAAAACCCGGCCGCCGCGATCAACCCGGCGAGGGCCTCCGCGCTCACGAACTCGTCCACCGACTGCGGCAGCCACGTATAGGCGCTGGCATGGCGACTTACCAGGCGTCCCAGCAACGGGACCCAGCGATTGAAGTACAGGCGAAAGAAGGGGCGCAATAGCCGGCGGCGCATGGGCGTCATTTCCAGGATCACCAGCCGGCCGCCGGGCCGCAGCACCCGCGCCATGGCCGCAAAGACCTCCGGCAGCCCATCAACATTCCGCAGCAGGAATCCGCTCACCACGGCGTCCACGGATCCATCCGCCAGCGGCGGGTGCAACGCATCGCCCATCACGAACCGTGCGCGCTCGCCGGCCGGGGCCGCCGCGGCGCGCTGCCTCGCGATGCTGAGCATGCCTCCAGCAAAATCCAGGCCGACGACCTCTGGCCCGCCGCCTCCGCCGCGCAGTATCGCCAGGGCCAGGTCGCCCGTCCCCGTGCCCATGTCCAGCACCACGCGCGGCTCATCCGCCAGCGCCTCGCGCACCGCGCGTCGACGCCAGCCGTGATGCATCCCGAAGCTCATCAGGAAGTTGAGCAGGTCATAGCGAGGCGCGATCGCCTCAAACATCGGCCGCACCCAGGGGGCCTTGCGCTCAGGCACGGCGGCCGCCGGCGGACCTAGGAATGCCGATCCGTCGCGTACGTGACGAGATCGGCCAGGGCATCGAATCCCGGATGGGCCGGCAGGCGCCCCAGGGCCGAGCGCGCCTGGTCGGCAAACCCCTCGGCGGCCGCGCGCGCCGCGTCCACGGCGCCCGAATCCCGCAATGTGGCGATGGCCTCCTCGGACTCGGCCTCCGACAGGCCTTCGCCCTCGGCCAGCCGCCGCATCACCGGCGTTGGCCGGTCGGCCGCATCCAAGTATTCGACTACCGGCAGGGTCAGCAACCCGGCCCGCAGATCGCCGCCCACCGGCTTGCCGGTCTCCTGGGATACGCCCGCAATGTCCAGCACGTCGTCCGTGACTTGAAAGGCCATGCCCAGCGACCACCCGAAGTCGTGCAGCGCCTGCGCCTCGTCATCCCGCGCGTCGGCGAGCACCCCGGTCGCGTCGCAGGCCAGGGCGATCAGCGCCGCGGTCTTGCCGCTGATTTTCTCCAGGTACTGCCGCCGCGTCGCATCGGGATCGCCGTTGAAACTCGGGAACACGAACTCGCTGCGCGACATCACATGAATCGTGTCGGCGAATTGCCGCACGATTTTGGGGCGGTTCAGCCGGGCCACCAGGTCCGCCGCGCTGGCAAAGAGATAGTCGCCGGCCAGGACGGCGACCTTGGCGGACCAGGCCGCGTGCACCGATGGCTGCCCGCGTCGCGAGTCCGCTTCATCCACGATGTCGTCGTGAACCAGCGTGGCGCTGTGCAGAACCTCGGTACCCGCCGCGAGCAGCACGACTTCCGCCTGATCAACGCCATAGGCCTGCCCGATCAAGAGCGCGATGGCCGGGCGCAGGCGCTTGCCTTGGCCACCCAGCACCGACGCCAGCACGGTCTGCAGCAGTGGGAGTTGGCTGTCCGCCACGCAGCGGTCCAACTCCGCCTCGACTTGTGCCTGCCCCATCTGTACCGGGGCCAGGATTTGCGAAAGGTCGCGCGGCTGCCGCCGACCCGTCACGGCGTGGGAGCGCACCGAAAAAGCTCTCGTGCGTTTCGCGTCGTGGTTGCGCGCAGCGAGGATACCGAGACATTTCGCACCGACGCGACCACGGCCGCCGTATGCGTCAGGTAAGCCGGCTCGTTGCGGCGCCCACGCATCGGCGTGGGCGCCAGATAGGGTGCGTCCGTCTCGATGAGCAGCCGATCGCCGGGAATGGCCGCCGCCGTCTCCCGCACCTCGTCCGCCCGCTTGAACGTGACGATGCCGGAGATCGAGATGTGCAGGCCCAGGTCCACGAACCGCGGCACGGACGCCGGCGGTCCCGTAAAGCTGTGCATCACCCCGCCGGCGGCCCCCAGCTCCTCCCGCAGCACGCCTTCCACCGCGTCCAGGCTGTCGCGCTGATGGATCACGATCGGCAGATCCAGATCGGCGGCCAGCCGGCAGTGGGCGCGGAACGCAAGCTCCTGAAGCTCTCGCGGCTGATGGTCGCGGTAGAAATCCAGGCCGCTTTCGCCAATGGCCCGCACGCCGCGGTTGCCGGCCAGCTTGCGGAGCGCATCGACCGTCGTCGTGTCGAAGCCTCCGCAGTCATGCGGATGCACGCCAACCGTGGCGTACCAGCCAGGAAAGTCCTGGCTCATGGCGATCGCCCGCGCGCTGGTAGGCAGGTCGGTCGCCACCACCAACGCCTCGTCCACCCCGTTGGCTGCGGCGCGCTGGCGCACGCCGTCGAGGTCGCCGGCGAACCCCGGATCGGCGAGATGCGCGTGACTGTCGAACAGGCGGACTATCCGTCCAGGCGGGGGAACAGGGGCGGACCGCCGGGGACGTCCTGGCCGGCCCGGATCGCGCTGGCGTCAGCGCCCCATGCCGCCGACCGCCCGGCGATTCCCAGTTGGGCCTCGATCCGATCGGAGGTTTCCGGCATCGCGGGACGGATCATCGTTGCGATCCGCGGCAGTGCGTCCATGAGCGTAGCCAGCACCGTTTGCAAGCGCGGGCGCTGGTCGTCGTCGCGCGCCAGCCGCCAGGGCTCCGTCCGTTCGATGTACTGATTGACCGCGGTGATGTAGCGCCACACGGCGGCCAGGGCCAGGTGGAATCGCCAGCTCTCAAACTGATGGGCGGCCAGTTCCCAGGCCGTTTGCTCGGCGCCACGCAGCTCTGATTCCTGGGTCGTCAGGTCGGCGACTTCAGGCACGACCCCGCCAAAGTAGCGGTGCAACATGGACGTGCTGCGCAGCACCAGGTTGCCCAGGTCGTTGCCCAGGTCGTGCTGGTAGCGACGCGCCATGCCTTCCCAGGTGAAGTCGCCGTCGCGCTCGAAGGCGACCTCGCGCAGCAGGAAGTAGCGCAGCGCGTCGGTGCCAAACCGTTCGACAACCTCGGCCGGGCGGACCACGTGGCCGCCGCTCTGGCTCAACTCCTCGCCGGCGAAGTTCACCCACCCATGCACGCAGACCTGCCGGGGAATCTCGATCCCCGCCGCCATGAGCATGGCGGGCCAGTAGATCGCGTGAAAGCGCACGATGTCCTTGCCGACCACATGCACGTCCGCCGGCCAGCGCTGCTCGAAGAGGTCGTCCCCACCGGGCTGCCCGAAGCCGATTCCGGTGATGTAGTTGATTAGCGCGTCGAACCAGACGTAGATCACGTGGGTGGGATCGTTCGGCAACGGCAGTCCCCACCCACCGGTGGCTCGCGAGATGCTGAAGTCCTTCAGGCCCTGGCGCAGGAATCCCAACATCTCGTTCCGCCGCGATTCGGGCCAGACGAAGTCCGGGCGCTGCTCATAGAGCTCCAGCAGCGGCTCCTGGTAGCGCGACAGGGCGAAAAAGTAGTTGTCCTCTTCCAACCACTCCGGCGGCACGCGATGGGTTGGGCAGCAGTTGTCGACAAGCTCCTCGTCACCGTAGAACGCCTCGCAGCGAACGCAATACCAGCCCTCGTAGCGCCCTTTGTAGATGTCGCCGTTCTCGTACACCCGGTTGTAGAAGGCGCGAACCGTCTCCAGATGCCGTGGGTCGGTGGTGCGCACGAAGTCATCAAACTCCACGCCCACCAGATCCCAGGCGGTCTGGAAGAGCACGGCGGCCCGGTCGACATAGGTCTGCGTGTCGATGCCCTCATCGCGAGCCGAGCGGCTGACGCGCTGGCTGTTTTCGTCCAGTCCGCCCAAAAAAAACACGTCCTGGCCACGCAGGCGCCGATAGCGGGCCATGGCGTCGGCCGTGATCATCTCGAACGAGTGACCCACATGCGGCTCGCCGCTGGGATACGGGATGGACGTGGTCAGGTAGTAGCGGGACACAGCGCGATCAGTTGCAAGGGCGTGCAGTGGGCGATTCTACGCGCTGCCGACCGGCGGCTCGCGCAACTCCCGCGCGATTCGGTAGACATCGTCCCGCGGAAGTTTCAGCGCCCGCGCCACGGCGCCGGCCGCCTTGGCCGGGCGCGTGCCGGCCTCCAGGTGGCTTCGCAGCTGCTCCTCCACCGTCGCCCGGTCGACCGTGGGCGATTCGGCCACCCCGCCGACGTCGATCACCACCGTTAGCTCGCCGCGCGCGCCAACGACCGCCACGTAGTTGGCGATTCCCGCCAGGCTGGACTCGAGGATCTCCTCGTGGAGCTTCGTGAGTTCGCGGCACAGCGCCGCCGGCACATCGCCCAACCACGATTCCAGTTCGGCCAGGCGCTCCGCCGCGCCGTGCGGCGGCAGATAAATCACCAGCGTGCGGGCCGTGTCGGCGGCCCGCCGCACCAGGCGCTCCCGCCGAACCCGACGCTCCGGCAAGAAGGCCAGAAACGCCACCGGCTGGCGGGCGAACGACACGACCGACAGCGCCGTCGTCAGGGCCGATGGTCCCGGGATCGGGACGATGGGCAACCCTTCGGCCCGCACGCGCGCCAGCAGGTCCGGTCCGGGATCCGACACGCCCGGCGTTCCGGCGTCCACGATCAGCGCCGCGTCCCCGGCCCGCAGCCGTTCGATCGCCGCATCCTCGCGGCTCTCCGGGCTGTCCTCCCGGTAGGTAATGACCTTGGGGTTGCTGCCGACATGTCCCAGCAGCTTGCGGGCGCGTTGCGCGTCCTCGGCGAAAACCACATCCACCGACCGCAGCACCCGGGCTGCCCGAAATGTCAGGTCCTCCAGGTTGCCGATTGGCGTGGCGACCACAAACAGCGTGCCCATGCCGTGAGTCTACGCAGCGGGGCTCGTTAGCGGCCGCATAGGCAAAGGGCCGGGCATCGGACGCCTGTCCAATGCCCGGCCCTTGGCATGATTCCTGCTACTTGGGCATCGCCCGAATGGCGTCATACGCCGGACGCGGCGACAGGTCGGGTCGCAGGATGCCGAATGCCCACTTCTCGTCGGTGTTCGGCACGACCTGCTGGAAGTTCAGGTTCCACATGATCATGTGGGTGACGTAGGAACTTTCGGCCCGCACCTTGGCAAAGGAGCGCGCAAAGAACGCCGCCTGGTCGGCTTCCGAGTTACAGGCAGCGTACTCGTACCCGCGCGCCGGCGCCGCGGGCGCGCCCGGACCGTCGATCGTGGCCCAGCCGAACTCCGTGAACCAGACCGTCTTCTCCGGGTGTCCGCGAGCCGCCATCAGGTTGTACAGCTCCTTGTAACGGTCGAAGAAGAAACTCGGGTGCGTGGACCAGCCGCCGCCGCACTTGGCGTTGCTGTTGTGCGCCGAGCCAACCCAGTCGTCCGGCGCGTTGGCGCCACCGTTGGGATGGACGCCAAGCGCTTCGAAGTAGTTGAAGACCTCGCCATTGTTGTAGTCGAAGACGCGTTGCAGGTACACCGCGTCGTCAATCGCGATCGTGTTATTCAACACCCCGGTCGGCGTCGGCGCGCCCAGGATCACGATGGCGTTGGGATCCGACTCCTTCACGCCCAGGTAACCGTTCTTCACAAGCTGGACGAACTGACCGTACGAGGCGCTGGAGAACGTGCCCCACTCAAGCGAGAGGTTCTCCTCGTTCCAGATCTCATACGCCTGCACGCGGCCCTTGTAGCGGGCGGCGATCTCGCGCATGAAGTCGCGGAGCCTCGCGGGATCGGAGGGCCGGCCGTGTCCGGTGCCGCGCTTACTCGCTTCGGCCTTATAGAAGTCCGGCGACTTCACGACGCTCAGCAGGATATTGAGCCCCTTGGCGTTCATCGTGTTGACCAGGCGATCCGTCGGACCCCAGTTGAAGACGCCGGGGCGATTCTCAACTTCCTCCCACGGAATCTGCTGTTTGACCCAGTTCAGACCCGCGGCCTTCACGATATCCGCCAGGCGGCCGTCGTCGGAACGACGGTATTCGCCCTGGATGCCGAAGCCGGTCAGCCCGCGCGACAGGATGCGCGGTCCGGGAATCGCGCCGACGGTCGCCGGGGTGGTCTTCGGCGTGGTGTCCGGCGCCTCGGTCGGGGTCGGCGTCACGGGCGTTGGCTGCGTCACGCCCTGCGGCGGGGCCGTCGCGGCGCGACCGCCCGCCTGGTCCGCGGTAATCGGAGGCTTGGCCGCGTCCGGGATGATCACGTTGCTGAGCTTCTTCACCTTGTCCGGCACGTTCTGCCGTCCCACGCCGCCCAGCGAGGTGCCCGGCGCGGGCACGTTCCAGACCTCGAACACGATCCGCTGCGCGCGCAGCAACTGCAGTCCCTGCGGATTGCCGTTGACCTCGCGCTCCTCGTAGCGGATCGGCAGCCCGTACAGATTCAGCCAATTCGGATCGGCCAGGAATTCGGCCTTGATCTTCGGATTCGAGTCCAGCAGCGCCAGGTGGTTCCGCACGATCACGGCGAAATCGGTCACGCCCCGGTCCTCGGGCAGGACCTGGTGCGGCGGCACGTTCGGCAGCGCCACCTGCGGATACCGGTTGGCCAGCGCGTCAAGCGTGTTGTACCAGTTCATCTGCCGGTTGACGGAGTCCCACTGCAGAATCACCTTCTGGAAGGCCTGCAACGTGAACGGGCCCTCCACCCAGCGTCCGCTGATCGGGTAGCCGAGCGCTTGCAGGTCCTTGTCGCGGATGAAGTCCCACATCGGGACGCCGCCCGCGTTCGTCACGGCGTAGCCGTCGTCGTCGCGGTTCGGCGTGTCACCGCCCGTGGCGGTAAACAAGCATCCGTCGCTTAGCGGAATGCCATCGCATTCGAAGGCCTGGACGGGAGCGGCCATGGCCAACACGACCAGCAGTACGACCAGACCAACGACTAGCTTGCGCATCTCAACTCCCCGGGGCGGCGGCTGGCGGCAAGGCATAAGGTTGCGCCGCCACGATTTTCAACGGTCGGGCATCCAGTCTGTTACGCGAACCTCACCGGCGCAACACCCCGCCCACCGCGCGCCGCACGCCGGCATTTGCGAGCTGACGCCGAACGTCGCCGTGCGTGCCGAGCTAATTCGGGTGAAAGTGCGTCCGAATCACGTGGTCCAGCAGGTCGGCGGTGCATTCGGCACAGTAGATGGTGCGGGTCTCGTGCTCTTCGCGCGCGAAGTCCAGCAGCTGCCCCACGTCCGGGGCAATCCGTAGCGCGCACCGGTTCAGGCATACCCGTCGGCCAAGCGCCAGCTCCACGTTTGACTGACGGTCGGCGCCGGGTAACTCCAGCACCTGGCCAAAGGCGTTGATGGCCAGCCGCCGCAAGGCGGTCTGCCGCTCCGACGCCTGGGAGATCGCGCGCAGGCGGTGGACCGACAACACCGCGGCCAGGTTCGGCCGGCAACTGGCGAACACGTGCGGATCGCTTTGCGGCGAGATGTTGTGCTCCGGAGCGTCCCGCAGGTCGTGGTCCAGGATGGCCACGTCGTAGTGCGGTCCGGCCTGCTGCCAGGGTTCCTGCTCGAACGTCCGGATGTAGCGCGGGCCGACGATCTGCCCATTCTCGGCATCAAGGCTTTGTTCCACGTACCAGAGCGTGCTCCAGTACGGAGATCCGCGCGGAAGCTGCGGGATCACCCAGGTTCCGAAGGGCCGCAATTGCCCTCGCTCCACACTGAACCCGGCACGCTGGCCCAGCACCAGCGCGACTTCCTGCAGGTGCGCAATCGTGGACACCACGGTTTCGGCTTCCCAACTCTCCACCCCCGGCGTCCACTGGAAGGAGATTGACTTCATGGTTCTGAGTGGCCGCCAGCCGCCGGCTGCCGGACCGCGCGTGTTTGCCTCGCCTCGTTCATACTGATACGAGTATGCGACGCCTGCCCCGATGCGTGTGAAGACCGACGCCGAACGGCTGATGGTGCTGGACGTGGGGTCGTGTGTGCGTGCCGGTATCTATGCACGCGATCCTGGCGGCTACCGAATCCTGGCCGTCGGCTCGGTGCCGTCCACGCTGGATGCACCGCACTTCGATCTCACGCCGGCATTCGAAGGCGCGCTGGCCGATGTTGCCCTGCGCGCCGGCAGCTTCGCCTTTCCGGATCGACCATTCGACGGACCGCTGGTGGATCGCGCACCCGACATTGCCGCCGTCACCGGCGACCAGGCGGTCAGCCGGCCCACGGCCTTCCTGCTCGGCAACCTGGTGCAGCGCGACCTCGACGAGTTGACTCGCGCGATTGGCCAGGCCGGATTCGAGCTGATCGGCCGCGCCACGACGTCCGTTCGCGCCTTTCGCGACGGGGTCGACGGGCCGGCGGCATTGGAAGTAATCGTGTCGCGCCTGCCCGACACGATCGTCATAGCCCTGACCGCCGACGATTCCGGCGAGGGTTTGGACTATGTGGCCGACCTGCTGTCCGGTGGGCTGGCCGGGCACGAGTCCGGATACCTTCCGCGCGTGGTGCTGCTCTATGGCGGCGTGCCGGAGCCGACGGCCTGTGAGCGGCTTCAGGCCACGCTCCCAACCACGGTGTTTCAGGTGTACGGCGGCTCACCGACCGAGCCGATGGACATGGGCACGCCGCTGGCCGCGCTGAGCGATTCGGAGCGCGCGGTGCAGCGTGGAGAGTCGGCGGATCGCATCGTCCCGCTTAACGTAAGTCGCGCGCCCCAGATTCCGCGCGCGGCGGCGCTGGAAGCAGCCGCCCAGTGGCTCAGCGCGGGCCAGGACCTCGACGTGGCGGCCATCTCCTTCGACTACGGCGACGTCACGGCCGTGACGGTGCACGGTGAGAGTCCGGTGGTGACGCGGCTCAGTTCGGAACGCGCGCATGGGCGGCCATTCCACCTGGGAATGCATACGCCGGTTGACCGGGTCGCGCGTTGGACGGCCGACGAACCGCTGCCCGAGGCCCTGCAGGTCTTCGTGCTGGAACGCACGGCCCAACCGACCGCACTGCCGAGCACATCGTCGGAGCTGCAGCTGGCGCACGCGATCTGGACGGCGGCGGCGCGCGAGGCCCTCAGCGAATCCGGTGGTGGGCGTGGCCAGCCCCCCCCGGTCGACCTGGCGGTGATCACCGGCGATATCACCCGCACGCTGGCGCGACCCGTGCAGGCGGCCATGGTGCTGATCAACAGCCTGGAGACCGCCGGCGTGACTCAGCTGGCATTGGACGCCTCCAACGCGCTGGCGATGAGTGGATGCCTGATTCACTCGGGCCTGGCCGCCGCCGTTGAGTCCTCGCTGGTGCGCCTGGGCGCCTGCGCGGCGCTGCGCGGCGATGCCTCGCTGGGTAATGCCGCGGTTGCCGTGGAGGTTCATCCGGCCGGCGCGTCCGTGATCGAGCGCGAGGTGACCGCGGGCTCCATGGACGTCATTCAGTGGGACGCGGACGTCGAAGCCGAGGTACGCATCTGGCCGGCGCCGGAATTCGATGCCGGTCTGGGCTTCGGCCGGCCCGTGCACCTGCGCGCGCCGATTGTGGCCGGCAGCATCGGCCTCGTCATCGACGCGCGTGGCCGTCCGCTGGTGTGGCCGGATGCTCCGGATGCACGCCAGGCCTGGGTGGCGCAGTGGCATCGCGCCCTGAACGCCTATCCCGCCGCCCGGCCACGGCGTGAGGATCCCGTGCATGTCACCTGAGCCGGTGAACCATCGGGTGCTGCCGCGCGGCGTGCTGGTGGGACGCCTGCGCCGCCACCACGCCTTGCCGTTCCCGGGTCGCATCCTGGTCGAGGTCGGCGATACGGTCGTTCCGGGCCAGGTCTGGTGCCGCGGACGTGTACGCAGCGGCGTGGTCGTGGTTGACCTTCCCCGGCTGCTTCAGGTGCAGCCGGACGAAATACGCGATCTCCTGGTCGTTCAGCCTGGCGAAACGGTTGAGGCTGAGACGTTGCTCGCGGGAACGCCGGGCCGCCTGCGCGGGGGCCGTAACTGGATGGCGCCCACGCGCGGGATGCTCGTCGACTTCAACGAGCGCACCGGGGTTGCGGTATTTGTCCGTGAACTCCGCGACGCCGCGCTCTCCTGCCGCCTGGGCGGCGAGATTGTGAGCGTGGACCCGGACGACGGAATCGTCGTTGAGGGTGACGGCGTCGCCGTGGCCGGCGCCCTGGGCGGCGGTGGACGCGCCTATGGAGCATTTCGCTTTGTGGAGTCCGGCGAGCGCCCGGACGCCCGGGCGGATAATCGCGAGCCGGGCATTCTGGTCACGCCGGATCCCCTGCGTGCCGAGTGGGTGCGACGCGCCCTGGAAACGCGGCCGGCGGGCATCGTGGCGCCGTCGGCCGACGCCGAAATGGTGACGGGACTCGGTCTGGCCCAGCCAATCGCCGGTCTCGCTCCCCCGGAAGGCAGCTTCGGCCGACCGCCGCAAGCCATCGTGTTGACCGGCGGGGCCGGGTTCGCCCGGATGCCTCACGCGCTGCAGGACGTGTTTCGCGCCGCGCAGGGCGAGATTGGCGCGGTCACCGGCGCGCGACGGCCGGGGCAGTCGGAAGTACTCCTGCCGCCCGTGGCCGCCGAGGGCCTGGCTCTGCGAACGTCGCAGGGTCTGCCGGTGCGTCTGGCCATCGGAACGTCAGCCGGCGCCGAGGGGATCATGCTCGGTGACGCGCCCGACGTCGGCCGCCTGGGCTCGGGTATCGCCACGCACTTCGTGCGCGTCCGGCTGGCGGAGGGTGGCGTGGCGACCTGGCCCACGCCCAACCTGGTCACCCTCGCCTAGTCCCCGCCTACATTCGTTCGGGCGCGGCAATCCCCAGCAGGCCCAATCCGTTGGCCAGCACCTGCTGCACGGCTCGAACCAGTTCCAGGCGCCGGGCGGTCCGGTCGGCGTCATCCGTTACCACGCGGTGCTTGTTGTAGTAGGAGTGGAACACGCGCGCCAGGTCCAGCAGGTAGTGCGTCACCCGGTGCGGTTCGCGGTTGTGGCATGCGTCCACCACGACCTCCGGAAAGGCGAGCAGCCGGCGCGCCAGGGCCACGTCGTCGGGCGTCAGGGTGGCGGCGCCCGCGGCCGTTCGCGCCGTCTCGGCCGTGCGTTGAATGCCCGCGCAGCGTGCGTGGGCCATCTGGATGTAGTAGACGGGATTTTCCGCGTCTTCACGCTTGGCCAGTTCCAGGTCGAACTCCATCTGGCTGTCGATGGCTTTGGACAGAAAGAAGTAGCGGGTCGCCGCCGGTCCGACTTCGTCCAGCACCTCGCGCAGGGTCACAAACTTCCCGCTGCGCTTGCCCTGCCGGCCCAGCGCGCCGTCAGTCCGGATGCCGACCATCTGGGTGACAAGGATTTCAAGCCGGGCGGCGTCGGCGCTCTCATCCAGCGCCTGCATGGCCGCGTGCATGCGAGCCACGTGTCCGTGGTGATCCGCCCCCCAGACATCGATCACACGCTCGAAACCGCGCTTGGCGAACTTGTCCCGGTGATAGGCGATGTCCACGGCGAAGTAGGTGGGATCGCCGCGTGAGCGCACCAGCACGTTTTCGCGGTCGTCCTCGCCCGCGCCGCCGATAAACCAGACGGCGCCGTCGCGCTGTGCCACGAATCCCTGCTCGTCCAGGACATGGATCACCTCGTCCACGTCGCCCCGATCCCGCATGGCCTGCTCGGAGAACCACTCGTCAAACTCGATGCCGAGGTCGTCCAGATCCCGCCGGATTGCGGCGAGGCCTATCTCAACGGCCCGGGCTTCAAACCCCCGGGCGTCGCTCGGACCACCCGTGCCGAGCCAGCGCGAGCCATCGTCGCGCACGATCTGCTCCGCCCACTCGGCGACGTAGTCGCCCCGGTAGCCGTCGGCCGGGAAACTCGAGCCCGCCCCAAGCGTCGCCGCGTAGTAGTGATAGACGCTCTGCCCCAGGATCTCGACCTGGTGACCGGCGTCGTTGACGTAGTACTCGCGGCTGACCTCGTAGCCGCAGGCATCCAGCAGCCGGGCCAGGGCGTCGCCCACCACGCCCCCGCGGCCGGCGCCCGCAGTGAGCGGGCCGGTGGGATTGGCGCTCACATACTCCACCTGCACGCGCGAGCCGCCGCCGGCACTCGAGCCTCCGAACGACGTACCCGCCGCGGTGATTGCGGACAACTGTTGCAGAACCCAGGCGTCGTCGATCCAGAAGTTGATGAAGCCGGGTCCGGCCGTCTCCACACGGCTCACCGCAGGCGACGGGGGCAGATGCGCCACGATGGATTCGGCGATCGCGCGCGGCGGCGCGCCGACGATTCGCGCCAGCCGCAGGGCTTCCGAGCTCGAATAGTGGGCCAGGTCGTCGTCGCGCCGTTCCAGCGTGAAGGTCACCGGCGGTGTCGCGGCAACCGCCCCCGCGGCCTGGGCTGCGGACAGCCCGTCGGACAACAATGCGGAAAGCCGGCTTCGAATCATGGGGGTTGGCCCGCGGGATGCTGGGTCGTGCCGTACCGGCACGCGCGGGGTGCTTTCGAAGTATAGCGAGACGGCCGGACGCCGAGCGCCATCCGCCCATTGGGGTACCGGCGCCGACCATCGGCGCCTCTCGGCATTAGAGACGTTGCGTGCGTTATGTCACCTTGTTAATATCTGTAAGGCGCGCCTCGGTTGGCCTGAGTCGGGTTGCATAGCGGCCGCCAGGGGAGTGGCGCGCGAGTTGCAATGTCCACGGTGCAGGACGCGGCAGTACGGCTCTGTCGCCCGTTGCAGCAACTGCGGTAAGGATCTTCTGCACGGTCGCTCACCCCGGCTGCGCTACTACGCGTTTCTGACAGCCTCCTTTTCGTTCCTTGTCGTATTTGGCTTGATGCTTGGCGCCGAGCGGATCCCCTTCGCCTATCCGTTGATCGCGCTGGGACTGTTGACTGCCACAATCGCCGCGGTGGTTGCGGTACGGCCGGTTTCGACCGCGAGCCGCTATCAGCGCCGCGCGCTGGCCAACCTGCGCAGCAACCCGGAACAGGCGCTGCTCGATCTCACGCGCGCCATCGAGCTGGATGCCAACGACCGCAGCCTGCTGGTTGACCGGGCACGGGCGTATCGCCTGTTGCGTCGCCACCGCGAAGCCGCCGCCGACTTGCAGACGTACCTGCGGCAGACCCGTGGCGAGCCGCCCGCCCGCGTGGATCAGGCACGGACCCTACTTCAGCGTGTGGAAGCCGGCGGCGGTCTCCGTCTCTGGGAGATTTGAGGGAGCTCGCCCCGCCGCCCAGGCATCGGCAATCCGCCGCACGAGCGCCGCGGTAGCCGCCGGACCGGACGCGCCGGTTCCCACTTCGAACGTCCAGGCTCCGTCGAACCCGATTTCGGTCAGGGCCGCCCCAAACCGGCGCCAGTCGATGTTCCCCAGGCCGGGCGGCCAGTGCCGGTCTTCCAGCGCGTCCGTGTCCTGCATGTGCAGCGCGATCAGCCGCTCGCCCGCGATGCGCGCCTCGTCGGCCGGGTCCAGGCCATTGTTGTTGGCATGGCCGGTATCCAGGCAGATACCCACTGTCGAGGGATAGTCGTCCACCACGCGCCGCAGGTCCTCCATGCGGCAGAGCGGACGCGGCGCGCCCTTGTGCTGCAAGTTCTCGAACGCCAATCGGATGCCCAACGCTTCAGCCTGGGCAGTCAGCGTGTCCATTGAGTGCCGAATGGCGTCGATCCGAATCTCCAGGTCCTCGGCGCGACTTTCTCCATCACCTCTACCGCTTGGATGCACGATGACCGCAAAGCCGCCCAGTTCGGCAAACGGCTCAAAGCACGACGCCACGGCCGCGACGGCCCGGGTCCGATCGTCATCGTCAAGCGACGCCAGATCGACGCTCAGATCCGAGTGAACCGTGCGCACCCAGACGCCATGCCGGTTCAGCACGGCACGCCGTTCGCCGGCCGTCCGTTCGTCCGCCAGGTCCTTGGGCCCGAAGAGTTCGCACTGCCTGAAACCTGCGCCGGCAAGTTCAGCAATGACTTGGTCAAAGGGCACACCGTTGGGCCAAATTGCCGTGGCCAGGCTGTATTCGGGCATGGGTTAGCGTCCCCAGTCGCGCGGATAGCGGAAGTCGCGGTCAATCGTACGGTTTGAGAGCTTGGCGATCAGCGGCAGCCGCCGCTTGAACTGCGAGCGCACGACCCGCCGCTGCAATTCGTACACCAGGTCGGCGTCAAACCCGCCGGCGATGAGATCGGCGGTGGCGTACATCTCGTCAATCAGGAGATACAGCACCTGGTCGGCCGTCTCATAGTCAAAGCCGAGCTCATCCTCGTCGGACTGCCCGACCCACAGGTCGGCGCTCGGCGCCTTGTCTCGAATGGCGGCGGGTACGTCCAGCGCCGTCGCCAGCGCGCGCACCTGCGTCTTGTACAGATCGCCGATCGGGTTCACCGCACTGGCCATATCCCCAAACTGGGTCCCGTAGCCCAGCAGCAACTCCGTCTTGTTGCTGGTGCCCACAACCAGCCCCCCGAACGCCTCCGACTGGTCGTAAAGCGCGATCATGCGCGCCCGCGACATGATGTTGCCGCGCCGCACCGGGCTGGGATCCTCGTCCAGTTCGCCCAGCAACCCGTCAACCGCCGCTGAGATTTCGATCAGCGTGGACGGGATCCCCAGCTGACCCACCAGCGTCTCGGCATCGGCGCGACTGGCCGGATTGCTGGTGCGGTATGGCATCAGCACGGCCAGCACCCGCTCGGGGCCGAAGGCTCGGGCGGCCAGCGCGCAGCTCACCGCCGAGTCGATCCCGCCCGACAACGCCACCACCGCGCGTTGGATACCGAACTTCTCGATTTCATCGCGGATAAACGCTTCGAGGACCCGGCAGGTCAGGCCCGGCTCGAGGTCCAGGCCGCGCTGCGCCCGTCCGCGCAGGTCAACCTCGGTCGTCATCCTGCCAATGCCGCTGGGCCGCAATGCGCGCAAACTCCCGCCCGTTGAGCGACACGTCTTCATCGCGGCGCAGCGGCAGGCGCGTGCGTTGCCGCCGCAGCGGCGCGTCGGCCAGCGTGGCCAGCACCAGGGCCTCCTCGAAGTCAGGCGCCCGTGCCAGCAGTTCGCCGTCCGGACCGATGACCTCGGACCCGCCCCAGAAATTCACCCCGTCCTCGAAGCCGACCCGATTGCAGTGCACGACGTAACAGACGTGCAGACTCGCGTAGAGCCGGTTGATGGCGCGCCAGGTCTCCGCGGAGCCCAATTCGTGCGTGCCGCCCGCCACCCCGCGGCCCGGGCTGCTGGACAACCCGTAAATCACGTCCGCGCCGTCGGCCGCCGCAATGCTGGCCGTGGTGGGATGCCACAGGTCTTCACAGATCAACATGGATGTGCGCCCGAATCGTGTGTCGAACGCCCGAACCGCCCCGCCGCCCGCCAGGTCGCGCGCCTCGTCAAAGAGGCCGTACGTCACCAGGTACACCTTGTGATGCACGTGAACGAACTCGCCGTGGTGCAGATAGCCGGCCGCCGGCAGAAACCGGTGGTCCGAGGTCTCCTCCACGAACCCGAAGATCACATCGATCCCCTGGCTCGCCTCCCGTAGCGGATCCAGCCTGGGGTCATCCCGCGGCAACGCCACGTCTGGTACGAGGTCGCTGAGGAAGTAGCCGGTCAGCGACTGCTCGGGAAACACCACAACGTCGGCGCCGGCTGTCGCCGCTCGCTCGATGTAGTCCAGGTGCAGCGCCAGGTTGTGATCCAGGTCCCCCAGGGCGGGCCGAATCTGCGCCAACGCCAGCCGAATGTCCTGCACCGCGCCTCGCCGTAACCTCGGTCGCGGTCAGTCTAGCGACGCCCGTCGATCGGCACGTGCAGCGTAGTGATTCGCACAGAAGGCGCCCCGGACCTGCCTATACTCAAGTAGTCGAGATCCGGTTGCGCCGCTTGTGTCTGAATCTTCACCGCCGCAGCATTCGAAGGGCGTCTCGCGCTGGGTCGTGGGCCTGCTGGCGCTGACGGTCGTGCTGGGCACCGGCGGCGGGGCCGTCAGCGGCTACATTGCGGGGCGCGTGGCGGCGCCGCCGGCGCCACAGGTAACGCCGCCCGCCGCGACAGCCAGCGCACCGGTGGTTGTCGCCGCCCCGACGTCCTACGCGGGCCTGCTGGAAACTCTGATGCCGGCGGTGGTAACCGTCGAAGTCCGGCGCGGCGCGCTCAACCGGGGCTCGGGCATCGGCACGGGCTTCTTCTACAACACCGACGGGCGCATCCTCACCAACGCCCACGTGCTACCCGAGGGCGAGTCGGGGGACGTGCGGGTCACCCTTTCGGACGGCCAGCGAATCCCCGCCAAAATCCTCGGGCGCGATGTCTGGGGCGACGTGGCCGTGTTGCAGGCCGAAGGCGGTCCCTTCCCGGCCCTGGAGTTGGCCGGCGATACCGAAGTGCGCGTCGGCGAACCGGTCCTGGCCATTGGAAGCCCGCGCAACTACCGAAACTCCGCCACCTCCGGCATCGTCAGCGGCCTTGACCGGCTGATCCCGCGTACCGTCACCACCGACAGCGGCCCCATGGCCATTCCGCTGCGCGGATTGATTCAGACCGACGCCGCCGTCAACCAGGGCAATAGCGGCGGGCCGCTCGTCAGCACCGACGGGCGCGTGGTCGGCATCAATACCGCCGTGCAGTCCAACGCCAACGATATTGGGTTCGCCCTGCCCATCGCGGACATCATTCGCCGCCTGCCGGAACTCGAATCCACGGGAACGGTTGCGCGCGGCCTTCTGGGCGTGCGCTACCAGTTGATCGATCCCGAACTGGATCGCTTCGCGGGAACGCCCTACCCCTACGCCGTGGCGGTCAGCGCGGTCATGCCGGACACCACCGCGCAGGCGGCGGGCGTGCGATCGGCCGACGTCATCGTGGCGATCAACGGCGAGTCGTTGACCCGCGACTTCAACCTGTCACATGCCATCGACGGCGCCCGCGTGGGCGAGACGCTCACGCTCTCGGTCCGGCGCATGGGGCAGCTACTGGACCTCCAGGCAACCCTGACGCCACGGCCGCAGGCCATCAGCACAACGCCGCTCGACATCAACCCGAACTGACGCGACAACTCGCGATTCACGCCGCCGAGGCGGATCGCTGGCTTCTCCGTATGCGGGCGCGGGCGGTCGCGCGTGACGCCGGCGATGATCCCGGCCGGGCCATGCCGACGGTGCCTGCGTAGAAGTTCAGGCTCGGCCGCGTGCCCAGCCGGTGTCCGCCAGTGAGGCAGACCGCGCGTCGCCCCATCCTCGCCCTTCGCGCCCCGCGCGCCCCCAAGGCAATATGCTGCCCGCTGTCACAATCTCCCGGACATATGTTGCGTTACGCACAGAGTCGTACCGACCGATGGCCGGGCAGCACGGAGGCGACGTGGACGACCTGACGATCAAGCTGGGCATCGAAGAGGAGTTCTTCCTCGTCGACCCCGAATCCCGCGACCTCCTGGCCGACCCCGACCTTCGCATCTTCGAGCACTGCGAGACGAACGGCGGACCGCACAAGTTCGTCAGGGAATTCCTGCGCACCCAGATCGAGTCCAATTCCCACGTCTGCGAATCCGTCGCGCAAGTCCGCACCGCCCTGCTGGAAACGCGCAGCACGGTCATCCGCGCCGCCGAAACCTACGGCGCCGCCGTCATGGCCGCCTCAACCCACCCGTTCGCCGACTGGCGCGAACAGGCCCCCACGCCGCGCGAACGCTACGAGCGCTTTACCGTCACTTACCAGGACAGCGTCCGGCGCTTTCTCATCGGCGGGATGCACGTCCATGCCGGGTTTGGCGACCCCGACTCGCGCATTCGCGTCATGACGGCCATCCGCCGCTACCTGCCCATCCTTCACGCGCTCTCCGCCACGTCGCCCTTCGTCGAAGGCCGCGAGACCGGCTACAAGTCCTACCGCCTGAACCTGCTGGGCAACCTTCCCCGCACCAGCCTCCCCGGCCCCCTGCGGTCCCGCGCCGAGTTCGACCGGTTGGTGGCCGACTATCAGCGCCTGGACTTCATCACCGACGCCAGCGAGCTCTGGTGGGACATCAGACCCTCCGGCAAGTTCCCCACCATCGAAATGCGCATCTGCGACGTCTGCACCCGCATCGACGACGCCATGTGCATCGTCGCCCTCTACGCGTCCCTCGTCCGCTACCTGCTCCGCCAGGACCAGGCCGGCCAGCTGGCCCCCGAGCCGCCCACCGAGATCATTGCCGAGAACCGCTGGCTCGCCCAGCGCTACGGCGTGCTGGCCTTCTTCGGCGACGTGCGCGGCGGTGGGCGCAAGGACATCATCGACTTCACCGAAGAACTCGTGGACACCCTCGCCGACGACGCCCGCGCCCTCGGCTGCGAACCCGAGCTTCGCCACGCCCTCACCATCATCGCCGAAGGCACCGGCGCCGACCGCCAGGTCGACCTCTACCGCCTCCGCCGCCTCGAAGGCGACTCCCACGACGAAGCGCTGCTACAGGTCGTCGACCTCGTCCTCGCCGAAACCCGCGCCAGCATCGAACCCACGGCCTGATCCTCCGTCGACGTCGCAGGCCATGGCCATCCGCGCTTATCGCGTAGCGGCAACCACGAAATGTGCGGACATTCCGAGTAACGTCCGCTCCGCTTCCACGGTGCGAATCAAGTCCAGCAGCTGAGCCCGCTTCGCCGGGTCGGACATTCGCCCGTCCAGATCTGTGGCCACAGCCCCTGGTCCCTGCACCGCATAAGTACCCGGCTGCACGAATCCCGCCTCGAGGACCTCGGCCTCAAGCTCTTCCGGCCGGTGAAAGAACGCCGTGGTGAAGTAGCCGACGTCATCCGGCAGTCCACGATGCTGCCCGTCCTTGAGATCGCGACGCAGGATCGGAACGAAGTCCGGGTCGTCGATGTAGCCCTCGGTAAGTCCGTCCAGCAGCGAAGCGAACCGGTTAACTGCCTTGGCCATCACCACGCCCCCCGGCTTCAACACGCGGTGGGCCTCGCGCAACGCCGCCAGCCGGTCGTCTCGCTCCGTCGGGTGGTACAGCGGCCCCATCAGCAACACCGCGTCCACGCTCCCGTCAGCCTGGTCCAGCGACCGCGCGTCGCCCAACGACACACTGGCCACTGGATGCTCCGGCTGCGCCCGCGACGCCACCCGCGCCTGCGCCACGTGCTTTTCTACCGGATCCACCAGGTGAACCTCATAGCCAAGCCCGGCCAGCCAGCACGCATACCGCCCCGATCCGCCCCCCACATCCAGCACCACCCCCGGCGGTGCCGGCAGAAACCGCCCAAGCAACTCCTGCATCCGCGCAAACTCAAGCGGCCCAGCCCCCCGAACCAACCGCCCCGCCTCGTCAATCCCCTCGTAATACGAAAGAATCTCCCGGCCAGCCGGTGAGACGTTCCTTTCCGGCATCACGCCATCGCCTTAGCTTCCACGCACTCCAACCAGTCAGGCTACGTGACCCTGCCTATCGCGAGCCTTCGCCGCAGACGCGCTAGGCGCCGTCCGCACCGAGTATTCCGGGGCTACGCCGGCGTCGACGGCCTATCGGGTCCACCGAGCTCCAGGTCGCGCCGCCTCCGTTCCTCGGCAATCAACGTCGCCGCGTCGATTCCAAGTTCTGTCGGCGGGTGCCGAGCCAGGCGCTCCGGCCACTCCAACCGCTCCAGCTCCCGCTCGAGGGCGCTGACGACAACCTCGCTCACGCTGCAATTGCCCTCACGGGCATACCGCCGAAGACGCTCGTACAGATCGTCAGGGATATTCCGAATGTTCAGGGTGGCCATGAGAGGAACGTAGCCCGACCGGCACAGGGGAATGCAAGCCCGACGCGGCCGGCGCCTCGTCTGCCCTGCACAATGAGTCCTCTGGACCCCGCGTCCCAGCCGAACCCGCCCGAGGATTGAAACCTGCCACCCATCGGTTGAACGCCCCCAATGTCCAACCCCAACGTCACCCCCCTCGCCCAGGACTTCACAATTGCGGCTCAGGTCCCCGACCCCAGCCGCTACTTCTTCCACGACCCCAACCTCGTCCGCCTCGACGACGGCACCCTGATCGTCGCGGCCCCGGAATGGGGCCGCAGGCACACAAACCTCGGCCGCTCCCTTCGCATGGTCCGCAGCACCGATGGCGGCAAGACCTGGGACGACCTACCAACGCTCCCCTACGAGGAGGGCCGGCCCTTCGTCGTCAACGGCCAGCTGCTGATGTTCGTGCAGGAACGCACGCATCGCGACTTCCAGATCGTGACCAGCGACGACCAAGGCGAAACCTGGACCGAGCCGCGCACCGTTATCGAGGGGCCGCTCTGGAACATCTCCACGGCGCAGCTCATCCGGCCCGACGCGCTCTATTGGGCGATGGACAAAGACTCATCCGGCGTCGACTACAAGGGCAAGGTCATGGTCCGCTGGGACCGCGCCAGGTCGGCGCTCGATCCGGCCGCCTGGTCGATCTCCAACATCGTGCCGCCGCCCGAGGTCCCGGTGGCCCTGACGCGGGAGCTCTTTCCCTTGGACGACCGTCCGCAAATCCGCCGCGGGTGGCCCGCGCCGTTCGTCTGGCTGGAGCCCAACACGGTCGAGGTCGCCGGCCGCATCCGCGTCTTCGCCCGCGCCATAATCGACGAAAAAGCCACAGCCAACATCGCCGCCGTGCTCGACTACGACGAAGCAACCAACAATCTCAGCTTCACCCAGTTCACCGCCTGGCCCGGCGGCCAGTGCAAATTCTTCATCCTCCACGACCGCACCAACCGCATGTACTGGATGCTCAGCAACCTCGTCACCAACTCGCAGGACCTCCTCGGCTGGGGCCACCGCATGCGCGAGACCGGCTACACCGGCGGCCCCGGCAACGAGCGCCGCTGGCTCTTTCTGCACTACGGCATCGACTGCCTCAACTGGTTCCCCGCCGGCTGCGTCGCCCGCTGGCCCCAAAGCGTCCAGCGCAGCTTCATGTACCCCAGCGCCGTCATCGACGGCCCCGACCTCGTCATCCTCTCCCGCACCAGCCGCGACGCCGCCAACCAGCACGACGCCGACCTCTGCACCATCCACCGCATCCCCAACTTCCGCTCCCTCGCCATGAACCTCCACCACGGCGGCCTCACCCCGTAGCGACCGCGCACCACACACCTGAGAGGTTTCAGAACTAGGGACGCGAACCGACTCGGACTCCAGGCACTCTGCAAATCCGCAAGGCCGCCACAGCCGAGCAGATCTCAGCGCCCAACCAGCGGCGCGAACCGCTTATCCCTCAAGCCCCACGACCACGCCTCGACTCGCACCGCGGCAATGCTGGGGAACCTCTTGCCATTGGTGCACTGCGTCTTCGGCCGGCAGTACACCCTCCAGTCAGGCGACTTGGTTTCTACAAACCTTGGGGCTAGTGTGAGACGTACAGGTAGCATGCGACTTATCGATAGTAGAACTCGACTGGGTTGAGTAGTGTGCGGGCCACGGTCTTGTGACTCTGGCGCCAGGCGAGCTACGCGCAAGGTAGTAGATGCTTCGCCGAATCCCCTGGACATCCTGGCGATACACGCGCTGTTCCAGCAGGAATCGAGCGGTTGAGCGTGACTTGGTTGCGTCGCGTTGCGTCCATTGTCGCGGTGATTGGTTGTGTCTTCGTTTCAGGTTGTGAGGAGCAGACTCCGTCACCTGGCGAGGCGTTGAAGTCTCCGACGCCTGTGTGGGAGGTCTTTGAGGGCGGCGGCTCTGTGTGCGGGCCATTCGTCAGTCGGCACCACGACATCCCACCGCACTTCGTGAGTTGGAGCCCGAATAGCACGCACCTCATCTTTGACGATGACACATCGGTACGGGTGGTAGTCCTCAGGGGAACGCGGCTGCGGCAGATCGTCGACGCGAATCCGGGCTACCGATTCCGTGACGGGATTGGCCCGTCCGCGCAGTTTTCGCCGGACGGCCAAGCCATCGTCTATGCCAGCTGCGAATTCACGACCGGAGGCGGATATCTGGCACGGAACCCGCGCGCGTTCTACAAATTCGAGATCGTGACGGTGCGTGTGGACGGGACGGGCACGCAGCGGCGCACGACTAACCGGCACTTCGATCACCTGCCGGCGTGGTCGCCCGACGGCCACCGTATCGCGTACTTGTCGGCCGGGAGCCCGCACAGCGATTGGGGGACGGACGAATTGCGCGTCCTCACGGCGGCTGCGGCGGATGCCGAGCCCGAAACGCTTGCACGTGACTTGGGGGGCACGGCGCCCCCCCAGTGGGCACCGGACGGAACGCAGCTGGCGGTCTTGAGACTGGGCCGCGACCTCCAACTCGGCGACACCTACGCCACGGAAGAAGTAGGCGACATGACTGCGGCGTCCGATGCCTCCCCGACACGCGACCGGGCTCAACTCGGCGATGCGTACGCCAGGGAGATGGGCGTCGTGATCGTGGCGTCCGATGGCTCCGCGACGCGCGCTGTGGCGCGCACGGTGAGCACGGTCTCCTGGTCGCCGGACGGCCAGCGCCTGGCGTTGGCGCGGCTGCAGGGGAACGCCGTGCAGTTGGTGACGATCGCGCCCGATGGGTCCGATGTCCAGGTCATCCGGCAACTGACCGATCGGGCCGGCCTGGCGGCGTACGTCGATGTCCAGCACTCCATCTATAACGCCCCGCTGCTCCACGTGGCCTGGTCGCCGGACGGCGCGCACCTCCTGTATTCGTGTGACCAGCAGTTTTGCGTGGTGAACCTGGACGGCGAGATCGTGGGACGGACGCCGGAGGAGTTCGCCAACGAGCGAGGACGGGCGGCGGCCGCCTGGGCGCCGGATGGATCACGGATCGCAGTGCGGGCGGCGGGCAACCCGACGCCCAACGGCGCGGTGGTGCTCTACACCATGGCGCCGGACGGCTCGGACGTGCTGGTGCTGGTGCGCGGCGGACTGGCGATGGTGGCGGAGCACTCGGGCTACCAGGACGCCGAGGTTGGCAAGGCGGCCTGCCGCGAGGGATACGTGGTACCCGACCCGGCGAGTAACCCCGGGCTGGTGGCGGACTGCGAGACACTGATGGCGCTGCGGGACGCGCTGGCCGGCCAGACGCTTCTGAACTGGGGCGCGGGGACGCCGCTCAACCAATGGGCGGGAATCCAGATCAGCGGCGAGCCGCGGCGGGTGACGGGGCTGAAGTTCCAGTACGCGCAGGGGGTGCACTGGCACGAGAGCCACCGGCTGGTGTTCGGCCGGTTAGCGCCGGAGATCGGCAACCTGGACCAGTTGCAGACCTTGGATCTGTGCTGCAACAAGCTCCTGGGCACCTTCCCACCAGAGCTTGAGAGTTTGCAGCATCTGCGCGAACTGAATCTGCAGCTCCACGGCGGCGCCCGGCTGGACGGCTGCCTGAGCGCCGGCTTTGTGGAACAGCTGGAGGTCGCCGAGGGTCTGCGAGTCTGCGGGCAGGACGGTGGCGCATGAGGCGTTCACGCCCACCAGACCGCGGCACTGAAGCCACGCTCTGGGCTGAGATGCGCGCCATAGCCGCGCTCAGGAAGGGCCTTTTGGATGGCGCTTTGCCGAACGACCCCGACTGTTCACCGCATTCCCGTGACGTGATGGCGATCTACGCGCTGTACCAGCAGGAATCGGGCGCGTGAACGCCAGCTGGCTGCGACGAGGCCCGTGGCTCGCCGTGCTGCTTGGATTCGCCGTGTTCGCCAGCTGCGGACCGACCGACGAGTCCGCGGGTTGCCGCTGCATCAGCGATGCGTGCAAGTCGATCGCCGGCTGCAGACCGACCGATGAAGGTGGAAAGACTCACGTTGAAGACGAATCTATGGACGAGGCGAAGACCGAAGGCGCGAAAGATCAGACCGATGAAGAGCGAATTTCGTCGTTGGAGCCCAACACCGTTTCCGGATTCGCCTGCGGACCAGGCGGACTAAGCGCCGGCTCGCAGGCTCCGGTATATCCACCGCCGCACTTCGTCGACTGGAGTCCGGACGGCCTGCACCTTGTTTTCGACGATGTCACATCGGTGCGGCTGGTGGACGTGCAAGGGACATGGCTTCGCCAGGTTGTGGACGCGTATCCCGGGCGCCAATTCCCCGACTCCGTAGGTCTGCAGGCCGCGCTATCGCCCGACGGTCGACAAGTCGTCTATACCACCTGCGAGTACCCATCCAATGGGCTGAGGGCGGCTCCGGACGCTCCATCGGCGGAGCGCGGGAACTATCACTTCGAACTCGCCACCGTGGCGCTGGATGGATCTTCGGCACGGCGGCTCACGACTAATAGCAAGTTCGGTCGCCACCCGGCATGGTCCCCGGATGGCCGCCGCATCGCGTATGTCGCAGACCCGGCCGCTCTTGTTTATCGGCAGCTCTTGACGCTCTCGGTCGAGAGCGATGGCATTGAGCCCCAAAGTCTTGGGGAGCGCCTGCTGTCTGTCGGCACAGCGCCGCAATGGTCGCCCGATGGTGCGCGTCTGGCCGTTCTGACGTACGGAAGCGAGGTCCAGGTGGACGGGGTCTTTGGCGACCTTCTGAACCTCGTCATCGTCCAATCTGACGGATCCGGGCAGCACACCATCGCTGAAGGCGTGGTCAGCGAGGCATCGTGGTCGCCGGACGGTCGGCGCCTCGCCGTGGCGCGGCTGCACGGGAACAACGTGCAGCTGGAGACGATCGCGCCCGACGGGTCGGATGCAGGCGTCATCAGGCGGCTAACCGATTGGGCGAGCGTGGCGACGGTTGCAGGATTCGTGCAAGTGGAGCCTTACCTGAACCTCTCGTGGTCACCGGACGGTTCACGGATTCTCTATTCGTGTGGTCGCCAGTTCTGTGTGGCGGACCTGGATGGCGAGATCGTGGGACGGACGCCGGAGGAGTTCGCTACCGAGGGCGGCCGGTCCGCGGCGGCCTGGGCGCCGGACGGCTCGCGAATCGCAGTGCGGGTGCCCGGCGACCCGACGCCCAACGGCGAGGTGGCGCTCTACACCATGGCGCCGGACGGCTCGGACGTTCAGGTGCTCGTGCGCGGCGCTGGCGATGGAGGACTCGAGGCGGCGGGACGTGGAGGCGGAGAAGAACGGGTGCCGTAAGGGGCCACGAGGTGCCTGAGTAGAGCCGGGACTACAGTCCGTAGGGAACTGCGAGACGCCGATGGCGACGCGGACACGGCGGCGGGCCCGACGCTTCTGGGCCGGGGCGCCGAAAAGCCTCTGGACCAGCGGACAGTCGCGGCTTTGGCTGCAGCGACGTAGAGGTCGGACGCCTCCCCCTCAAGTCCGCCGCAACGCTTCGCTAGAACGTCTCGAACTCCAACGCCGACAGGTTCAGGTCCGAGGACCGCTTCGAGAGGTGCAGAAGTTCCACGCCGACGACTTCTTTCGCCTCGTTGTAGTCCAGCACGACGCCGGGAGAAACTTCCTCGGACTCGACGATTTCCGAGTCATCCAGGCGCAGGTACAGCGCGTCGGCTTCCCGGTCCACGTTCAGCTTCATAGCTCACCTCGCATGCCACGATCAAAGAATACGCTGAGAAGTCACGACTCTCCGCACTTCGCGTGAATGCCCACACGGCATGCTGACGACGCCCCACCGACGGCTTCTGGGCCATCCGCTTCCTGACCGACGACCTGGGAACCTTGGATCTGCGGAAACCGGTCTAGGTGTCCACCATGTCTCCGAACACCTGTCCACCATGTGTCCGGTCCGGACAGAGGGAGAGGGCTGGAGCCTGCCCCGGACGCGATCCGGGGGTGAGGGTCTTGCGGTCGGAGTCTCCACGCCAGCACGCACGTTCGGATGCAGCGGAATACAGGTCGCGCCGCTCTTCACCCTCTCCAAGGGGAGAGGCAGACTCGGCCGTCTTCGGCCGAATTCGGTGAGGGGTCTTCCGGGCACCCATCTATAGGATTACGCAAAGATCTTGACAAGGACCCCACCCATGAAACGCATGGCCAAGCCCCCGGGCCGGGGCAACGTCGTCCTCGAAGACGCCCCCATCCCCGAACCCGGCTTTGGCCAGGTCCGCGTCAAGGCCGTGCGCAGCCTCATCAGCCGCGGCTCCGAAATCGGCTGGCGCTACGTCCGCGAGGAAGCCGTCGATCCCCAGATCATGGGCTACTCCATGGCCGGCGTCATCGACGCCCTCGGCGAGGGCGTGGACCATCTCGCTGTCGGCGACCGCGTCTGCGCCGTCTCGCCCCACGCGCAGTTCGTGGTGGCCGCCGCCATCCCCGAGCGCCAGGCCAAGCTCCCCGAGATCCTGCCGCTCTCCCCTGAGGTCTCCTGGGATCAGGCCCCCTACTGGATGCTCAGCGCCTCGGCCGTCCGCTGGACGGACATTGCCCCCTTCGAACCCGGCAACGTCATCGTCGTCCTCGGCCAGGGCCTCGTCGGCAGCCTCATCCTCCAGGTCATGCGTGCGATCGACGCCGGAACGCTCATCGCAATCGACGCCACGCCCCTGCGCTGCGAAATCGCCGCGACCTTAGGGGCCGACCACGTCGTAAACGCCGCCGCTGAAGACCCCGTCGCGGCCGTCAGAAAGATCAGCTACGGCGTCGGCGCGGACCTGGTCGTCTACGCCGTCGGCGGACCTGCTGGCCCCACGGCTTTCAAGCAGGGCATGGACATGCTCGCCGACGGCGGCACGCTCCACCTCGTCGGCAAGTACGAGCATCAATATCTGCCCCTCAGCTCCGACACCATCCAGAGCCGCCGCATCGTCGGCGGCTACTTCGGCGGCCAGTGGCACGCCGGCTCCGCCCGCCGCGCCCTCGCCCTCCTCGAATCCGGCGCCATCAACCCCGACCGCATGACCACCCACCACTTCCCCTACACCCAGGCCCCCCAGGCCTACCACCTCCTCCACGACCACACCGACCAAACCCTCGGCGTCCTCCTCGACTGGGACATCGACGACAGCTAACCAGCCGAATGGTGCGACCGGCGCCCTGGCCGATACGCCCCAGCCGCGTAGCATTGACATGAACGACCGGCAGGTTGGTGTGAAAGGATTGGCATTTCAGGAAATCCGAAACTACGCTCGTGACGCACGGTGCCGCAGTGCCCATGGCCACTGCCTTAAAGATCGGCATTTTGGTGGCGTGATTTGGCAATGCCACTTCTACAACCAGAGTTATGCGCGGCGTTCGTCGAAGGAATTGAGCAAGGAAGTTAACCTACGTCAAAATGAGAATAGTGCCGGTTAGCGTGACCACGGTGATTCCGATTGAGCATACTTGGACGACAGAAGGCTGACATGCGCAAATCGACTATCGCCCTGTTGACACTAGGTGTCTGCATTCTTGTGGTCGTTTGCGTGGTTGCCGGGATGTTGGTGTATCTCCTGGGAATCCGAACGATTGCATCATCGGCCTTCACTTCGTCCTCGCCATTTGAAGAAGAGACCATAAATGAGAATCTAGTGGTCGTTGAGGACTCCGTTGAATGGAAGCTGCTTTCTCAGTCCGACGAATACGGCAATGAATCACGCGTTTCTTTCAAGGTCACATTACGCAACCCGACCGGCGAAGATATCCAGGTTCGAGCGTTTCATTTACGCATCTGGTTCTTTGACTCTGATGGCTTTGCTCTTGCACGCTTCAACTACGCTGACGAGTTCACCGTGCCGGCCAACGGCGAATACACCTACTCCGCCCCGCACACCCTGCGCGGAGGTCTCGGCGAACAAGTGGCCTACATTGAAGTTCTGGGGGTGAAGTCGAAATGAGGAAGAAACTCGTCACTCTCATTGTGGGCGTCCTATTCGTTGCATACATCTTGTCTGTTGAAGCCCGTCTCTATTGGGCTCAAAATGTGGCAACCCAGGCAATCTGGCAGAACAGCCACCAGTCGCAACGCATATCCGACCTGGAACAGCGCGTCCACAGCATTGAGCATGCTACGAAGACAGGGAACTAATGGCTAGCTGGTCTGGGGGGATTATCCACCGCCAAAACCAGACGATATGCCCACTGACGAATATGTGGAGTCGTGGTTCAGCGGCGGGTTGTGTGGAGTACTTGTAGGTTTGGGAATCATCGCCCTGACTGCCGGTATTGGGTATCTCATTTCAGTATTCTAGCAATTGAGGCCCGCACCCCGAAAGATGCGGGCCTATTGCTGTGGTGGGGGTTATGTAGCAGAGCACCGAACCAGGCGCCCACGGGCTGGTTCGGTTACCTGTCCGATCTCCTGGGGACGCCAAAGTGTTTCGCGGTTTCGGATAATGGCAGCGGGGCTGCTGCGTGGACAGCCTCAGCAGTCCCGTCCGGCTAATGCCCGAAACGCACCGCGTCGCGCGCCGCAGAACACGCTGGTTCGACCGGTGGTTAGACGACATCTACGGGTGGGGCTTCACTCGGGCCGCGCAGCTCGTGCAGCGCCATCGCCCGTCCTGATCCCACACCAGCGAGGTCTCGGCGCAGCGCGGGCATCGCATGCGGTTTCCGGACATGAATACCCACCAGATCGCTCGCCAGACGGCCCTGACGACTCTTCCGATCATGGGAGCGTCGGGAGGAACTGAAAACAGTAGGCGACGGCCGAACCGATGATGTACGGGCTCATTCCTACAATCGTCAAGGGCACGGCGGCAACCACGCCGATCAGGATGCCAGTCAGCAGCAGCGCCAGCCGGTGTCGGGTGTTCATGGCTGCTCCTCCTGGTCGGGGAGACGCGAGTGTCGCATCTCCCCGACCTGTGGGCTACGACCTCGGCGTGTAGTCGCCGTTGCCGTACTGGGTCTTGTTGATCGTGATGGTCTCAACCGGATTGCAATTCGGCGTGTACGGTGGCTCGTGGTTCGGACGACAGACTTGGTACTTGCCCCAGGCCTTGTCCTTGTGCTTGGTGTCACCTAGCCCGCCGCCCGTCTTCTTGTCGCCGGATCCGCGGTTCTTGATGAACGTGCCCGGTCCCGGAGAAAACCCGGTTTCCCAGGTGTGGTCGAACTCCGGGTGCCCACGTGCAATGTAGGTCCCGTCGTAGCACCACTCGGTCCAGGACACCAACTTATACATGATGAGTGGGCCGGTCGTCCGCTTGCGCGTGACGGTCGTCCGTTTGCACTTGATGTTGGACGACATCAAGACGCCGGAGTTGGAGAACTCCGACCCAGCGGCGCTTTGGACGGCAGTCGACTGGACCGGGATATCGACGGTCGAGACCTCAATGGTCTCAACCGACGTGCCAGGTTTACCAGCCGGGCCGGCCGCGTCCTCCGTTTCGCTGGGTGGGTCCGCGGCATAGGCCGCCGGTACGAGAGCCAGAATCAGAAGGGCCGCCAGCGCTGCGAGGAGCAGCGGGCGGGCCCGGTGGACTAGCGATTGCCGCATGGCAATCCTCCTTGGCTCTGCTCGCCAGGAGAATCGCCGTTGATCCTGACTCCAGCGAGCCACGAACCGGGAGGATCATATATGAAATAGTAGACATATTCCAGTGGTTTCAAGGGTTGATATGAATCGTAGTGCACGTCCAGGCGGAATGCCTGCGCCTGGCCGTGATCCTGTCTCAGGACCGCAGATTTCGTCGCATCACGCTCGCCGCCCCCTGTACCCCTGCCCCGAGGCTTGCCACCTCCTCGTTGACCGCTCCGGCCAACCCCTCGGCGTCCTGCCGCACCGGGACGCCAATAACCAACGGTCTGAGCGACCGCCCCCCGACTCGGCTCGTGCGAGCGCACCGACGCCACAACCTGACGGTCTCTGGGCACGACCACCGGTCCCCAGCGAACCGGCGCCCAGCGCACCCACCGTCGGCCGTTCGGCCGCTCCCCCTCAGCCAGGAACTGGATTTCCGTCTGTGCGCGAAAAGTGTACACTGGGCGGCGACGTTCACGCAACTGTTCCCGGAGCCCCTCTCGTGCCCACCCCGCGCACCGCCGCGCCAGCCCCCGCCGAGGCCACCCCAGCACGCCTCGGTTCGGGCCTCAGCGGGCCCTGCGGCCAGACGCCCTGCCACGCCAGACCTCCCGCCGCCGCATGCCTCAATTCACGCCAAAACGGCCCCCGCGGCGCCTCAAGAGTTTTTTGGAAAAAACTCTTACGCGCGCAAAGTCGCTCGTTTCCGCCCCCCGGCCGGGCTCAGCCCGTGACCTTCCCCGCCCGCCGGTCCCGCGCCCGCGCCGCCGCCTCGCGCCGCTCCGGCGGACCCCACCCGCCGCCGCCCGCCGTCCGGTGCTCGAACACGTCCCCCCGCCGCAGCGCCGTGGTCCCCTTCCCCGCCAGCTCGGTCCGCTCCCCGTCCCGCACCAGCACACTGCTCGAGGTCGCCCCCGGCTCCCCGCCCTGCAGTCCGTACGGCCCCCGCGTCCGGCGGTCCGAGCGCAGATTCAGCGTCGTCTGCTCCGCCAGCATCCGGTAATGCCGCTCCACCGCCAGCCCCCCGCGGAACTGCCCGTCGCCCCCGCTGTCCGGCACGAACTCGTACCGGTCGATCGCGATTGGATGCTCCGCCTCGATCACCTCCGCCGGGTTGTTCGCGAAGTTCACCACCACGCTCGACACCCCGTCCGGCCCGTCCGCGAACGGCCGCCCGCCCCACGACCCGAACAGGAACTCCAGCATCACGAACGGCTCCCCCTGCGCGTCGTACCCCGCCAGGCTCACCCCCGTGTCGCCCCCCGCCTCCGCCGCCGGCACCCGCTCCGGCACCGCCTGCGCCAGCGCCCCCAGCACCGCATTGGCAATCCGGAACCCCGTCAACCCCCGCGCCGCCACCGGCGCCGGCGGCCGCGGATTCACGATCGTCCCCTCCGGCGCCGTCACCTCGATCGGCCGAAAATGCCCCTCGTTATTCGGAATGTCCGTCGGCATCGCGCACCGGACGCAGGCGTACGCCGCCGACTTCGTAAACGGCATCGGGCAGTTGATCGACCCCCGCACCTGGCCACCCGACCCCGTGAAGTCCACCGTGATCCGGTCCCCCTCCACATGCAGCGTCACTTGTATCGGAATCGGCTCCGGGTCGATCCCGTCGTCGTCCAGGTAGTCCGTGAACCCATACACCCCGTCTGGAATCTCCCGGATCGCCAGCCGCGCCCGCTCGGCCGCGTAGTCCAGCACCGCCGCGCCCAGGTCGGCCAGCCGCCGCGGCCCATGCTCCTCCGCCAGCGCCAGCAGCCCGCGCTCGCCCACGTGCCCCGCCGCCAGCTGCGCCCGCAGGTCGCCCAGCACTTGGTTGGGAACTCGCACGTTCCGCTCCAGCAACCGCCACACGTGCTCCACCCGCTCCCCTTCGGCCATCAGCCGCACCGGCGGCAGGCAGATCCCTTCCTGGAACAGCTCCGTCGCGTCGCACCCGTTGCCGCCCGCCGTCTTGCCCCCGACGTCCGCGTGATGCGCAATCGTCACCACGTGCCCGATCACCCGGCCGCCGCGAAACACCGGCTGCGCCGTATAGATGTCCGGCAGATGCGTGCCGCCGGCATACGGGTCGTTGAGCGCATACACGTCCCCCGGCCGCATCTCGCCGCCAAACCGCGCCATGAACGCCCGCATCGCATCCGGAACCGACCCCAGGTGCAGCGGCAGCGTCAGCCCCTGCGCAATCAGCCGCCCCTCCGCGTCGCAGAGCGCGGACGACAGGTCCATCGAATTCTTCAGGTGCGTCGACCGCGCCGTCCGCACCATCGCCACCGCCATCTCGTCCACCAGCGCCGCCACCGCATGCCGGAACAGCTCCCGCTGCACCGGATCCACCGCGCGCCGCCGCGCACTCATCGGCTCGCCTCCAGCAGCAACGCCCCGTCGGCCTCGCGCGAGCCGCGCCAGCCGGGCGGAACCACGGTGGTCGCGTCATAGTCCTCCACGATCAGCGGACCCGGCGTCGGCCGCCGCCCCAGGTCCCCCCGGCGCACCACCGGTACGCTCCGCCAACGCCCCTGGAACCAGGCCCGGCGCTGCACTTGCTGCTCGCTCCGCTCCTGGCTTTCGCGCAAAGCGATTGGCTCGTTCTCCCGCACCGCGCTCACCCGCAGCACCGCCGCAATCACCGGGCTCGTCGGATCTCGGTGCCCATACGTCGCTTCATGCAGCGCCTCGAACCTGTCCCGGATCGTGTCAAGCGTCCGTTTCGTGACCCCGCCCTCCGGCACCGCCGCCGGAATCTCAAACGACTGCCCTCGATATCGGCACTCCGCCACGGATTCAATCTCAAGGTCGGCGCCCCGATATCCTCCCGCCGCCGCCAGCGTCATGCAGCGTTCGCGCAACGAGCCCAGCGCTTCGTCCAGCCGGCTGACTGCATCGGTCGCGCTCAGGTCGATCAGCGGCGAGTGCGTCGCCATCCAGCGCAGATCCGCGCCCAGCAGACCCGTCGCGCTGAACACTCCGGGCCCGGCGGGTACCAGGACCCGCCGGATCCCCAGCAGGTCCGCCACCGCCGCCGCCATGCCGGGACCGCCGCCCCCGAAGGCCACCAGCGTGAAGGCCGCTGGGTCCACACCTCGCTCGCTGGTCACCGCCCGCAGCGCCCGCGCCAACTCCGCCGCCGCCACCTGCCGCGCGGCGTCCGCCGCCCGCGCAACGTCGCTGCCCAACGGCCCGGCCAAATGCTGCGCCACCGCGCGGTCGGCCAGCTCCGCGTCGATCGACATGTCCCCGCCCAGCAGCGACGACGGACTGAAGTGACCCAGCACCACGCTAACGTCCGTCAGCGTCGCTTCACTTCCGCCGCGCCCGTAGCACGCCGGACCCGGATCCGCCCCCGCGCTGTCCGGTCCTACCGAGAGCCCGCCGGCCTGGTCCACCCGCGCAATGCTGCCGCCGCCCGCTCCGATCTCCGCCAGGTCGATGGTCGGCGTCCGCAGCAGGTAGCCCGAGCCGCGGGTAAGTCGTGTTCCCCAACTGATGCCCCCGCCAAGCTCAAGTTCCGGCGCGATGGCCGGCGCGCCGTCTAGCACCACCGCCGCCTTGGCGGTCGTGCCGCCCATGTCGAACGCCAGCACCCGGTCCAGCCCGCGCTTTCGGGCCAGCTGGGCAGCCGCCAGCACCCCGGCCGTCGGCCCGGACTCCAGGCAGAACGCGGGCAGTTCGGCCGCCTCGGCCGCCGGCATTACACCCCCGCTGGACTGCAACATCAGAATCGGCGCCCGCGAGCCCGCATCCTGCAGCGCCTCCGCCAGCCGCCCCAGGTAATCCCCCATCACCGGCTGCAGGTAGGCGTTGATCACCGACGTGCTGGTGCGGTCGTACTCCCGGATCAGCGGCAGCACCGCCGAGCTTCGGGACACCGCCGCCTCCGGCAGCCGCTCCCGCACCAGTCGCTCCACCTCGACTTCGTGACGATCGTTGACATACGAGTTCAGCAGGCAGATCGCCACGGCCTCAACGTCCGCTTTCACCAGCACGTCCAACGCCGCGGCCACGCTCCTCTCGTCCAGCGGCCTCACCACCGACCCGTCGGCTGCCATGCGTTCGCCCACGCCCAGCCGCAACCGGCGCTCCACCAGCGGCTCCGGTCGCAACCAGCTCAGGTCGTACAAGCGTGGATAGCGCAGCCGCCCAATCTCGAGCACATCGCGGAATCCCTCGGTGGTTATCAGTCCTGTCCGCGGCCCGCGTCGCTCCAGGATGGCGTTCGTCGCCACCGTGCTGGCGTGCAACAGGCTGGCGAGCAGCTCAAGCGAGCCGCCGCAACAAGCCTTGAGGCCCGCGAGGACTCCCGCGTCAAAGTTGGGCGGCGTCGACAGCGTCTTATGCCGAGCGACGGCGCCCTGAGCATCCACAGCCACGAGGTCCGTGAATGTGCCGCCAACGTCGGCTGCCGCTCGCAAGCCGCCGGGGCTCCGACTATCGGCCTTCAATCTGCGGGTCGCTACGTGAGAGCGGCCGCCGCCGCTCGTCCGGCCAGCGCTCCCAGCACAGGCGGAATCTCCCACCCAAGCCGCCGCCCGACAGCCGCGAAGGTCGCGCTGTTGCTGCTGACCACTGGCAAACCGTACGCCGCTTCCAGCGGCCGGATGACCTCGAAGGTCGCCAGGTTGGTACACGAGAGGAAAATCGTGTCGGCCTCGGCCGGCGGCGGCTGCGCGTCAACGAAGTCGCGCAATTCGCTGGATGTCACGTCGGCAATCTCTACGGCCGCGGAAACGCCCATTCCGTACGCGCACACCGTCTCGATGCCGTGCGTGGCCAGGAACTCCTCCTCGTGATCGTTCAACTCGTCCGGATAGGGCGTATACAGCGCCACCCGGCGGCTACCCAACGACTTCAAAGCCTCGGCCACCGCGCCCGAAGTGGTAATGGCCGGTGCGTTGGCGGCCGACGAAATCAAGTCGTGCAGCGCGGCCTCGCCGTCGCGTCCGTCGACAAAGCTGCTGGCCGTGCAGGCGAACGCCACAACGTCCACCAGCGCGCTCCCTACTTCGTCCGCCGCCCGCTCGGCATGCGCCAGCATCTGGCGAGAGTCGTCCACATCACACGTCGAGTTCCGCATCCGCGCCGAATGCACAGTGGCGGTGCCGGGCACCAGGCGCCAGAACTCCGGCTCCACCACCGTATTGACCGACGGAACCAGCAGCCCTACACGTTGCATGTCAGCGCCTCGCGGAGTCCCACGCAGACATCGTCAACGGGTGAACGCTCCAGTGTCAACGCTTGCACCTCCCGACCTGTCGACGCCCTGCCGTGTGCGTTCTAGGCTGAGCCACGTGGCGGGAGCAGGAGGACTCGAGTGACCCGTCTACGAGTGGGTGTCGTCGGCTGCGGCGCGATTGCCCAGATCCAGCACTTGCCCCACCTGCGCGACGGCCGCGACCGGTTCGAGATTGGTGGCATCTGCGACATCGCGCCGGACCTGCTGCGAAAGGTCGGCGACGACTTCCACGTGCCGCAGGACTCCCGCTTCACCGACGTCCACGACCTGGTGTCCTCCGACATCGACGCAGTGCTGATCTGTTCCTCCGGATCCCATGCGCCGCAGGTCCTGGCCGCGGCGGCGGCGGGCAAGCACGTCCTGGTCGAAAAGCCGGCCTGCATCACGCTGCGCGAGGCCAGGGCCATGATCGATGCCGGCGAGGCCGCCGGCGTCGTGCTGATGGTGGCCTACCCCAAGCGATACGAACCCAGCTACGCCTACGCCGCCCGCCGCGTGAAGGCCATGCACGACGTGCGGCTGATCCAAATCAACCACCTGCACCCCTCCAACGACCTGCACATGGCCGAGTTCTCGTTTCATCGAGCCAACTTGCCGGATGAAGTGGTGGCCCGCCTGCGCGCAGCGGACACCGCGCTGGTTGCGGAGGCCTTGGGCCTGGACGATCCGGCCGCGGAGCTCGTGCGCGCCTATCAGATGGTCAACGGCAGCCTGATCCACGACATCAGCGTCCTGCACGGCATGTTCGGCCCGCCCGAGACCGTCCTGAGTACCGAAATCTGGCGCGCGGGCAACGGGCTGACCACCGCGCTGCGCTATCCCAACGGCATACGGGCCGTGCTGACCTGGATTGACTTGCCAGATCTCTGGGCATTCGAGGAGACATTTGCCGTATACGGACGTTCGGAACGCGTGATCATTTCCTTCCCCACCGGGTTCAGCCGAGGGCTGCCGACCACGGCGGTCGTTCAGGAACCGGACGCCGACGGCGCGCCGTCCCGCCGCGAATTCTCATGGCACGAGAACCCGTTCAAACGCGAACTCGAACACTTCCACGACTCCATCACGTCAGGCCGTACCCCCGAAACGCCTGGCACCGAGTTGATCGACCACCTGACGCTCGTGCGCGACATCGTGCGGGCGTCGTTCACCGGAGGAAGTTGAGCATGGCCTTCCGAGTCTTCGATTCGCGCACCGACATTCAGAACCTGATCATCCAGCCCGACATCCGCGCGCGGTTTCTCCAGATGGAGCCCGGCGAGGAGAACGTCCCCCACAGCCACGACCTGGGCGCCGAAATCTTCCTGATCCTGGACGGTCAGGCCGAATTCGTCATCGAAGGTCACACCGAGATTCTGGGCCCCGGCCAGCTCTGCTTCGCCGACCGCGACGAGATCCACCTCGTCCGCT
>JAPPKM010000161.1:0-4018 GCA_028874315.1 Chloroflexota bacterium
GCCAGGCCGGGGGCGCCGATGAAGGCGAGCACTTCGTTCCAGATGCGGATGCGGGCGCCCCGAAAGTCGCCGTACTGGGGCATGTCCGTCCCGCGCCGCGTGCGGTCCTCGACGATGCGTGCCTGGAGTTCGCGTAGCTGGTCCGGGGACCGGTTCGGCATGCGGGCCGCCAGCCGGCCGGCCAGGGCGATGAGGGCCTTGCGCCGGGCCTTGCCGAAGTCGACCAGCGTGTCGTCGAGATCAAAGAAGAAAGCCTGAGCGTTCAGCATCGATTGCTCCAGAATGCCTGCGTCGCCTAGTCGGCCCGGTAGCGCCAGAGGACGCCGCCGGCGTTGGGGATGATGAGGCGGTCGTCGGTGATGGCGTTGGAGGGCGTGGCAGCGATTTCGGCGGCGACGGCGTCGGGGTCCTCGTAGCCGATGTTCATGCGGGCGCAGGCCTCGGGGGGAATGGCGGTGGCGATGCGCACGTCGATGCGGGGGACTTCGCGGTCGCCATCCATGCGGCCCTCGCCTTTCACCAGGGCGCTGCCGTTGAGGGCCAGCGGGGTGGCGCCGGCGCGCTGCCAGGACTCGGGCCGCGACAGGAAATAGGCGTAGGTGTGGTAACCGATGGCGCTGATCAGCTCGCCGTGGGCGTCGGAGATCAAGTCGATATTGGGCGCCCAGACCACCAATTCGCCGCCGTCCGCCACGGCGTCCTCAGTCTTGAGCACTCCCTTGGCACCGGTCCAGAAGTCCGGATAGAGCCAGCTGCCATCCTTGCGCTGGGGCAGGGCCGCCACGACGCGACGAACGCGACGCGGGACGTAGCGGATGTTGACGGCGGCGCTCAATTTGGCGGCGAGCTCGACACATTCACGCCAGCCGTCCGGCTGCACGAACGCGCCGTTGATCGCGTCGCTGTCGTCGTCGATGACCAGCCCGATGGAGGTGATGGGCGTGGGCAGGTTCAGCGCCATGTCGTCGATCAGGTCGCGGACGGGGTTGGGCATGACGCCGTGGATGCCGCGGTTGGTGCGGAGGCTGCCGATGGCGTGGAGCAGGCTGATCATTTCAGGGCCGGAGACGCCGGGGAAGATCTGCTTGGCGCCGCCCGCGAAGCCGGCGACCTCATGCGGCTGCACGCGGGTTAGCAGCACCAGGCGGTCGTACTCGAGCAGCTTCGCGTTGACGCGGATGCGCATGTCGTTGTCGAAGCCCAGGAGCGAGGCGTATTGGCGGTTCTCGCCGAAGCGGTCCAGCTGATCGTCCAGCGGGACCACGCCCAGAGGCGTCAGGGCGTCGGGGTTGTCCCAGTCGTGGTCGAAGACGGTGCTGCGGGGGTAGCGATTGCCGCCGAACACCCAGGCGGCTTTCTCGGCCTCGGACATGGGGCCGTGGGTGCCCTGGGCGATCATGGCGTCTACGCGTTCGGCGCGGCCGTCGACGGCGTCGTGGATGGCGCGGAAGACCTCGGCCACGGGGGCCTTGCGGGTCGAGTCGGGGACCAGCACCAGGAAGCGGCGTTCGCCGGCGGGCGAGGCACGCATGGCCTCGGCGACCGTGGCGCAGGCTTGGTCCATGGTGATGGCGGGGGCGCCGACGGCTTGCAGGACGCCGTTTGCGGTGATCACCTTGCCTCCTTCGCCAAGTCGTGAGCTAAGCAGCGAAGACCTTCACTCCGACAGTCTCGCCGTAGAGACCATTGCGGCACCCGAGGTTGCGTGCGCGGAAGACCCCTCACCGGTTTCGGCCGAGGACGGCCGAACCTGCCTCTCCCCCAGGAGAGGGGAAGGACCCGCGTCCCCTTGAATAGATTGACACCGAACACCGTTGCTTTCCCCCGGCTGTAGGAGAACGAGCGTCTGCGAATCCGAGGGCCACGGGCGTTTTGCAAAGGCCCCACAGGAGAGAGATTAAGAGCGGTCGCCTCAGCCGTTCCCGTGGCCGGGGAGACTACGGCTTGCAGGACGCCGTTCTGCATCGTTACCTCCCGGCCTCCGCGGCCATCGCCTCGGCTTCGCGGACCAGGTCGCCCAGTACGCGGACGCCGCCGTCCCAGAAGGTGGGGTCGGCGAGGTCGATGCCGAAGGGTTCCAGCAGTGCGTTGGGGCTGACGGAGCCGCCCCTGGACAGCATTTCGATGTAGCGCGGCTCGAACTCGTCGCCCTGTTCCTGGTAGCGCTGCAGCAGGCCGAGCACCAGCAGGTCGCCGAAGGCGTAGGCGTGGACGTAAAAGGGCGAGCCGATGAAGTGGGGGATGTAGCTCCACCAGATGCGGTAGTCGTCGCGCAGGGTGACGGAGCCGTCGAACATTTCGCCGTTGGCCTCGGACCAGAGGTCGCTGAGGCGGTCCGACGAGAGCTCGCCCTCCTCGCGGCGGGCCTGGTGGGCGCGGAACTCGAAGTTGTGCATGGCGATCTGGCGGAAGACCGTGGCGAAGTGGTCCTCGATCTTGCTGGCCAGCAGGCCCAGGCGGGCGGCGGCCGTGGGCTGGGCGTCGAGCAGGCGGCGGAAGACGATCATCTCGCCGAAGACCGAGGCCGTCTCGGCCGTGGTCAGCGGCGTGTGGGCCTGCAGGTAGCCGACGCCGTAGGACAGGTACTGGTGGACGGTGTGGCCCAGCTCGTGGGCCAGCGTCATTACGTCGCGGACGGTATCGGTGTAGCTGGCCAGGATGTAGGGATGGGTGCTGGGGGTGCCGCCCATGCTGAAGGCTCCGCCGCGCTTGGCGGGACGGAGTTCGGCGTCGATCCAGCGCTCGTCGAAGGCGCGCTGGGCGATCCCGCCGAGGGTCTCGGAGAAGGCGTGGTAGCTCTCCAGCACGACCTCCTTGCCCGTGGTCCAGTCGTAGGAGGGCAGGTCGGCGCTGAGCGGGGCGTAGCGGTCGTAGTCGAAGAGCTCGTCCAGGCCCAGCAGGCGCTTTTTGAGCCGGTAGTAGCGCCCCACGATGGGGAAGCCGCGCACGCAGGCGGCGACCAGCGCGTCGACCGACTCCTGGGTGATCTGGTTGGCCAGGTTGCGGGACGACATGGCGGTGGGGTAGCTGCGCAGGCGGTCGTCGGTGGCGTGGTCCTGGAGGCGGACGTTGAAGACGTAGGTGAGGGGGTGGAGGCTGTCGCGCAGGGCTTGCGTCATGCCGGCGGCGGCGGACTTCCGGGTTTCGCGGTCGGGGTGGTAGCTGAGGGCCAGGGTTTCGGCCTCGGTGATCGTGCGGGTTTCGCCCTCGATGGTGACCTCGCAGGTCAGGCGGCTGGTGATCTCGCCGAAGAGGCGGCTCCAGGCGCGGCTGCCGGTGTTGGCCTTTTCGTCCAGCAGTTGCTCTTCGCCCTCGGACAGGCGGTGGGGCTTGTAGCGGCGTTCCAGGCGCAGCAGGTAGGCGAAGTCCTTGAGGATCGGGTCGGCCAGGAGTTGCTCGGCACGCTCGTCGTCCACCTCGATCCACTCCAGGTCGAAGAAGATCAGGTGCTTGTTGATGGCGGTGCCGCGTTCCTGGGTGAGGGCCACCAGGCGGCCGTGGGCCGGCTCGTCGGTTTTGCCGGCGTGCAGCAGGTGGGCGTAGATGGCCGGGTGGTCCATGGCCTCGTGGATGTCCTGCAGCTCGGTGACGGCGTCGCGCAGGCCGGCGGCGTCGAGGCCGGCGACCTGCCCCCGGTAGCGCTTCTCAAACGCCGCGGCGCGCTCGGTGACCGCGTCCAGATCCGCCGCGATCTTCGGATCGTCGGTGCTGTCGTACAGGATGCTGAGGTCCCAGGTCACCCCGTCCGCGCTACTGGTCGGCGCCGTGGCCGTCGTGCTCATTCGTGCTCCCTAGCTGGCGGTCGTGCAGTCAGTGTATGGCTGCATTATCGGCGGTCTGCCGACGACGCGAGTCCGGCGGGTGTGAAGGGGGGAGCTGGGGGGGGGGCCGGCCCCCCCCCCCCGGGGGGGGGGGGGGGGGGGGCGGGGGGGGGGGGGGTGTGGGGGGGGGGGGGGGGGGGGGGGGGGGGGTGGGGGGGGGGGGGGAGTGGGGGGGGGGGTGGGGGTGGGGGGGGGGG
>JAPPKM010000161.1:4028-40106 GCA_028874315.1 Chloroflexota bacterium
CCCCCAGAGGGGGCGGGCTGGCCAGAGTCAGCTTGGGCCGGATTTTGGGGAGGGGCGGCGAGGCGGTTTGGGGTGAAGGCGCGGCCGGGGGCTGGGCGACGCTGGCGATTGCAGGAAGGCGGGATGAGGAGGAGCGGGGCGGGGCGCGGGGACATGAGGAACTCCGAGGGAAGAGGCAAGAGGTCGGCACACCTATTGTACACCGAGTGATTACGATCGGCAAGGGAGTGATGGGTCTTGGCGAGCTTCCTTCGAGAGGCTTGGGTCAGGCTTTCGGCCGGCTCAGGGCGGGCTCATCGACAGGTTGGGGGCGAACGGAGGCGGCGCCAGGCCGGGCGTTTTGCAACGGGTTTGCCGGGACAACCCATGAGCAGCCAGGCCGACGGGGAGGTGGACAGGTGTTCAGTGTCTGCCGCCGAGGTGTTCAGTTTTCGCGTCGATGTGTTCACTCTTGGCCCCGATGTGTTCACTCTTGGCCCCGATGTGTTCACTTTTCGGGCTGATGTGTTCAGTGAGGCAGGGGAGAGGGCAGAGGGTAGAGGAGTGAGAAGGGACGAGGAGGGAGAGGAGATTCCCCGTTCGGCAGGCTCAGGGCAGGTCTTCGGAGGACGCGGGGGTGATGGGGATGTGTCCACTCTGTCAGGCCTATGTGTCCACTTTTCGGGCTGATGTGTCAACTTTCCGTCCCGATGTGTCCAGCCTGGGGGCGAATGCGTCCAGTCGGGGTTGACGACGCGTTCGCCCTGGCGACCTCAGCGCGGCGGTTCTCGGGCGGGTATTGGCGAAGAGATCAGGCGGAGGCCTGGGCGCGGAGGCAGTCGGCGACTAGTCGCCGGCCCAGCCCGCTCGAATGAGATCCTCTGGCTTGCGGTCGCCAGCGGTGGGCAGGATGCCCCAGAGGTCAGCAGGGTCCGTGGCTGGCGGTTCAAGTACCTCGATGTTGGTGACGTCACGGATGGACAAGGGCAGACCGGAGCTGGAATCGCGGCGGAGCAGCCCCTCGACTCGGACGCGCTTGCGCCAGAGCCCGGCCATCCTGGCCTCGTCTTCGTCGCTGAGGTAAACGGGGACGCCGCGCGAAGCATGGCCTGGGTTCACTGCGAATTTCGCCGAATGGCCTTCGGCGAGCTTCTCCACTAAGCCCTCAACCGACCCGAACGAGTCCCGGTGCGCGGTGTCGTTCATAGTCGCTGCCGCCATGCAGTCCTCCGCCAGGTCGGGTTCATTCGGCGGGCCAAGGCTGTCGGACGGCGTCGCCTGTAACTCTCAGAACTATAGTCCGAGCATAGTCCTAGGAAAGCTCCGAACAACAAGAGTCGCGGAGTGTTGAGGGCGTCGGTGGGGCCCGCGATGCATCGGGAGCGCCACCGTTGCTCGGGCCGCTGGGCCATGTCCAAGCAGCCCACGCCGGCAGCCCCACCAACCGCTGGATGCACGCAATATTACAGAGTGCGTCCTCCATCGCCGGGTCGCTGCGGCTGTCGAACAGTTGCACGCAGCGAATCCGCAGCATCGCGGTCAGCGGATAGGGGACCGCCCACGCTGGCCGGTCGGATAGACTGGCTGGATGCGCTGCTCCAGTTGCGCCCACGGCAGCAAAGCGTCCATCCCCACGCAGCCGTAACGTGTGAACATAGACCGTAACCGCTCGGCGAGTAAACCAGAGCTTTCTTAGACGTTTATGAAGTGTCGCTGCCCAGTGTCTCGTCGGCATAGGCACTGTCGCCGAAGGGATCGTACTCAATCTCGTCGTCGTACTCCTCAGCCAGTCCGGCGGAGTCCAGCGCGTCGCGGAATACCTGGCGCCCATCGACGGACGGCTTACCCATTGTGCGGTTGATCAAGTCGAGCATCGCTTGACCTCGATCAACGAAGCAATCACCGAAGAGATCCTTCTCCAGAAGACCCGGGTTTATCCAATGCGATGTGAGAATGCCGTTCAGTCTTTCTTCGTTAATGTCCTGGCGCAAGCGGGGCAAGTACCGGGACGGCGCATGGCCGCCGATGATTCGGTTGGTCAGGGCGTCGATGGGCGTCTTGTTGATAACCGAGTCGTATAAGTATCTCGGCACTTCCGGCTTGGTCTGTCGGCTCCAGGCGACCGGAAAGATATGGTGGATGTCGATGTTCTCATCATGGATAGTGGCGAAGGCCAAGGATTTGGCGTTGCGCCAGTCAGCCGCGCCGCTCTTCATTTGCAGCGCGTACAGGCCCTTGTAGGCCGAGCTGTTGCGAGTTCGCAAGGAAAGCAGCCGCTCCGGAATAAAGCTCGCTTCGACGACAAGTGCCGGTTCGGCGCCGTCCCGGATGTGGTTGGCCACCTGTTCCAGGTCACGAGCAAACTGCGTCTCAACACCACTACCATAGGATTCGCTAAAGATGCCGCACCAGAACCAGCGGCTCAGCTTCTCCTGCGCATTCGCGGGAACCAACTCGTTTCCCAACTCAACGTACAACGCTGCCAGAGGGACCAGTTGGGTGTTGTACGGCACGTTGTACCTGGTGAACACGAACTGACTGCGCAGGAACTTGGCGGCGTCAATGAATCCCTCTTCCACTCGGTCGGCCCAAGTCTGGTATTCGCTGAACGTTAGGTTGAGGATGTCTGCTCGCCTGCATCCGATGCCAGGAAGTTGGCCAGGCGAAGGACCGGAACTGGCTCGGCGGCGGCGCTCCTGGGTCGCCAATAGGGTCACTGCTTGCAGGAATTGATCGCCGCTGACACCTTGAAGCACGCCGAATTCCGAGTGTAGGCGCCCGCTTCGCGCCGCCCAGTCGTCCCGCAGCGAGAAATCGTCCGCAGCAAAGGCAGCGGTCACCAACTCAAACACATTCAGGGTTACACCGCCGGTGTTGACTTTTTCAAAAACCGTGCATACTGCCTCTTTGGACGTCCCCTTTCCCAGACTGATGACGGGAAGCTGGTAGGCCGTGAAGTTCTCCAGCACGGCGTCCTTAAATTGGCGAAAAAACTTGCTCGGGCTGTCATGCGGATGACTGCCTCGACCTTGCCAATATTCAATATATCCAAGCATCCAATCCATACCGTCCATGACCTGCTCGGTCGGTATCATATGATGTTCAAATTCGCGTTCAGGGGAAGACAGATCCAACGCAATATCACGACCGAAATTTGATCGGACCACTCGGTCTTCAGGCACGCTGACAATGGTGTCATCCAAGTTAACTAATGGATTAAGCACCTTTTGGATGTCGATGTAATACCATCTCTTGATGACCCATCTACCACCAGGTCGATAGCGGGTCTCCACCGGGCCTTCGTACCGCAGCGCTTGGTACAGCGACGTAAGCCGCTGCTGACCATCCAGCAAGTATTCGGCCGCTTGACCGGCAGCGTTGGAAGCCACTCCCTCAACCGGGCGGCTTCGGAAACGCAAATCCCCACCGGCATCGAGAGTCATGACTGCACCGATAGGGAAGCCGCGAGAAATGCTGATCAGCAAATCCTTGATTCGGTCATCGTCCCAGACCCAGCCGCGCTGGAAGTCCGGGAGTTGGATTTTGCCGTTCGCAACATCGTCGAGAAGATTCTTGAGCAATAGCGCGTTGGCTTTGAACGTTGACACGGTTCTTCACTCCTGCATCGGTGCTGCCGGGCGCCGATGACATTGGTCCCTGAGCATCTCACGTGGATAAGCTGAAAGATTATCAGACTTAGGCGTTGAGTCCGGTGTCGTGGGTGGGTTGAACGGCCTGGGTGAACAACGGAACAGCACTTGCGAGCGCTAGACAGAGGCGACGGATCGTAGCCGGACTAGGCGAAGCTAGCCACCATTGGACATGTTTCTGCTTCACACCGTGCCATTCCCGCAGATGCGGCTGCCGCTGCGCCTCTTCTAGCCGCGGCACCGAGTGATGATGCGCGCCTGCATCGCCAAGAATCGTCCGTTCGGGGTAACGCTCAACCAGTCTGGCGAGGTAGCGGGCGGGGCGGCGGCGCCTCACGTGGTAGGTGCCGCAGCGCTCACCACGCGCCTCAGCTAGACCGCGGGCTTTGGGTGGTGGGCATCGTGGCAAGCTACGATTCGACGGCCGATGAAGATCATGGCGCGGTTTGCGACACATGCAGCAGGTTTGGATGCTTGATGTTTCTGGCGATGATCGGCGCATGGCTGTCCCATCGCTCGGCGTAGGTGTGAAGTATGGTCAGCTGCTGACTTGGAGCGTTACGTCACCTGTCGGGCCGTCATAGACGAGGCGGTAGAACTGAAGGAAGTCTCGGCCGAGTAAGACGGATCGACCAATCTGGTCGGCATCGGGCAGGCGAGCCAGCAATATCGAGGCACGGGTGGCCAACTGAGGAATCTGAAGGTGGACCAAATAGCGCGGTGACGCGAACCGCCCGCCCGCGCCACGGAAGTCTTCCGTATCGAATCTCTCCAGACGGAGGTCATCCGCCACCCGCCCCGAGACAAAGCAATGGTTCGCGCCCGTGTCGATCAAGGCCTTGCAGGCGCGTGGACGCTCATCCGGCGCCCATGGATTGGTCAACTCGATCTGAAGTTCCGGTCCCGTATCGATCAGTCGGCCAGGACGGCCGGTGAACCCGCAGCTAGCGACCGGCACTTACCGGCCGGCACAGGACGGAAGCGGGCAGCCGGGCCGGGGGGCGGCCGACTTGGCGCAGGAGGCAGCCGGGGCCAATCTTCTCGATTACGAGGTCGGCGGCGTCCTGAAAGTCGTCGAAGGCGTCAATGAGCTGTTGGTTGTCGACCACGACCCACTGACCCATATGTTCGGTCTCAAGCTGATCCTGCATGCGTTCGTAGGCCGCGATGTTCTGTTCCAGCGTGGCTCGAGGCATCACCCCGCACATTGAATGCTCCTTGCTTGCAGGCCGCGCCGGCCCGGTGAGTGGCGTTGTGCGCCTAGTCCGCAACACCGCCCCGTCGCGCCGCTCAAATCATAACGAGACGCTACCCAGCGTCGTCGGCGCGCAACTGGTCGACGATGGCTTGCATGCCGTCCTGGGGGTGTTGGTCGCCGAAGATGATGTTGCCGACGATGCCGTTGGCGATGAGGCCGGCCTGGCGGCGGCTGAGGGTGGAGTAGACGGCGTCTTGCATGAGTTGCTCGATGAGGTTGGCGTCTGCGGCTGCCAGGTCGGGGGTGCGGGCGGCGATGCCTTCGGCGGAGATGCGGGTGGCGGGGAGGACGGAGCTGGAGCGCAGGCCGGCGGCGAGGTGGCGCAGGGCGTCGTAGGCGATCTCCGGGTTCTGGGCGCTGGACGGTACGCCGAGCATGGCGTGGACGAAGACGGGGCTGCGGCCGGAGCCCATGTTGGGCAGCGGGTAGACCTCCAGGCTGGTGCCGATGAGCCGGCTGGGCGGAACGAACGCCAGGATGCTGTCCATGAAGCCGAACTGGCCGGTTCGCCGAAACGAGCGGGTGGAGCTGCCATCGGTGATGGCCAGGCGGTGGTCGTGCACCCAGGCGCGCAGAAACTCGGCGACCTGGACGGCGGGCGGTGAGGTGAGGGGCGCGAAATCGTTGTCGGGTCCGCGCAGGTCTCCAACGGCCGACTGCAGCAGTTGGTACGGCGACGGTGACGCGTCGTAGTCGCCGTTGCCATCCGGCTCCGGCGAAAATTGCGAGATGTAGCCCATGCCGCCCAATCCGCCGGAGGGGGGCGGCTCTACGTGCAACTGGCGCACGGTGTCCAGAAAGGTCTCGGCGTCGAAGGCCCGCGGATCGGGAGCCGGGGGTTCGACCTGATGCTCGATCGCCCACTTGCGATTGAAGAGCAGCACGTGGGGCGAGACGGCCACGGGAACGCCGTATTGCAGGCCTTCGTGCTTGCCGGTCTCCAACAAGCCCGGCCAGAAGTCGGCCGGAACGAAGCCGGAGTCCGACACGAGGAAGTCGTCGAGCGGCGCCAGGCGGTCGTTGGCCAGCAGGTCGGCCTGGTCGACCCGAAAGTAGACGACGATATCGGGCTTCTGGTGCGCCACGGCCTCGAGGGCGGTGCTGATGCTGAAGGTGGAGGCGTTGCGCCCGTACTCGAGGGCCGCTTCCTCGAAGGTGTACCGCTCCTCGGCGCGCTCGCGGGCCGCGGCCAGGCCATTTACGAAATGGCCGAAGAGGCTGCCGCCGATCCGGTTGGTGGGGTACATGGCGACGGTAACGGGATGCCCGGTCCCCGGCGCGGGCAGCTTGACGGCGGCTCGTGGGGCGGCCGCGGTGACGTTGCGGGCCTCGGCGCGGGCGCGTTCCAGGTTGCGTTGCAGGTCAGCGCGCAGGCCCTCGGGAAGGGAGCCCGCCACTTCCTCGGCAGCCGACTCCCCGCACGCGGCAAGGGTCAGCGCGCCCAGCGAGGCCACGCCGGCCGCGAAGGCCTGGCGGCGGGTCAGGCGCGGGTGTGGGGCGCTCACAGTCACTCCAGGTAGCGGGTGTAAACCCAGGTTAGGGCGACGCCGAGGGTCACACCCAAGCCTAGCCCGGCGAGGTCGGCTCCGAGGCCTGCCGATAGGGGCGCCAGGTCTGGGGGGTCGCCCCGCCCGGCCATATTCCAGCGCCAGACTCCGGCTTCCGTGGCATAGAGGAGCCAGCGGGTGAAGAACCAGCCGACCAGGGTGCCGCCGCCCGTCAGCAGCGCGTAGCGCCGCAGGCGCTCGCCCAGCGGGGCGCCGTGCAGGTAGGACTCGGCCTGACGGGCGAGGCGTTCGGCCAGCTGGCGGCGGCGCTCGGCGTCGGAAGTATCCGAATCCGCCAGTACCTCGTCGGCCCACCGGTTTCGCTCGTAGGTGCTGTGATGGTGGGCGCTGCGTCCGTAGAACTCGCGGTCAGACCTGATCTGGAGCGCCGCCTCATGCTCGATGATGGGCCGTGCGTAGGCGGCGGCGTCCAATGGGCTGACCCGCGGCAGCAGCCGGTTGTAAAGGCCGGGGAATCCTGCGCCGAACACCACGGACAGAATTGGAATCCCCACAAAGGCGAGCATACCCACGGCGGTGCCGACCATCCGGGGACCGGCCTGGGCCCAGACGATTGCCACGATCAGCGCGGCGACCCCAATCCAGACTGCCGCGGTTTCCAGCAGGTAGACGCGCCGTGGGGCTACGTCGATGAAGGTTTCCAGGACGCGTGCACGACGCCAGCGATTGCGGGTGACCAGCGCGATTCCCGCGCCGGCAATGCCCAGCACCCAGGTGGTCATGAGGATCGCCGGCAGAAAGCTGAGGGGCGAGGCGCGGTCAGTCCCGGCGGGAGCTGGCGTACCGGGTTCGGCAGGCGCCAGGGGCGCTTCCACAAGGCTGGCCACGATGCCACCGATTGCCACCAACAGGAGAAGTGCCACGATGCCGATCGAGGCCATGACGGCACCGACAATGAAGCCCGTCCAGACGATGTCGCGCGGGGCGGCCAAGGCAGTCCGCACGCGGTAGAGATAGGTCTGGTACGCGGCCACGGCCGTGGAATGCGGATAGCCGGCGTAGACCAGCGCCTGCTGGGCGGCGCGGATGTCGTCGCGCGAGTCGCGTTGGGGGTCGGAGAACCAGGGCATTACCGCACCGCCAACATGGGACCGCTTAGCGGCTCCGGTAACTCTACACGCGGCCCCGTAGGAGGGGACTGCGTTGCGAACGTCTGCGAACCGGCGTCGGAAGCAGTCTCCGCGGATTACACCCGAGGCGAAGGACTAGCCCGCGGCGGGAGGCTGGGAGACTTCGAAGGGCATGCGGTGCATTTCGTTGCCGTCGAGGAGGACGTGGGTGGCGTAGGGGCCGTAGTGCTCGAAGTTCAGGTTGTCGAAGTTGACGACGAGGGTGGCGGTGGTTTCGAGGCGGTCGGCCGGGTCGACAAAGTCAACGGCGCCCTGGACGGCCGCGACTTCGGCGCCATCGGCGTCCATGATGACGACGCGGGCTTGCTTTTGGCCGATTTCGGTCTTGTGGGCGCGGAAGCGGGCAACGACGCAGAGGCGCGGGTGGCGGGCTGGGAGATCCGGGGCGTGGATCTGGTCGAAGCCGATGCCGATGGCGACGACCTTGGCGGTGCTGTCGGCGTAGTCGCAGATGAAGGCGAAGTCGAGTTGCACGGCTATTCCGCTCGATTGGCTGCGGACGAAGCGTAGCAACGCGGTCTCGCCGGCCGCCGCAGAGACAGAGACCTCGGTGACGACGGGTGCTCAGAGGTTCTGGAAGTAGCGGGCGTAGACCCAGGTGAAGCAAAGGCCAAGGGCGAGGCCGAGGGCGAGGCCGACGGGGTCGATCCAGGCGGCGGGCTCGGGTGGAGCCTCGAAGCCGGAGGCGATGATGTCGCGGCCGCTGCGGCCTACGATGGCCCCGCCACCGCTGAGGGGTTTGACGGAACTGAAGTAGACGAACCAGTGCATCAGGCGCCAGACGACGAGCGTGATTGTGAGCGTCATCAGCCCGTAGATCAGCCACCGCCGGCCGCGCGGTGTGTGGTGACCGGCCGCCAGGCGATCGACGTCACGTTGGGCCTGCCGCCGGCGCACCGACTCGGCACGGCGACGCTGTTGCCGCGTTTTTCTCTCCGGAGCCTCGTTGAACGCGTCCAGCGGGTCGGCGAAGGGACGGTTGACGCGATCGTCGTCCGCTGGGCGACCGGGAGTCATGGTGCGTGGCCGCCGGTCATAAGCCCTCGAAGTAGCGGGCGTAGATCCAGGTGAGGCCGACGCCGAGCGCCAGGCCCAATACCACGGCCACGATGTCAACCTCGGTCCCGAAATCCTCCGGACTCGCGAATGGCCACATGATCCAGACGAGGCGTTGAATGAAGAGCCAGCCGACGACCGTGAGCGCGCCGGCGATCAGGGCGTAGCGCGCGAGCCGCCGCGGGCCCGACAGGCCGTAGGAGTAGGCGCCGGAGCGCCGGGCGATGTTGCGGGCCCTGTCCTGGCGGCGCTGGGCCTCGGCGAAGTAGCCCTCGGATTCGGTCCCCAGGATCTGGTCGGCCCAGCGGTTGCGGTCGTAGGCGGTGCGGTCGTAGCCGCTGGCGCCGTAGAAGTCGCGCTCGGTCTTGATCTGGCGCGCGGCTTCGCGCTCGATGATGGGGCGGGCGGCTTCGGCGGCGTCCAGGGGGCTGACGCGCGGGAGGATCCAGGCGTAGAGCTTTGCGAACCAGGCCGCGAAGGCGGCCGCGCCGATGGGAACTCCGAAGAAGGCCAGCATCTGGGCCACGGTCGCGCCCAGTTGGGAGCCGGCCATGGCCCAGACGATCAGCACGATGAGCCCGGCCACGGCCAGCCACACGACGGCGATTTCCAGGAGGTAGCGGCGGCGCGGGCGCAGGTCGACGAAGGTCTCCAGAATCCCGGCGCGCCGCCAGCGGTTGCGCGTGACGCGCGACATGCCCACTCCGGCCAGGCCGAGCACCGGCGCCGCTACCGCAACCGCCGGCAGGATGCCAAGCGGCGAGCCTGGGCTGGGGTCGGCCCGCGGGGCCGGCGCCGCGGCCGGCACAAACTCCGTAGGAGTTCCGGAATCTCCGAGAGTGCCCAGCAGCAGCCCAAGTCCACCCAGCGCCAGGGTCAGGACGAGAAAGAAGCCGATGGCCATGCCCGCGCCGGTCAGGAAGCCGGCCAGCATGGCGTGGCGCGGCGCGGCCAGGGCGGCGCGGACGCGATGCAGGTGGGTGGTGACCTCGGTTACCGCGTCGCCATGCGGGTAGCCGGCATACACGAGGGCCTGCTGGGCGGCGCGGATGTTCTCGCGGGAGTCGCGTTGGGGATCTCTAAGCCACTGCATGCGCCAGTACCGTCGGCCGTCGCGTCAGGCGGCGGGGTCGGGGACAGTCTAGGGGGTGCTTGAGATCCGGCGATCAGGCACGGATCCGCGAGCCTCAACGAACTGACGGATGCTCGGTCCAGTCCGCCCGGGGGATGAGGAGGTTTGCGCATCTTCGGCGGTTTTGCGTGAAGGCGTGGCCATTCGGGGCGTGGGAAGTTGCGCGGTTATCTGCGGCGGCCGGCAGCGAGGCGGACGGGTCGGCCGGTCAGGTAGGAGCCGGTGGAATTGACGCCTGTCGCCAGCCGCTGAACAATCGCGGGCCGCCCCAACGTTTGCGAAATGACCACCATTGGGGCCGAGGGAACGGATGACCGACTCGACGTCCGCAACGCCGGATTACACGATCGGCTTCAGTGAGAGCATCCTCCAGCATCTCAGGCGGCACACGGCGGACACCCATGCCGCGCATTTGCTCCCCTATCTCAAGTCGGGCCTGCGGGTGCTGGATCTGGGGTGTGGACCGGGCACCCTGTCGATTGGTCTGGCCGAGGCGATAGCCCCCGGGGAGCTGTACGGGGTCGATATGGAGCCGTCGCAGGTGGACCTGGCGAGGTCGATCGCCGAAGCGGGCGGTTACGACAACACGACGTTCCAGGTTGGCGACGTGACCGAGCTTTCATTCGACGACGATTCGTTCGATGTCGTTCACGGCCACTCGATCCTTGCCCATGTTCCTGACACTCAAGCCGTGCTCGTCGAGGCGAAGCGAGTTCTGAAGCCCGGCGGTCTCGTCTCCATTCGGGAATGGATCCTCGAAGGCTCGTTTCTGGCGCCCGACTTTGAAATAATCGGCGACGCTTGGTCCACGCTTGCAGAACTCATCACCGCGGACGACGGGCACCCCAATATCGGGCGGGACCTTAAGCGCCATCTGCTCGAGGCGGGTTTCACAGACGTGAGGCCGGCGGCTTCGTTCACGTCCTACACGACAACCGACGACGTCGGCTACATAGCGCGCGTCATCGAAGGCTGGTTCCTCTCGGCGGATGTTCGGGCCTCTGCAACGGCGTACGGCGTGGCGACGCAGCAGCATCTCGACAACCTGGAGCACGCGCTCAAGCGGTGGATGAGCCACCCAAGCGCGTTTGGCGCCGTGGCCTACGGCGAGGTCATCGCCCACAAGCCGCAGCGCTGATTCGTACACCCCGGGCTGCGGCGGCGACCGGCTCGCGGCCGGGTTCCGGGCATCTTCGAGCGCCAACATCAGCCGTCCGCGAACGCTGTCGGCGGAGAGTCCTTCGCCAGGCTCGAACGCTTCCTCAGAGCAAGGGCGAGAGGAACGGATCCAGACTGGGTCGCCCTCTGGACGCAGGGCCTCTGGGCGTCCTAGTGCCGGCAGCTAAGGATTGCCTCCGGGTGAGCTGATCGGCGGCATGGTGACGGGGGCGTCGGGGGTGAGGGCGGCGAGGGCGGCGGCGCGGGCTTCGAGCACCGTCTTGACGATCTGGTCGCGGGGGATGGATTGGCGGTCGGTGGCGGCGCGGGGTTTGAACTCGACGGCGGCGGCGGCGAGGGTGCGGCGGCTGACGGTGCAGCGGAAGGGGAGGCCGATGAGGTCGGCGTCGTTGAATTTGACGCCGGCGCTGTCGCCGCGGTCGTCCAGCAGGACGGAGAGGCCGGCCGCTTCGAGTTCCCCGGCCAGGCGCTCGGCGTCGGCGGCGACGTCGCCCGCGCCCAACTGGACGATGTGGACGTCGTAGGGCGCGACGCTGACTGGCCAGATGATGCCGTCGGCATCGTGGTAGCGCTCGACCACCGAGGCGGCCAGGCGGCCGACGCCGATGCCGTAGGAGCCCATGACGAAGGGGTGGCGGCGCCCATCGGCGCCCAGGTATTGGGCGTCCAGCCTGTCGCTGTAGTAGGTGCCGAGCTTGAAGGTGTTGCCGATTTCGATGCCGGTCATCAGCTGCAGCGGTTCGTCGTGTTCGATGCTGCGGTCGCCGGATTGGACCTGGGCGATGTCACCGCGCAGGTCGGCCTGGAAGTCGCGCGGGAAATTGACGTTGACGAGGTGGTAGCCGGGTTCGTTGGCGCCGGCGACGAGGTTGGTGGCGGACTCGACGGAGTCGTCGACGACGACGGTGACGTTGGATAGCCCGACCGGGGAGGCGTAGCCGGCGACGAGGCCGGCGGATTCGAGCTCCTGGTCGGCGGCGAGGCGCAGGTCGGGCGCTTGCAGCAGGCTGCGGAGCTTGGCTTCGTTGACCTGCAGGTCGCCGCGGATGGCCACGAAGGCCAGGGCGTCGCCGGTCCAGTAGAAGACGGCCTTGAGGGTTTGGTTGGTCTCCACGCCAAGGTAGGCGGCCACGTCGTCGATGGTTTCCTGGCCGGGGGTGGCGACCTTTTCGACCGGTTGCGGCTCGCCGTGGTCGAAGACGGGCTTCTGGGCCCTGGCGATCTCGATGTTGGCGGCGTAGCGGCCGGAGGCGCTGACGACCAGGGTGTCCTCACCGGCCTCGGTGAGGCAGTGGAACTCGTGGGCGCCGGAGCCCTGCATGGCGCCGGCGTCGGACTCGACGATGGCGGGCTCGATGCCGCAGCGGCGGAAGGCGCGCAGGTAGGCCTCCATGAAGTCCTGGTAGGTGGCCTCCTGGCTTTCCAGGTCGGTGTCGAAGCTGTAGGCGTCTTTCATGGTGAATTCGCGTACGCGCAGCAGGCCGCCGCGGGGGCGCGGTTCGTCGCGGAACTTGGTCTGGAAGTGGTAGATGCAGACGGGTAGCTGGCGATAGGACGAGGCGACCCACTGGCCGAGTTCGGTGGCGACTTCCTCGTGGGTCATGGCCAGCACCATGTCGCGGCCCCAGCGGTCCTTGAGGCGGGCCATTTCCGATCCAACCGAGTGGAAACGGCCGGTGCGCTCCCAGAGGTCGGAGGGGTGGACGACGGGCATGAGGAGTTCCTGGCAGCCGATGCGGTCCATCTCCTCGCGCACGACTTGCACCACGCGGCAATGCACCCGCCAACCCAGCGGCAAGAGGCTGTAGATGCCGGCGCCCAACGGCCGGATGTAGCCGGCACGCAGCAGGAGGCGATGGGACACGACGGTCGCCTCGGCGGGATCGTCGCGAAGGGTGCGGGCGAACAGCCGCGACATGCGTTGCATGGAGAGGGGCCAGGGAAGGAGTTGTGAGAAGCCGCTCAGTGTAGCCGCGGCCGGTGGCGCGGGACGGGCGACGAAGCGAATGTTTCACGTGAAACATTCGGGCTGGGGCTTGAAGGGTGCGGGCCGCTGGATTCGCCGGGCGCTGTGCCCGCAGCTAGGCTGCCGACGATTGACGGGACGGGATTCGGAGTCGCGTGGACAACCCATTCGGCGGCCGACCAACGGCAGCGGCACCTGATTTGGACGCCCTGCGGCGGCCGCTGCCGGCGGGGGTCGACGTCGACCTGGCGTTCGCGTGGCCGTTGCTGGAGTCGTACGCGGACGCCGCAGGCACGCCCGAGTCGGACTGCGCCTGGAGCGTGTTTGGGCACTACCGGCTGGCGGCGGTGGCGGCGGCGCGGGCGGCCGAGGCCGATCCAGCTTCGGCGGAGTTCGACCTGCTGGCGGGGGCGGCGCTGCGGCATGTGGCGGATAGCGTGTGGCAGGCCGGCCGGTGGCTGGCGGAGGCCTTTGACCTGCGGCTGTCGCCGCGGGTGCGTCCTGATCCCGGTGGGCGCGAACTGGCAGGGCGCCTGATGTTCCTGGACCCGGCGCTGGGATCGGCGCTGCAGGAGCGGCGGCTGTGGCTGGGTGATATCGCGGGGATCGGCCGGCGGGTGGCGCAGGGGCCGGTGACGTTTCGGGAGGGTGGTTCGGATCGAGTGCCGGGGCCGATTGGGCGGGCTCCGGTGGCAGAGGCGTTGGGCGGTCACCTGGAGGAACTGGACGGTTTTCTGCGGGACGTTGTGGCGGCCATCGAGCGCCACGGCGAGGCAGGCGGTCGGCCGCGCGAGGAGCCGGATGAGGCGTGGCTGAACGACTGAGGCCTCAACCGCTTCGGGCGATGGTGTGGAGCCAGGGGGTTTGGGTGGGGGTGGGGTGGGTGGTTTGGTGGTGGATGGTGAAGTTGGCGGTGTGGAGGGCATCGGCCAGGCCGTCGGGGGTGAGGTCGGTGAAGTGGCGGGGGAGGGAGCCTTGCCAGGAGGTGGTGCGGACGCCGGCGCCCTGGCGGATGACGATGTAGAGCCAGCCGTTCTTGAGGACGCGGTGGAATTCGGTCAGTGCGTGGGGGATGGCTGGCGGCGGGAGGTGGCCGAGGGCGGCGAAGCACCAGAGGGCATCGAAAGCACCGGACGGGAAGGGCAAGCGGCGGAGGTCGCCCTGGCAGAGGTGGCCGGCGTCGTCGAGGCGCCGGGCCTGGTGGAGCATGGCGCGGGCGAGGTCAAGGCCCACGACTTCGGCTCCGGCGAGCCGGAGCAGGGCGGCGTCGCGGCCGGGGCCGCAGCCGGCGTCGAGGATGCGGGGGGCGGTCCACGGATTGGGCGCCGCCAGGTGGGTGAAGCGTTCGGCTTCGTCCGCGGCGGCGTAGTCGTCGATGCGGCGGGCGTAGTCCGGGGCCATACGCTCGTAGGTCAGGCGGTGGGTGCGAATCCAGGCGTCGGGATCCGGCGGCGGCCGCTCGGGTGGGTCCGGGGCGTCCGTCATGACCCTGTATCTCCGTAGAATCGGCCAGCCGCGCCTGGTCCGGAGGACCGACCCATTCCAAGCCGACCGCGACCGCCGCGTCCGCGCCGCGAGCGGGCATCCGCTGCCGAATCGCCGCAATCCGCGGAGCCGGAGCTCGGACAATCTCGCGATCCGGACGCTGGCCCTCGCGCCGAGCCATCGTCGGAGCCTGCGCGCCCAGAGGTCTCCGCGGAGACTTCCGCGCCAACTGTTCCGGAAGCCGAGCCTGACGCCGGGTTGGGTGATGACGCCGGCGAGCAAGCCGCGGAATCGCCATCGCTGGTCATCAGGCGCGGTGGGCGGTCCGAGACGGACGGGGACGGCGGCGACGGAGAGTCCGCCGGCTCGGACGCAGCGGGAGTTGGCGCACCGGCAGCGCCGCCTGTCGATCCGTACCGGCCACTGACACTGGCGGAAACGCTGGACATGATCCAGGACCGCCTGCGGCGTATCGAGGGCACCTGGCAAGGAACCGCGCTGACGATCCTGGGGGTTGCGCTGATGGGGGCGGTGACCTGGGGCCTGGTATCGGTGGCGGTGCCATGGTCGGGCGGGATCGTGGAGTCGGTCCAGGCGGCGATCACGCTGGATGTGGGCTGGCCGGCGATTCCGGCGCCCGACGATCCGCGGGTGCACCGGTCGACCAGCCTGGTGGCGGCGGCCTGGGTGGGCGCGCCCCTGGTGCTGGGCGTGTTCTGGTTTACGGCGGCCTATCACCTGGACCGAACCAGCCGGCGCGCCTTCTGGGTGGTGGACGGCGGCCTGGTGCGGCAGACGGCCGGGTACACGGTGGTGGCCATTGGCGTAATTTTTCCGCTGATCATCCTGGGCCTGGTGGGATCGGCGTGGGGTGTCTTTGCCCTGATTACCTGGGCGGCGGCGGGGGAGGCCTGGGGCACAGTCGGCACGCTGGTGGGGCTGCTGGCGGTATTCGCGGGAGCGGTGCGGGCGGCCAACGCGGTGCTGGACCGCCGGTACGACGGCTGACAGGCACGGCCCGGACATGACCACGGCACAACGCTCGCTCGAGCCTTCGCCAGGGCTGAAGTCGCGGCTGATCGGTCTGGCCGTGAGCAGCCGGCCGCGGCAGTGGCCGAAGAACCTGCTGGTGCTGGCGGCGGTGCTGTTTTCGGGCGAGTACCACAGCGGCTCCAGCCTGCTGGCGGCCGTGGCCGCCACGGCGATCTTCACGCTCGCCACCGCAGGCCTGTACCTGCTGAACGACGCCATCGACGCGCCGCGCGACCGCGAGCATCCGGTGAAGCGCCGCCGTCCGATCGCGGCCGGCACTGTGCCGGTTGGGTTGGCCGTGGGGGTGGGCGTCACGTTCTCGGCTGCGGCGCTGGCCCTGGCGACGGTGCTGGCCTGGCCGTTCGGAGCGGCGCTGGCGGTGTACCTGGCGCTGCAGGTCGGCTACTCGTTGGTGCTCAAGCACCTGGTGATCCTGGACTTGCTGGCCATTGCGATCGGTTTCGTGATCCGGGCGGTGGCCGGCGCCCTGGTGATCGAGGTGCCGGTCTCGCCCTGGCTGTACATCTGCACGTTTCTGCTGGCGCTGTTCCTGGCCGTGGGGAAGCGCTGGGCCGAGCTGGGCGGGCAGGCGCACTCGTCCGCGGCGCGTCCGGTGCTTGAGCGCTATACGCCGGAGTACCTGCGAACGCTGGTGGTTATCACGGCGGCGGCCACGCCGCTGAGCTATGCGCTGTACACGTTCTCCGCCCCGAACCTGCCGGCGAACCACCTGATGATGATCACCATTCCGATCGTGCTGTACGGAATCCTGCGCTACGTGTATCTCCTGCAGAACGACGGGTCCGGCGAGGAGCCCGAGCGCGTGCTGCTGGGCGATGCGGGGATCCTGGGGTCGGTGGCGGTGTGGGTGGCGGTGAGCTGGGCGATCCTGCAGTTTGGCGGGGGCTAGGACCGGGGCGGACGGGGATCAGGACGGCCGGACAGCGCGGGGCCGCGCCAGGCCCCGCAGCCGACGCCCTTACGATTCCAGGGTTGCGCCGAGAACCAGGCGGTCGTTCTCGGGGTCGTCCACCAATTCAAAGTCGACCCAGCGGTCCTGGGTAATCATGAGCCGCAGGCGGTCGGGCTGGCGTTCGCAGCCCAGCGCTTCTTCCGGCGTGATGTCCATGCGCCGACAGGCGTCGGCATAGAGATCACTCAGCGATACGCGTCGTCGGGAAGCCAAGTCGTTCAGAGCTCCTTGCGGGCAACGGGCGCTGACCGAGCGCCAGCCGCCCATTGTCCACAATCGCGGGCGCCCCTCGCGACGCGTTGCAAAGCGTTGACGCCCGGCGCGGGGCCTTTCTAGACTCACCGGGTAGCGGCGCTGCGTGTCGTTTCCGCGCCGACCCGAGGATTTTCTCGCGAGGTCGCGCCGCCACCCGAACCGAGGAGCAGCGAGCCGTGCCCGAACGTCAAACCCTAGCGGCGGAACCCCGCACCGTGCTGGGAAAGAAAGTGCGACGCCTGCGGCGGGAAGGTGTAATTCCGGCCAACCTGGTGCAAGCCGGCCACCCCTCCATCGCCATGCAAGTGTCGGAGCGGGAACTGGCGGACCTGGTACGCGTCCAAGCGACCGGTCAGCTGGTTGACCTGGAGTCGCCGGACGCCACCGAACCGGTGCTGATGGACTCGGTGGATATCGACACGCTGACCAACCGGCTGGTGCACGTGACGCTGCGCAAGGTTGATCTGACGAGACCGATCGACGTCATGGTGCGCGTCTCGCTGGAAGGGCACGCCCCCGCGAGCGACAACGCGGAACTCCTGGTCCTGCAGCACTTGCAGGAGGTCGAGGTCTCCGCGCTGCCAGCCGAGATCCCCTCCAGCCTGATCGGGGACGTGTCGGGCCTGGTCGACATTGGCGACGAGGTTTGCGTGAGCGACTTGCGGTCCGCCGACGGGACCTACGAAGCGGTGGACGACCCGGACGTGATCGTGGTTCAGGTGACGGCGGCACGGGCGATTGAAGAGGAAGAGGAAGAAGAGGACCTGGAGGAAGTGCTGCTGGAGGAAGGCGCCGAGCCAACCGACGAGGCGCCGGAGGCAGCGGACGGAGCCAGCGAGCAGCCGGCTACCGGCGCCTAGGCGGAGCGCGCTCCGGGCCTGGGTCAGGGGCTTCACCCAAGAGGTATTGGGCACCAGCGCCGGCCTGGGCGGCCCGGTCGGCCGGATTGAAGAGCGCGCAGCTTTCGAGCGAGAGACAGCCGCAGCCGATGCAGCCGGACATCCGATCGCGCAGGGCCTGGAGATCGGCGATGCGCTGGTCCAGCGAGCCGCGCCAGCTCCGGGATAGCCGCTGCCAGTCCTGGCGGTCCGGCGTCCGCGCGTAGGGGAGTTCGTTCAGGGCGATCCGAATCTCTTCCAGGGTGAGGCCGAGGAGCTGCGCGGCGCGGATAACCGCAATGCGCCGCAGCGTTTCCCGCGCGTAGCGGCGCTGGTGACCCGCCGTGCGCTCGGAGGTGATCAACCCAAGGGACTCGTAGTAGCGGAGCGCGGACGTGCGGACCCCGCTGCGAGCGGCGGTTTGGCCAATGGTGAGCTTGTTCGGTAGCGACGGCAACAATCTTCCTCGCGAGGCCTTGACTTCAAGTGTACTTGAAGTTTCAGAATGAACTCACAGGCACTGAAGACCCCTCTCGAATGAACCGATGCAGCCGCCAGTGATGTCGTATGAGGACCTGCCCGCCCTGATGACGTTGATGACCGGCGATGAGAAGCACGGGCACGCCTCCGAGTCGACGCTGGACGTGCTGTGGGTCCTGTATGCCCGGGTATTGAAGGTGGACCCGCAGGCTCCAGACGATCCGGAGCGCGACCGGTTTCTGCTGTCCAAGGGTCACGGCCCGATGGCCTACTACGCCGTCCTGGCGGCGACGGGGTTCATCCCGCCGGACGCCCTGCCCACGTTCGGACGGTACGACTCGATGCTTGGCCAGCACCCGGACCGCGCATTGATTCCGGGCGTGGAGCTCTCCAGCGGATCGCTCGGGCATGGGCTGCCGATCGCGGCGGGCGTGGCGGCGGCGTTGGACCTGCAGGGGCGTGCCGGGCCACGGGTCTTCTGCCTGGTCGGCGACGCGGAACTTGACGAGGGCAGCAATCACGAGGCGATCGCGTTGGCTGGCCGACTGGGCCTATCCCGATTGACGGCCTGCGTGATCGACAACGGTTCGTCGACCCACGGCTGGCCGGGCGGTATCGACGCGCGTTTCAGACTCGAGGGCTGGTCCGCCGCAACCGTGGACGGCCGTGACCACGACGCCGTCGAGTCCGCCGTGACGGCGGACCATCAGGACCGCCCGCATGTTGTCGTGGCCGAGGTGGAGCGGAGGGGATAGTCGGTATGCCCACCATGCGAGACCGCTTCATGAACGTGTCCGGCGCGTTGCTGGACGAACGGCCCGACCTAGCCATCGTCCTGGCGGACATCGGCTTTGGGTACTTCGCGGGAGCCGGCGTGGTGGCGCGTCATCCGGGGCGGGTGCTGAACGTGGGGATCCGGGAGCAACTGCTGATCGGCTTTGCCGCCGGACTGGCGATGGAGGGCTTCCGGCCGATCGTGCACACGTACGCGCCGTTCCTGGTCGAGCGGCCGTTCGAGCAGGTCAAGCTCGACTTTGGGCACCAGGGGTTGGGTGCGGTCTTCGTGTCCGTTGGGGCGTCTTACGACGCCGCCGCGGCGGGGCGAACGCATCAGGCGCCAGAGGACGTGGCCCTGATGTCGACGCTGCCGGGGTGGCGCGTGCACGTACCCGGCCACCCGGACGAGGTGGAAGCGGTCCTGCGTTCGACGGTTGCCGATAGGGGACTCGACTACATCCGTCTCGCGGAGTCCGTCAATCCCCAAGCCGTGCCCAGTTCGGGTGGCCTCATGCCGATCCGGCGAGGGTCGGCCAGGGCCGCGACGGTGATTGCGGTGGGTCCGAGCCTGGCGCCGGTCCTGGAAGCGACCGCGGACCTGGATGCGACGGTCCTTTACGCATCGACGGTACGGCCGTTCGAAGGGGAGACGTTAAGGACGTTGCTGGGCGCACCGGAGGTGGTGCTCGTGGAGCCGTACCTGGCCGGGACGTCCTCGGCCGAAGTCTCAGCGGCGCTCAAGGACGCCCCGCATCGCTTGCTGGCGCTGGGCGTGGCCCGCCAGGAGCATCGGCGTTACGGTAGCCGTTGGGAGCACGACCGGGCGCATGGCCTGGACGCGGCCGGCATTCGACGGAGCGTGACCGACTTCCTGGCTTCAGCGGCGTGAGGCGCAGTTCGCGAGGAGGAGTCCCGGGCAGGCGGACGAGCAGGGAGGTGCGTGGAAGCTAGACGATGGTGGGGGCGGCGAACTGGCGGCCGAGGGCTTCCTCGAACTCGGTTTGCGCGACGAGGACGATCGAGTCGCCGGCCTGGAGGCGTGTGGTGGGGGAGGGAAGCACGGCCTCGCCGTCGCGCAGGATGACGCTGATCCGGCCGCCCTGCTCAGGTAGCCGCAGGTCCTGCGGCGTTGAGCCGTCCGCGGCCGAGCCTTCGGCGACGGTCATTTCCACCAGCTCCAACCCCGCGCTGCGCAGACGCATGAGGTGGACGACGGGGGCGACGCTGACGTCGCGCTCGATCATGGTCATCACCAGGTCGGTGGCGTTGACGATGGTCTCGATGCCCAGCGCGCGGAAGGTATCGCTGTTCTTGGGGTTGTTGATGCGGGTGATGGTGCGGGCACGACCCTTGGAAAGAGCCTCGCCGAGTTGACAGATGACGATGTTGTCCTCGTCGTCGCCGGTCACCGCAATCAGCAGGTCGGCTCGGCCAATGCCGGCGTCGATGAGCCAGCGGCCCTCGGAGGCGTCGTGCGGAACAACGGCGTCGCCAATCTCGTCCTGCAGGGCGCGAGCCTTGCCGGGGTTGGACTCCATGACCACGACCTCGTGGCGCTCGGCCAGGAGGTCGCGCGCGAGTTGACCGCCAACCTTGCCGCCACCGGCGATGATGACGAACACGGGCCGCTAGCCCCCGTTTTCCGTGGGGCCGTTGGACTCAGGCGGGTCCCAGCCCAGGGCCTGTTCGAAGGCGTCGCCCACGATGACGGTGGATGGGATCGTCTCGAAGCCGAGCTTGGCAAACGCTGAGGCCCGGACGGAATCCTTCACGCGGGCGATGGCGCGCTCGACGTTGAATCGCTTGCGGGCCAATTGGACGGCGATGAGGTTGGAGTTGTCGCCGTAGGTCGTCGCGATGACGGCGTCGGCCCGCTCGATGCCGGCGGAGACGAGGCAGTCCTCGTCAATGGCATGGCCGACGATGGTGGTGCCGGAGAAGCTATCGGACAGCCGGTGAAAGGCCGCGCGGTCGCGGTCGACCACGACCACCGAGTGCCCCTGCTCGCACATGCGGCTGGCGATCTCGGCGCCGGCGCGCCCGCAGCCGATGACGATGGCGTACACGCTGACCTGACCCCTTGTGCGTTGCCGGAAGAGTGTTGGGCGGCCATGGTACGCAAGCGACGGTCCGGTGGGGCATGCTGCGGCGATTCCTGCCAGTCGAGGACCCGCCGATGCTTTTCGAACTGCGTATCTACGAGATTCTGCCGGGCCGCATGGACGCCATCATGAACCGCTTTTCCCAGCACACGATGCGGATCTTCGAGCGCCTGGACATTGAGGTGGTGGGGTTCTGGCAGGAGGTGGTGGGCCGCAGCGACCGGCTGGTGTACATCACGCGCTTTGAGAGCCAGGCCGACCGGGAGGCCAAGTGGACGGCGTTTCAATCCGACCCGGAATGGCTGCAAGTCCGAGCCGAGACGGAAGCCAGCGGGCAGATTGTGGCGCGGGTGATCAATAGCTATATGACGCCGACGGGGTTTTCGCCGATGCAGTAGGGCGCGGCGTTTGGGCTAAGGCCGCGTCGGCCATGACACGAAAGTGAGCCCCTCGCCCTTTGAGCCCCGATTCCTTCAGGACGCGTGGTATCGGGCTGCGGCTTGTGCGTGTTTGGCTCTGGCTTTCGCCAGCTCTCTTCGCAGGTCGCTGGCGACTTCGGCGACTTCCTTGGCCACTTGGGGGGACTGTCCCAGTTCTTGCTTCAGGGCTGTGATTAAGGGCGTGAGGAGATGCGCTGCGGGAGACTTTCGAATAGCGTCCAGAGCAATGGTCGGTTCAACACTGGCTATGAACGGCAGCATTGAATTGATGCTACCCGGCAATAGGCTGCCCTCCTCGGCTAGGCATTGCAGCAACAATGAAAACTCGCTGTCCTTTATGGTACGCCCGATCTCATTTAGGGCGTCCGACTTGCACATGAGAACAATGGCTATCCTGTCCGACGGATGGTCCGATACTGTGCTGTAAAGCGAAATCGCCTCGTCAAGCGCTGCCAGCGCCTCTGCAGGCCGATTGATTTGAAAAAATACAAGCCCTTTAGCCTCAGTTATGACGGCAGCAAGCTCGCTACGAGCTGGCATTTGAATCGTCTCTATATACGCTAATGTCAGGTCAAATGACTCAAGGGCCTTCTGTGATTCGCCTGATTTCACGAGCGCCAAACTCCTGGAGCCAAGCGCCCAGGCTACCTGAGTGGTGAGAAACTCTTCTCTTCGTTGACCGAACTGGCGTACAAGGTCATTACAGACGTCGATTGCGTCCTGCTCTTTTCCAACCTTAGTAAGCAGAAGAGACTTGCTAAAGAGCGCAAATGCCATATGGAGGTCCATTCGAGGTCCTCGATCCGGCGCGAAGTGATGTATGACTTGGTCAAAAAGGCTGAGTGCCTCATCGGTCTCACCAATGTCTTCAAGCGCGTGTGCCTTGCTGATGAGAGCATTTGTGATTTGCTCTGCATAAGTGGCGTCTAGCGTGTCTGAAGTGTGAGAGTCTTTGTACACCCTGTCGAGAAGCTTGCCTAGCTCAGTCGGTGAGTACAGACAAATGATGAAGTCTATCAATGCTTGAACTAGGTGATCTGATCGCCCACTTCTACGTAGCAGGTAGTAGATGTTGTAGAGGCGTTCGGTGAGGTAGTACTGGCGGCGGCGGGGGGTGCCGCCTTCGGGCGTTACGGCGCCGCGCTGGACGAGACGCTTTAGTTGGGCGCTGCAGGTGCTGGTGTTGAGACGGGCGAGGTCGGCGATTTCCCTGGTGGTGGAGGGTTTCCAGAGGCGGGCGAGGGCGAGGTAGACACGGCGTTCCTGGGGTGGGAGGGTCTCGAGGTGGCTCTTGAAGTATTCGGTGTGCTCGTCGACCAGGTCGAGGAGGTTTTCCATAAGGTCGCGGAAGGAGCGGTCGGCGCCGAAGCGGGCGATGATGGTGAGGAGGCGGGGGTTGCCGCCGGTGAGGATTTCGAGCGGCCTTACCGCTTCGGTGGTGGATGACTTGCCGGCAACGGATTGCCATAGAGTGGTGCATTCGGCGGTGTCGAGCGGGCGCAACGTGATGACTCGAAAAAGGTCGTAGAGGGCGTGCTCCGGGTTGTCGATTTCGTCGAAGCGGCTGGTGGCACTGCCGAGCAGGATGACTCGGGGCTCGGTCTGGAGGGTCTGGCGGAGGCGCCAGCCGAGGTCGGGATCGCCGCTGTCGGCGAAGAGCATGTTGAGGTTTTCGACGATTAGTACCAGGCGGATCTGTTGGCGATCCGCAAAGTCGAGCAGGGCTCCGATGGCGCGGTCGGTTAAGGCTTGATCGTCGGTAACTTTTCCGAGGTCTTCGTAGGAGAGGCGCAGGCTTTCGCGCTCATCCTTAGGGGCTTGCCCGGCCAAGCGGCCCAGGCATTCCAGCCACAGTTCACCGCAGGTGGCTACCTCGTAGCTCTCCTCGGCGAATACGACTGGAAAGAGGCCAGAAAGGGCAGGGTTTCGGCGCACTTCGGCCGCCAGGCAGAGCAGCAGGTGCGTCTTACCGCTGCCGCGGGGTCCGATGACGAGGGAGTGCGGACTGGCACTGGTGTGGATCTCGCTGAGGGACTCGACGAGCGAGTCGAACTCCGCGGTTCTGACGCAGAAGGAGGCAATGATCTCGTCGTCAGTGAGGAAGCCGGGATTGTATTTCTTAACTGCTACCGCCATTGCAGCTAATTCCTTCTATATGGGGCGATCCTCGATCGGGGTGAAGTACTGTCCATGCCGGGCGCGCCACCAGTCCTGGAGCAGTCCGGATACGAACTCATAGCCGTCGGCCCGGCGCTGGAGATATCCGTCGTGTTCCAGCGAATAGAGGATGTTCTCGATTGCAACCGCGTCGTCGGCGTCTGACGAAGCAAGCGCATCGCGGTAGCTCCGGATGGCCTGGTGGGTCAAGAGGCCGTCATTGACGGCAGCTTCAGTAAGCAAGGCCAGCGCCGTTGTGTAGTCCGCCACGCCGAGAACCATCCGCAAGCGCCCCTCGTAGTGCTCCAGGTCAACCTGGCCGCGGACTCCCAGGAAGTCGCGTTCGTACACCTGGTGGACGTCGTCGGTCGTCGCCGTGGTAGTGCCTTTTCGGCGGAGATGCTGGTGGAGGTAGTCGAAGAACTGCTGGACGTGGTGCGGGACGCAGCAGCGCAGGCGGCGGCAGATTTCGCTTCGGACGTCCTCCGAGAGGTCCAGGTCGTAGGTCCGGGCCAAGGCTGCGAGGCAGCGACTGGACGTATCGTGGCTCCAGGGATGCAACTCGAGGGGCGAATAGATGTTGGCGTGGGCGCTGAGGCCGGCCTGGCGAAGAACCGGTTCGAGGCCGACGCTCCCAGAGAGGATCAGGATTACCGCACCGCGATGCTCCTGGGCGTTTTTCCGGAGCCAGGCGAGCAACTCGTCCGTTGCGGTCGTCCGCTCAGCGGTCACGCGGTAGTCGGCACCCTTCAGCAGGCGGTTGACCAGGATGGGAAGTTCGTCGATGGCCAGCACGACCGGCCTTTCGCTCGACGCCAACGCCGCGAAGACCTGATCACCCTGGTGCTGCCAGTTTCCGGCGTCGATGCCGGCGCGGAGCTTCACCTTTATCTCGGATACGGCAACCTCGTCTATGTGGTCGCGAACATCTCGGAGGTGGTTGGCGAAGAATGATCCAATGCGGCGCCAGGCGGTCTGAACCGGTTTCGCCCTGATGGCGATCTCGGCGACGGCGTCGGCCGGGTCGTTGGCGGCTTCGAGGTCGACGAAGACGGTTGCGAAGCTCCCTTCGTCTTCCAACTGGCGCAGGAGTTCGCGCACGAGGCTGGTCTTGCCCATGCGCCGTTGCGCGGTCAGGAGCGTGTGGGCGCCGTTCCGGACGCGCTCCCGGAGTTCCTCGAGTTCAGCCTCGCGGTCGAAGAACCGGGCGCCATCGACCCAGTTGGCGCCCGCTTTGATGAGCTGGGCGGTCATGCTTGGACGCTAGCATGCCAACAAGACTGTTGGCAACAGGTTTGTTGGGAAGCCGTGGCGCGGGTGGGCGCGGCTTTAGGGGCGGGGCGCGCGGTTCAGCGGGGTGGGGGTGCATGGGCTGGGAGGTGAAAAGTCCCGGCTGCAATGATTGATCTGCCAAGCAAACGTCGGTCGGGGAAGATGCGGGCTCATGCGCTCCAAGTCCAGACCCCGTGACATCCAGCGGGAGCTCGGATTCCTGGTCGGCAGGCTGGCCTCCGCGATGCGAACCGGGCTGGGCCGCGAGCTGGCTCCGTTCAATGTCACCGCCGCCCAGTGGGCGATCCTGGAAGCGTGCTACCAGGGCGAAGCGGACACTTTGACGAGTCTGTCGCGCGTTGTCCCCATCGATTCCGCGTCCATCAGCCGGCAGGTCGATCGGCTGGTACGGGCCGGACTGGTTCGACGGCGGCGCAGCAAGCGCGACCGACGCCTGGTGAACCTGATCCTGACGGACGCGGGCAACCGCCTGGTGCCGGAATTGACCGAGCGAGTGCAGGCCAATAACGCGAAGTTCCTGGCCGGCATTGCCGAGCATGAGCAGCAAGCCGTGCTGCGGACGCTTCAGCGCATGCTGGACAACGCGAACGTCGCGGTGTACGACGGGGACAGCTGACCGACGCACCATGGCCGGCCATGGGTCCGGGTGGCGGCCGGGTGATGGCGGTGGCGTTAGGCGCTTCCGCCGGACTCGGGGGACAAAGCTTCGACGAATTCGTCGGGTTCGTAGAGGGGGCGGATTTCAACTTCGCTGGGGACGAGCATGGGGTTGGGCGAACGCTTGACCCACTCGATGGCCTCGTCCATGTCCCTGACCTGCCAGAGCCAGTAGCCGGCGACGAGTTCGCTGGTGGCGTCGAACGGTCCGTCAATGACGGTGCGGCTATCGCCGTCGAAGGCCACGCGCTTGCCCTGGGAGGAGGGGCGCAGGCCATCGCCGTCGCGCATGATGCCGGCCTCGATCAGCTGTTGGTTGAAGGCGCCCATGGCCTGGATGAGTTCCATGGAGGGCATGACGCCGGCTTCGCTGTCGGCGGTGGCCTTGATGAGAACCATCACACGCATCGTCGGGTCCTCTCGGTCATTGGGGGCCAAGTCCGTCAACTTGCGCCGTCAGCAGGCGTCTTTGGGCTGGACGGGCGGCCGACGCGAACGCGATTCCTGGGCTTGTGATCGCTAGTGTTCGAGTGGGCCTACGAGCTGGGGTTTGGCGGTCGGTGGGCCTGAGTTTACGGTAGGCAGTACCGTCTTTGAACTTCGGATGGGGCTGTGAGTCGCTGCATTAGGTGATCCATCGACTCCGGGAGAAGCAGACAGCGCAAGGCCGACCAGCAACCGGGCGGATGCGATGAACTCGGTGCCTCCTGGAACGGCAAGCAAGAGCGGACGCTCTCAAGGGTTGTATTGGCAAGCCCTGGAACATCCCCGTGAACCGCAGCTGCATTCGCAATGCCGCCAACTACAGCCGGCCATGGCTTCGTTCGCGGTCGTGTCCCTACACGCGCAGGCCCCAATGGAGAGAAGCTCCACTAAACTAGAAGCGCCGACATCGTCGCGTGTGTACGTTCCTGACCACAACCGCCTCATCCATTCGAAGAGACGAGAATCTCAATCTGCGGTCGAAGCCCTTCAACGACCGTCTCGAAAGGCGGGAGTCCAGACACGAGCGGGCCGAGCCACTGCTCCCACGTTTCCTCGACGTAGGCAAGCATGTCCTCATGGAAGAAATCCTCCGGGCCTGCGAAGGCAACTCCCCGTACGGCACACTTCTCATGCAACAGCGAGTCGAAGCCCCCCAGGTCCATCTGGTTCTTGTAGGTGCCGAGCACGCGCCAGAGGTCGTAGTAGTCACGAGCGCGTGAGCGGCTCCAACCTCTCATCTCAAACATGCGCGCGTGTTGCAGGAGCGCTCGGAGCTTTTCGGCAATGATCTCTTCCAGGGGATACACCTTCACATCTGCATTGAGCGGCTCGCCGTAGTCGTGCATGACCTGCCGCCGCTCGGCCGGCAGGAGAACTCTCTCGTCCATCGTGACCTCGATCATGACGCGGGTCTGCAGACGGCTCTGCCACGGGAACCTGGCGCGAATATTGAACGCCTCCTGGCCTCCGGGATGCGGTTCTTGCTCCGTGTATCGCTCACATGCGATTTCCATCGGGACATATTCGTCCAGCAGCCTGACGGCGTCTTCGCAGGTCTCATTCACTAAGCGTCCCAACTCCTCGCCGGCGGGAGCCCCCTCCAGTCCCGAGAAGTCGAGGTCCTCGGAGAAGCGATAGTCGCCGAAGTAGCACTTCCTGAGAGCCGTCCCGCCCTTGAAGACCAGCGTGTCCCGGAGCATCGGCGTGTGACTGATGCCAGCCAACACCCAGGACAGCAGGTAGTCCCGTTCAAGCACCTCCCAGGGAATACCCAGACGCCTCCGCGCTTCTTGAAGCCGGGTGCGGAGGGGTCTCACCCCGCAATCATCCCCCGCAGGTTCTCCTGGATCATCCAGCGGCGGTTGCACGGTCCCCTCCGAGGCCCCGTGGGGTCCAGCGTGCGGTAGCCCTTGATGGGCAATGCGCGCAGCTTCGCAAGCTTGGCCGGCGGGACTCCTTGGGCATCCAGCACCCATCCCAGGCGCTTGGCGGTTGTCACGCCCAGCCTGATGGCATACGCCGTTATGCGCTCGATGTCGAGCCTCTCCATTCCCACTCGGAAGGCGTGAATCACTTCGGCAAAGTCGCCGCAGTGCTGAGGCATGGAGAGGCCATCCAGCAACGTGCGCTCCAAGTCCGTGACGGACACGCGGGCGTCGCCAACCCACACCTTCGCATCGCCGAAGAAGCGGTCAGGCCTTATCTGGACGAATCGGTACGTCGTATCCCCGACCGCGGAGCTGCCGCTCGCGTGCCCCTGCTTGACCCTTGAGCGGGGAATCCAGGCCCCGGTTGTCGTGAGGACAAATACATCCCTCGGAACCTGTTCCGTGAGCCCGTGGTGGTGCATGGCCGACCAGTGGGAGATTGCGGTGGGATCGACCAGGGCCATGGCTATTTCGAACTCGTGAGCAGCTGCAACGCCTGGAACGGTGGGAGACAGCGCATGGAGCCCTCGACGCAGCGAAACGATCCAATTGTTCTTGCGGAGGTGGTACAGGGACTCTGCGAGGTAGGCGTCCTTGAGGCCTACGCGGGGCGCCAACTCCCTAGCCCGGTCCATCGTGAAGATGCGGTCGCCCTCAAAGGCGAGGAGCCGGACCAACTCGATACCGACCAGAGATTGCTTGGGCCTTGTGCCAGCAGTCATCGGATGGCCTCCCAAGCCTTTGCCGGACTGGCAGAACCTTGCAACCGTACAGCTTCAATTGGATAACGTCAAAGGATACCTAATCTTCGTGATTCGAGAACGTAGGCAGATGACGACACCCGCTGCCAGCCAGATTGCCGCACGCCTTGAGGCTGTCTTCGGCTCTGGGCGCGGTTGGATGTTGCAGGCCGGTGCGTCAGCGATAGTGTGGGTGACCCCGGCGTACCACGTTCCATGGACTGATGGAGCAGCAAGCGAAGCGGAGCTGCGCAGGCTGTGGGAGACACGGAAGGGATGCCAAGCTTAACCTGCGGTCCTTGCTGGCGCCTTTGGACGACGAATCCAAGGTCTGTGTCGCCGGGCCGCAGGATGCCCGACCCATTCGGGACTTGCCAGCCGGACGGATCCTCGACCTGCTGGAGGCGAACTGCAGTATGCCGTCTCGTGAGGCCGCTGCGTTTCTAGCGCGAGAGTTCAGACGTCTTGACGAGGCCGTGGTCCCCGGTCTGCGGGACAAGGACCATCTCACGCCTCTCTTCCTGCGGGAGCGCTTGCGGTGGCCCATCAATGAGCAGCGACCATCCAGCGCTGTCGAAGGCTTACCCCCCCTGGCGGCGGCGTGGCATGGCGCTCCGTTCCAGGGCAGGGGCTATCAGATCGAGCCGCTGCCTCATCAAGGCTACCTGCTCAGGCGGGTCAACGCGCCGGTTGCCGGGGTGCACCCCCACCGGGACGCCTGGCAATGCAGCCGTCTCACCGACAATGGAGAGTTGCCCGAAGGAATGGTGCTGGCCGACTGCAGTCAGCACGATGCGCACTGGGGCATCCTGGCGGCTGAGGGTCGATACCGGCTGTTCTAGTCCATGAGCGACTGACGTGTGCCTTTGCAGATTGACTATCAACTCCTGAGTCTGCCTGCGCGGACGACGCAGTTGATGACGGTATTGCGATCGATGCGGAACTCCGGCCCCGGTCGGGACCAAGTGGCTCGGTCAAGCCAGCGGTGTTCGAGGGCGGTACCTACCAATTGGACTGCCGTTGCGCCTCCCCCAACGATGCGGAGTCCACCCCCGTCATCGTGATCGACAACGTTCCGTCCCAAGCCAACCGCCTGAAGCGTGTCCTGTAGCGAGACCACAAATCGAGGCGGGCACCGGAGCTCATCTTTTGCGTATCAGAACTGCACGGCTTGCCAGCGCGCCTGGCCCGGTCCGTGTCAAGCTCTGAGTTCCCGCATCGGAACGCGGATAGATGTACTGACCGCGGAAGTAGTAGATGCCTGATAGGCGGTTGGCCACCCTGCTCCATCCCGAGCCCAAGGTTCCCGATGAAACCGCCGGTCAGATCGCACTCGAACTCATCGCCGTTGTCTCGTCCGCCAAGACATCTGGACACACCGTGTCTGGCGACGGCTTCGGCCTAACGGCCGCCCGAGGGTAGGTTGGCCGGGTCCGGCTGCGATGCCTGCACTGGATCGCGCTGCGGGCATCGGAGACGAAGGCGCCGCAACGCAGGTTCGTCATCGATGCCTGCTGCCGGCTGACTCTAGCAGCACACCATGGGATGGCAGGCCATCGCTGAGCCTCTCAGGATGCCAAGCTTCTATTGCAGGATAATCGTCAAGGGCGTCGAGATGCTAGAACATGTGGCGGTGTAAGACTCATCGGAGCGCGGAAGCAGCTCGCGGGAGGCGAGCCGCCCGATCTGTCCGTCAGCAACTCACCATGCGCGACGGGCATCCTGGCGGGAGCAGCCGACCGACCTAGGCGCTGCTCCGCACCTGACCGGACATGCCTCGCCAGACAATCACCCAACCGCGACCCGATCCACAGCACCTAACCGGATCGCTTTGAGAAATCGCTCCGCTCCCGCAGTCAGCTCCGAGCGGAACTCCGTACTGCGGAGCGTTCGGAGCGAGCCCTCGTCCCGCTGTTCGACCCTGGCCTCACTCCGCTCGATGTGGAACACCGAATTACGGAATGTGATAAGTGCGCCGAATCCTTCTTTGTCGTCGATGATCTGATCGAGAGTTGTGATCGCTGCGTGCGGATTTTTGTCGCGCACAATCGGGTACACAGTTAGGGGGCTTATATCGAACCATAGCCATCGCCATGCTCGCGAAGCTCACGGCTGGACCCAGGCTCAGCCGCGGGTTTGCCTTGCCCCGCCACACCCAAGCATGACTGGCCTAGTCGTGCCGGGCTATTGGCGGTAGGGCCTCCGCGTCCAGCCGTGAGCTTTGGGAGCATGACACAGGTTTACTAGGTGGGCGCCCAGCCTCGCCGAGCCGAGCTACGGCGACTAGCCTCCCTGCCCACCTGGGAGCTCCCAGTCTGACAGGTGTTCCCTTGACACCCACCCGCCCATTGGCCAAAAGCCTGCCACAATAGGGGGAGGTATGTGATGGGCAGGAACGCGAGCCGGAAGGGGCCGGGACGGGCGGACCGGAAGGGCATATCCTTGCTGGAGACCATGCGAATGTGCCCGCACGATGAAGCCGCCGAGGCGTGATTCGTGAAGACCCGCTGGCCCGAGGGCGTGCGCTGCCCCCGTTGCGAATCCGACAACATCCTGCAGGGCAAGAGCCGGAAGCATTTCAGCATCAAGACCGAGACCCTGATGCAAGGCTCCAACCTGGGCCTGCAGACATGGGCGGTGGCGTTCTTTCTGGTAGCCACCGGCATCAGGAGGACGGCCAGCATGAGGCTGCACCGGGACCTCGGCGTCACCCGGAAGACTGCCTGGCACCTCGCGCACCGTATCCGCGAAACCTAGCGGGACAACGCCCCGCAGTTCGCCGGCCTGGTGGAGGCGGACGAGACGTTCGTGGGCGGGAAGGAAGCCAACAAGCACGGGCGCAAGAAGTTGCAGGCGGGCCGCAGCAAGGTGGGGAAGGTCCCCGTTGCCGGCGTGCGGGATGGGGGGACCGGCCAGGTGAGCATGGACGTGATCCCGAACCTCAAGAAGGAAACCTTGCAGCCGTTCGTGGAGGACCAGACCGAGTCGGACGCCCTCGGCTATACGGACGAGTGGTGGGGTTATCGGGACCCCCTGAACCGGCAGGCGGTGCGGCATGGCGTCGGCCAGTGGGTGGACGGGCAGGCGCACACGAACGGACTCAAGTCGTTTTGGTCGTTGCTCAAGCGCGGATACGGCGGGACCTATCGCAAGATTTCGCCGAAGCATCTGGGATGGTACGTGCGGGAGTTCGAGGGGCGTCGCAACCAGCGGAACCTCGACACGATTGACCACGTGCGGCGGATGGTGCGGGGGAACCAGGGCAAGCGGTTGACCTACAAGGACTTGACGGCGGGCGGCCCGGCCTATCCCTGAGCTGGGCGGTGACTATCTACGGCCCCTTGCATGTTGCAGGACCCTCGGATCGTCCGGGGGACCACGTAGGGCCGGGGCCCGCTGGAAGTGCCCGACCAGGCGCGCGCGTGTGAGGAGATCGCCCGGCTGCGGTCGCGCTTGCGTGATGACAGCCTGTCCACGCTGGCGGCAGGGTCGCTTTCGGTGAACACGTCGGCCCGATGGGTCTCGCTTCGGTCGGCTATTGGAACGTGCGAGGGCATTCTGCGAAAGACGGTCGAGGTTTCTCCGGCCCATCAGAACACGCGGGCGATGCGCGAGGCGTTGGTGAAGTCGCTGGCTGACGCCTTGGCTGGCCGCGACATCGTGGCTCTCGTATATAATTCCCTTTGCGCGGCTGGATGGCAACCGGCTCAGTGGACGATTCCGCCCGAGTTGGGTCGCCTCGGCGGCGGCAAGCCGCTTACGGGGTGCATGCCCACGCCAGAGAAGAGGAACTGTGCGAAGTCCAGCAGGGGTGATTTGGCGTCAGCTCCGGCGCCGTTCTGCGCAGCCAAGTAACGGGAGATTCGGAGCGCAACCAAATGCTCCGCCTGCCCAATCGGCGCCGTGACTCGAGTAACACTCGCGGTGGCGGCCATCGTGGTGGTGGCCACGCTGACCGTCTGGCGGACAGCGGCGGCCCTAGACTGCGAAGGCATCCCCCTCGACGACGGATGCCTCTTCACGATCACCGGCGGCGACACGGCCGATCCCGACGACGGCTTCGCCGTCACCAACGCCGACAGCGTGCCGCTGTGGAGCTTTGTCCGCGAGCGCGATCTGTACGCCATCGGCTATCCCATCAGCCAGCGCTGGGTCAACGGCCCCTTCACCCTCCAGGCCTTCCAGAAGGTGATCCTGCAGTGGGACCCCGGCAAGTCGCGCATGAACTATTACAACACCCTCGACGTGCTGGCGAACCGGTATCCCGACGTCGAGCTGCCCAACGTGCCCTCGCACCAGGTGCTCGAAGCCGATCGCGGTGCCGACGTTGCCGCCATCAGGCGAAACCACCTGGCGCTGCTGGACCAGAACGCCGCCATCAAGGCGCGCTTTCTCAGCGAGCCCGACTGGCTGAACCTCTACGGGCTGCCCATCCGCTACGAGGAGCGGGAGGTCAACGGCAATCCGCAGGGGCTGCAGTTGCTGCGGGCGCAGCGGATGGTGTTCGAGATCTGGAACGTCCCGGCGCCGGGGACCACCGTGGGCCGGGTGAACCTGCAAAACGTGCCCGACAAGGTGAAGCGGCTGAGCAACGTGATCATCCCCGACGCGGCCAAGGCGCCAGTGCTGGTGGACGAGGCGGCGGAGTTGCCGATGTCTCCCCTCCAGCCGCCGGTCGTGCTGTCGCCGCCAACCTCGGATCGAGAAGTCCTGGTTCGGCTCTACCACGCGACCGATGGGCCGAACTGGGATAGCAACACGAACTGGCTCAGCGACGCACCGCTTTCAGACTGGAAAGGCGTTTCCACCGACGTGAGGGGGCGGGTGATACAACTCTTCCTCGGGGGGAACAATCTACGGGGTTCGATCCCGCCGGAGCTCGGCAACCTTACCTACCTGCAAGATCTGAGTCTCCATGGCAACTCCCTGACCGGCCACATCCCGCCTGAGTTGGGCAACCTTGCTCACTTGGATGTCCTGTGGCTTGAGCATAATGCTTTAACAGGTCCCATCCCGCCCGAGTTGGGGCAGCTCACCAACCTGACTAACCTGTTACTCTGGCGTACCGAGCTAACCGGCCCGATCCCGGTCCTAGTCGGCGACTTGCCCAACCTATCCCAACTTAGAGCACCACAGAGCACATGCATTCTCAAAAAGCAGCGGGCAAGGGCGATTGAGCGCCGTTGGGTGTTATACGAGTGCGAGTCCGACGGTCGGCTGTTGCCGAGCGTGCTGATGCGGGAGGACAGCAACGGCGTGTCGATCGCGTTGCCTGACGATCTTCGCAAGCCATCGGGGATTTCCGTCTCCCACCCGTCCGTTGTGGCCGCGTCCGTCGCCGATGGCTGGCTTGAACTGACACCCCATGGTATCGGGACCGTGCAGGTCGAGTTGCTCCCGTCCGATGGGGGAGAGTCAGTGGTGGCCGAGGTTGTGGTGCGCCCAGCCGTCGGAACATTTGGCATCGACATTGTGGTGGACCACATGGGCCATCCAGCCCCGCTAAACTATGCGGAGGCCCTGATGGCGGGCGCGGACTGGTGGTCTCGTGTGCTCGACGGCACGGAGTGGCCGGACCGGAGGGCTGAGTGTTCGCACCAGACGGGCGAGTTTAATTTTGACGACAATGTCAGGGCCATGGCGGACGAACTGGTGATCCGTGCATTCGTCGACGAAGATATTCATTTACTTGATATATTGGCACACGCCTCCACGTGTTTCGGGAGCCCGGGTTGGGGAACGCAAGTCGCCCTCGACCCCACCGCCGCCGGGGTGATTGGCCTCGATCAGCTCGCTGGCTTTGATCCCGAAGTCATAGTGCATGAGATCGGGCATATTCTCGGACTGGTCCTGTGGGGTCCGGAGACGGGGCTGGTATCCGAGGACCGGGCATACTTCATCGGTCCTCTCGCGGTATCGGCGTTCCGAGCGAGCGGCGGCGACCCCGGTCTGCCCGGAATGCCGACCGATGGTTTACACTGGGGCGGTGACTTTTGGTATCCTTTCTATGGGGCCATTTCGGTTGCTGCACTGGCTGACGCGGGCTACACGGTGGCCGTGAAGGACCCGGAGCGGCCCAATTGGCCGTAGCTTAGTACTTGGCGATGTGGCCAAATTCGGGAGGGATCGCATCCTAGAAGCTGATTGCCCGACAGGCCAGGGTCAGTTCCTCGTGTTCATCGAGCACAGGGTGCTGAGGCGTCTCGCTGACGGGGGTGTCGGGACCGCCGTGGGAAGACATCACTTGGTTTCGCTTCAAGAAGCGTCACACAAGAATCTTTCGCTTGAGATTCAGATTGAAGGTTTAGGAGTGAGCAATTATGTGTAAACGTCTGATATGCTTGTTGGCAGCGGTTGTCATTATGTCCCTGGCGGCGTGTAGCGATTGGGTAGTCCACCCTGCTGACACACCAGCACCTACAGCGACTACTACCGCAACACCGGATCCTTCCTCTGCCAACGTCCGCAATTCAACGCCTGCACCTGCCACCCCCCCCAGCGGATTTCCGGCGTGTTCGGAGGGAGTGAGGTGCGCCAGCGGGCCGGTGGAGTGCTTCGGCGGTAGCTTCCGTGCCGGAAAAGGCATATTCATGGGAGAAGCCGACTATTCGTCCTGCACCTGTCCCAATGGCGGCGTTCCCATCTGTGCCATGCCGGACCCAACTCCAAGTCAGGCTACCGCCACGCCCTCGCCGGAGCCTACCGCTACACCCTCACCAGATCGTGGTCTTTGCCAGGAGGGAATGACGCTGCGAAGCGGCGACTTCTGCAGTTATTCCAGCGGGAGCACCAGGGTTGCAATGAAGGTGGACAATGGATGTATCGTTTTCGGAGAGGGTAGCAACATCGGAGGACGTATATCATTCGGCGGCAGCCGCCAGTGCGGAGGAGGGTTCACTATGGCTGTTCCCGAGGGCCGCTTTAGCGGTGAAAGAAACACCGATGGCTCTCTTACCATTAGCAGTCTGCCCGCTCCGGGACCAGCATCCACTTGGGATACGAAGTTTCCGGCACCGAGACCGGAGCCTATTGCTACACCCACGCCTACACCAGACAATGTGTTCGAGGCGGGAGAGACGCTCCCAAACTCTCCCGCTGAGTTTTCAGATTGGCGAAGATTTGGGGGAGGAGCCCAGGCCCAATCCGGTTCCGGCGGCTTTGTAATTCTGATGGACAATGGAGGGTACGGCTGGACTTATGACGCCGTCTACACCTGCATAGATCCGGCAGGTTGCCGCATTGTGAACGGAAGAGTTACCGGCGGGGCTGTCCGTAGAACAGAGCCTACCGCTACGCCTACTCCCATGCCAACACCTGCGCCCACGAACACTCCCACACCGTCCGCCACACCCACGCCTACCCCAGATAATGTGTTCGAGGCGGGGGAGACGCTCCCAAACTCTCCCGCTGAGTTTTCAGATTGGCGAAGATTTGGGGGAGGAGCCCAGGCCCAATCCGGTTCCGGCGGCTTTGTAATTCTGATGGACAATGGAGGGTACGGCTGGACTTATGACGCCGTCTACACCTGCATAGATCCGGCAGGTTGCCGCATTGTGAACGGAAGAGTTACCGGCGGGGCTGTCCGTAGAACAGAGCCTACCGCTACGCCTACTCCCATGCCAACACCTGCGCCCACGAACACTCCCACACCGTCCGCCACACCCACGCCGACACCAACCACGCCCACGCCGGTGGCGACCGACACGCCCGCGCCAGCCACGCGCCTCACCGATCACGACGCTCTCGATGGTTTCACCGCCTGGTCGCCCGACGGCCAGCGCATCGCGTTCACATCCAGACGCGACGGGGACTGGGAGATCTACGTGATGAACGCCGACGGCTCCGGGGCCACGCGCCTCACCGATCACGACGCTCACGATGGTTCCCCCGCCTGGTCGCCCGACGGCCAGCGCATCGCGTTCGCATCCAGACGCGACGGGGACTGGGAGATCTACGTGATGAACGCCGACGGCTCCGG
>JAPPKM010000018.1 GCA_028874315.1 Chloroflexota bacterium
GTCGGCTGACCTGAAGTGCACGCGCGCCGGGTTGAGGGGCAGAGGTTCCCAGTCGGTCGGGCGCCATTGCCGGTTCGGGTGGACGATGACCCAGGCGGTGCGCAAGACGATCAGGACGTAGGCGGCTGCGGACAGGCCGAGGCCGAGGAGGATGACGCGGGTCATGCCGCGGCCGCCAGCTTTCTGACATGGGCGGCGGCGGCTTCGACGCCTTTGCTCGGCGGGCTGGCCTGCACGATGTCTATGAGCGCGCTGGCGACGATGGCGCCTTCGGCGCGACCGTGCAGCGCCCGCAGGTGCTCGGGTTTGGAGATGCCGAAGCCGACCACGCGCGGGACGCTGGTGGCCTCTCCCACACGGGCGAGGTAGGCCGGAAGGTTGTCGGCGAGCCGTGCGCGGCTGCCGGTGACGCCGGTGACGCTGACGCAGTAGATGAAGCCCTTCGCCCCGTTGCCGACTTGCCGCAGTCGCTGACGCGGCGTGGTCGGGGCCGCAAAGCGGATGAGGTACAGGCCATGCTGGGCATTCGCGGTCTCGATGTCGTCGGCGTGCTCCGGCAGGACGTCCGGAACAATCAGTCCGTCGGCTCCGGCTGCCGCGAGCTCGCGCGCCAGCGAGCCAAAGCCGAACTGCATGAACGGGTTGGCGTAGCCCATCGGGACCAACGGTATGTCGGTTTGCGAACGAATCCGCTCGATCATGTTGAAGGCGTCCTCAAGCCACACGCCTCCTTCCAGCGCGATCTGTGAGGCCAATTGCACCGTGGGGCCGTCAGCGATGGGATCGCTGAAGGGCATGCCGATCTCGAGCATGTCGGCACCGGCTTCAACGTAGGCAAGCGCCAGTTCGACGGCGGATTCACGCGTTGGATATCCAACGGTGACGTACGGGGCCAGGACGAGGCGCGAATCGGCTCGGGCCGAAATGAAGGACGCGTCGATGCGGTTCATTCGCGGGTATCGAGTTCGGCGGCGATGGTCTCCATGTCCTTGTCGCCGCGTCCCGAGAGGTTGACCAGGATGAGGTGATCACTGCTTGTCTCGGACGCCATCCGGATCGCGCCAGCCACGGCGTGCGCGCTCTCAAGGGCCGGGATTATGCCTTCGGTTCGGGCCAGCAATTGAAGGGCGTCCATCGCGTCAGCGTCACCGAACGTGACAAACTCCGCCCGCCCGACGTGGTGAAGGTAGGCGAGTTCCGGCCCCACGCCCGGATAATCGAGACCCGCCGCGATGCTGTGGGTACCAATGATCTGCCCACCTTCGTCCTGAAGGAGAAGGCTGCGGGCGCCGTGGAGGATTCCGGGAGTCCCGCTCTCCACGGTGGCTGCATGGTTTCCCTGATCGCCGCCGCGGCCGCCGGCTTCGACTCCGATCAGCGCGACGTCGGGGTCGTCGATGAACGCGGAGAAGATCCCAATGGCGTTGCTGCCGCCGTTGACGCAGGCGATCACCGTGTTGGGCAGGCCGCCGGCGAGTTCCTGGATCTGGGCGCGCGCTTCGCGGCCGATCACGCGCTGAAACTCGCGGACGATCTTGGGATAGGGATGTGGGCCAGTGGCGGAGCCGAAGAGGTAGAAGGTCGTTTCCACGTTTGTGACCCAGTCACGAAGCGCTTCGTTGATGGCGTCCTTGAGGGTGCGGGTGCCGGAGGTCACGGATATGACTTCGGCACCAAGGGTGCGCATACGGGCGACGTTTAGCGCCTGGCGGTGGACGTCTTCCTCGCCCATGTAGACGACGCAGTCGAGGCCGAGCATGGCGCAGACGGTGGCGGAGGCGACGCCGTGCTGGCCGGCACCGGTTTCGGCGATGACGCGTCGCTTGCCGCTGACGCGGGCCAGCAGACCCTGGCCGAGGGCGTTGTTGATCTTGTGGGCGCCGGTGTGGGCCAGGTCTTCGCGCTTCAGGTAGAGATGGGCGCCGCCGAGTTCGCGACTGAGGCGGGCGGCGTGGTAGGTGGGCGTGGGACGACCGGCGTACAAGCGAAGAAGGCTCTCGAGTTCGTCGACAAACGCTGGGTCACGATGGTGGCGATCGAAGGACGCCTCGAGTTCGTCGAGAGCGGCTACGAGGGTTTCAGGCACGTAGCGGCCGCCGAAGGGGCCGTAGTAGCCCGAGGCGTCGGGCAGCGAGCGTAGGTCAAGCATTGGATGGTTGGGTTTCGGTGAGGTCTGACGGAATGCGGTTGATGAGGCGCTCACCCAGGACCGTGACCACGCCCGGATCCTGGGCGCTGAGGTAGACGAGCTCGAATAGGGCGGACACACGTCCCTGTCGCAGGATCAAGTAATAGATGTGTGGATCTCCCGGACCAAGCTCGCGCTCCTCCGGTTCGATTTTCGGGTCAATACGAACCTCAATCAGGCGATTCTGGTCGGCCAGATTGAACTGATCCGACGTGCGCGTTCCGGGCTCAAGGTCCGGGTAGAACTGTCGGAAGAAGCCCAGTGCAGCTATGGCGTACGTGGGAGCGGCGCTATCAACCAGCTCATCGAACATCCGGGAGGCGCCCTGGGTGTTGGCGTGGACGAACAGACGCTGAACGAGCTGCACCGGGCGTCCGGCTCCGGACCCTCCGCTGGGCTGACGGCTACTGCCGCTGACATAGAAGCTTACTAGGCCGGATTGGGCCATAAGCTCCTCGGACAAGAAGTCGCTCGGGTCGGACGTCTCGTCGCTCGTCTCGAGTCCAGGATCTACCTCGGACGCCGGGATGACGAGCGATTTGGCGGTCTCGTTGGCCGTGATGGCGGCGATGTCGACCTCGGGAAGCGGGGTGGGTTGGGCTGTGGGCGTGGTTTCCGCGGCGGGCGTAGTTTCCGCGGGCGCCGAGGCAGGGGTGGTTGCGGGTTGGGCTGGGGTTACGCCACGGTCGGCCACGGCCTGCATGGCCTGCGACGGCGTGGGCTCGGTCGTTGGCGGTCCCGCCGGCGCCGTGGCGGGCGAGGGCGTCAGGGCCGTGTCAGTGCCGGACTCGGGTTGAGGGGCGGCAGCGGGAGCGTTCAAGACAATGTCGCTCTGGCCGTCGGCGAATAGGAATGTGATCCGAGTCACGGGCTGGACCGGGCGCTCGCCATTCTCGAGTTGCAGCCCGTGCGTGCAGGCGGCCAGCCCGATGAGCCCCAGGCTCAGGACGATCAAGGAAAGGCGTCTCATCGCGTGTAAGCCGCCGCAAAGGCCAGGCGGGCGTTGCGGATGAACAGTTCGATCTTGTCATGGTCCTTACGCCGGTTCGTTTCCACGCCGCTGCTGACATCCACGCCGTAGGGGCGCGCGGCGGCAATGGCAGCGGACACGTTGTCCGGCGACAGGCCGCCTGAAAGGAGCACTCGATAGGCAAGGGCCGCGTCGCGTGCGATCGAGTAGTCCCAACTCTCGCCGGTCCCGCCGGCCTGTCCCTCGACGAGGGCGTCGAGGTGGTAGAGGGGTACCCGAAACTTCGGAAGCTCGCCGCGGTCGTTGGGAAGCCGGAGCGTCTTGACCGCGCGTTCGCCGAAAGCCCGACAGTAGGCCGGCGTCTCGGCACCGGAGAGTTGCACGCGGTCGAGCCCACAGGCGTCAATGACTTCGTCGACCTCCGCGCGGGGCGCGTCGACAAACACGCCGATGCGTTCCACGTGCGGTGGGGCGGTGTCGAAGATCGCGCGGGCCTGGGCGAGGGTTCGGCGGCGACGGGCGGGAGCAAAGATCACGCTCACCATGTCGGCACCGGCCGCCACGGCAACGTGGGCGTCGGCTGGTTCCAAGAGACCGCAGATCTTGACGAGCATGAAGGAACTACTCGCCGGCCTCGACCAACATGCGGAGCTGTTCCAGCGGGTCGTCGGCCTTCATGATCGACTCGCCGACGAGAATGCCGCTGACGCCGGCCGCCGCCAGCCGCTCGACGTCGTGCGCGGTGTGGACGCCGCTTTCGCTCACGACGGTGATTTCTTCGGGAATCAGCTTGCAGAGTTCCTCAGTGACGGCGAGATCGGTTGTGAACTCGCGAAGGTTGCGGTTATTGATGCCGATAATGCGGGCGCCGGCCAAGAGGGCTTCGTCAAGCTCTTCCTCGGTGTGGATCTCGACGAGGGCTTCCATCTCAAGCCGGTGAACAAGCGTAAGCTGCGCCGCAAGGTCCTGATCGAGCGTGAGGCCGGTTATGAGCAGCACGGCGTCGGCTCCGGCGGCCGCGGCCTCGAAGATCTGATAGTCATTGATGACGAAGTCTTTCTGCAGAACCGGCAGATCCGCCGCGGTGCGCGCCGCACGCAGGTCGGCATGGGTGCCGCCGAAGAATGGTTCGTCGGTGAGGACGGAAATGCCGATCGCACCTCCAGCCTGGTAGCGGGCCGCCCAGGCGGCGGGATCGACGTCTTCGGCGAAGACGCCGGCGGAGGGCGAGCGCCGCTTAATTTCGGCCATCACGCCGACGCCCTCCTCGTCAAGTGCGTGCCAAAGCGAGCGCGTGGGCGTGCGTTGCGCAAGACGGGTTTCGAGTTCGGCCAGATTGGCGCGCTCCGCACGGGCCGCCACATCGATGCGCTTCCTGGCGACAATTTCGTCGAGGATCACGACCTACGCTCCGTCGCTCCTGTTCGAGACTTCGACGAGCCGGTCGAGGCAGGTGAGGGCCGCGCCGCTGGTGATGGCGTTCGAGGCTCGGGCGACGCCGTCACGCCAATCCGAGGCGATGCCGGCAGCGACGAGGGCGCCGGATGCGTTGGCCAGGACGATGTCATGCCGCGGACCAGTGTGAACGCCTTCCAGCAGCTCCCGGGTGAGGTCGGCCACGATTTGGGCATCGTGGGTGGCAAGTTCGCTGGCGTCCCCACGTGGAAGTCCGAAGTCTGCCGGCGCGAGGTCGTATTCGGTCACCGTGCCGTCACTGACTTCGAAGACGTGGGTTGGGCCGGTGAGGGAGATCTCGTCCACGCCATCGTGTCCATGAACCACGAGCGCACGGCCGATCCCCAACAGTCGCAGCGCTTCGGCGATGGTGGGGGCGAGCGCGGGATCTCCAACTCCAAGCAGGCGCCGCTGGGCGCCGGCGGGATTGGTGAGCGGTCCGAGGATGTTGAAGACGGTGCGAATGCCGATTTCGCGACGCAGCGGAGCGGCGAAGCGCATGGCGGGATGGAAGGCCTGCGCAAACATGAAGGCGACGCGGGCTTCGACGAGCGCTTGCGCCACCAATTCCGGCCCAGCCATAAGGTTGACGCCGAGCGCCTCAAGCACGTCGCCACTGCCGGCGGGGCGGGTGACTCCGCGGTTGCCATGCTTGGCGACCACGGCACCTGCCCCCGCGGCGACGAAGGCGGCGGCAGTTGAAACTCCGACCCAGCGGGTACGGCCGCCACCGGTGCCGCAGGTGTCGACGAGGGCGGCGCTGTCGACGTGGACGCTCAGCGCGTGGCGGGTCATGCTGGCGGCGAAGCCCGCGATTTCGGCGGCCGTTTCGCCCTTGAAGCGGAGCGCGGTGACGAATGCGCCGAACTGGGCGGGCGACATCTCGTCTTCGAGGATCGCGTCCATAAGGCTGTCCGCCGTCGCTCGGTCGAGATCATCGCCATCAACGACCGAACGGATGGCTGCGGTAATCATGCGGCCACCGGCACTTCGGCCAACTGGAGGAAGTTCCGCAAGAGCGCGGGTCCAGCGGCGGTCAAGATCGATTCCGGGTGGAACTGCACGCCATAGATGGGGTGCGAACGATGCTGCACTCCCATGATAAGCCCGTCCGGGCTCTCGGCCGTGACTTCGAGATCTTCGGGAAGACTGTCGCGGGCTACGATCAAGGAGTGATAGCGGGTGGCCTGGAATGGATTGGGGAGGTCGGCGAAGAGCCGGCGGCCGTCGTGGGCAATGGGCGAGGTTTTGCCGTGCATGAGCACGGGGGCGCGAACCACCTGGCCGCCGAACGCCGCGCCGATGGCCTGATGACCGAGGCAGACTCCCAGGGTGGGCACGGTAGGGCCGAGTTCGCGGATGAGTCCGACGGAGATTCCAGCCTCATGCGGGGTGCACGGGCCGGGTGAGATGACGATGGCGTCCGGCGACATGGCCTTGACGTCGTCGACGGCAATCACATCGTTGCGATAGACCGTGACGTCCGGCTGCAGGACCTGCAGGTACTGCACAAGGTTGTAGGTAAACGAGTCGTAGTTATCCAGGACGAGCAGCACGAGCCGCCTCCTCCGCGAGTTCGATGGCCTGCAACACGGCACGGGCCTTGTTGATGCATTCCTGGTATTCGGTTGCCGGCACCGAGTCGGCCACGATGCCCGCGCCGGCCTGGACATGGGCGCGGCCGTCGTGGGCCAGCAAGGTGCGAATGGTGATGGCGGTGTCCATGTCGCCGGAGTGGCTGATATAGCCGACAGCGCCGCCATAGGGTCCGCGTCGAAGATCCTCGAGTTCGGCGATGATCTCCATGGCACGAATCTTGGGCGCGCCGCTGAGGGTGCCGGCCGGGAAGCAGGCGCGCAGGGCATCGACGCCGCGGTACCGCGGATCGAGCTGGCCGCTCACGTCGCTGACGATGTGCATGACGTGCGAGAAGCGCTCGACGATCATCAGGTCATCAACGTTGACCGTGCCGGGCCTGGAGACTCGACCGAGATCGTTGCGGCCGAGGTCGACGAGCATGACGTGCTCGGCACATTCCTTGGGGTCGGCGAGAAGATCGCGTTCGAGTTGGGCTTCCTGGTCGGGCGTTGAGCCGCGGGGGCGCGTGCCGGCGATGGGACGGGTTCTGGCCCGACCGTCGACCGCCTGGAGGAGCATCTCGGGCGATGCGCCGGCCAACTGGAGATCGCCGCAGTCGAGGAAGAACATGTAGGGGGACGGGTTGACGCGACGCAAATGGCGGTAGACCTGAAAGGCATCGACGCTGAGGGGGCGGCTGAATCGAATCGACGGCACGACCTGGATGATGTCGCCGGCGGCAACGTATTCCTTGGCTTTGCGCACGCAGTCCTCGAATTGGGCCCGGGTCATGCTCTGGGAGGCACCTTCGCCGCTCGGCGTTGGGAGCGGCGGAGGCGCGGGAGGCGGACCATCGAGGCGTTGGGACAGCCGATCAAGGCGCGCCTCGGCGGCGGCCAGTGCGGCGTCGGCGTTGCCGGCGGGGTGTGCAAGGGTCACGAGCCGCAGGACCTGTGTGACGTGGTCAAACACAACCAGATCGTCGCAGTACATGAACACGGCGTCGGGTACGCCAAGGGTGTCCTTCGCCGGGACGGGGAGTCGCTCGAAGTCGGCGGCGACGTCGTAGCTGAGGTAGCCGACGGCGCCACCCTGGAACGGCGGAAGTTCAGGATGTGTGGCAATTGGGAAGGGATGTTTGAGTCCGGCGATGAATTGAAGTGGATCGTCGTACGTGCGGGTCACCGCGGTGCTCTTACCGTTTGCCACCGTGGCCCGGCCGTCACGCAAGCGCGCGACCGTTTGCGGGGCTCCGGCCACAAAGGAGTAGCGGCCGACGGACTCACCACGCTCCACGCTTTCCAGGAGGAATGAGGGACCGTGACCGCGCAACTTGAGGTACGCAGCCACGGGGGTGTCGAGGTCGGCCGGAAGGTCGCGGAAGACGGGGACGCCACGCCCGGCGCGCAGTTGCTCGAGCGTCCAGGCGCCTGCCTCCGTGCGGGACGGTGCAGTGGACAGCATGTGGCCCCTCCTTCCGGCGGCTTAAAGCAGAAAACCTCTCGCGACAGGGGGCGAGAGGTTTGTGGCCTTCGCGGTGCCACCCCTACTTCGAGCGCCGAAAGCGCTCCTCACAGGTACGGAGCCAGGGGCTCGATACCCTGCCCGGATAACGGTGGGCCTCCGTCGGAGCCTACTGGGCGATGCCGTTCGGTCCGCGGCTCACGGGGCCATTCGACGCAGTTTCCACGACCGGGCTTTCAGCGCAAGGCCCGGTTCTCTGGCGTGGAAGGTCGCGCGTACTCGTCCCGATCAACGCCTTTCCGCAGGCAAGCGTAGAGGTGAGGCGATTGTGCGTCAACGGTTATTTCGGACGTCCTGGGTTCAACGCGGTGGGACGGAGCGTGGCGATGTCAGCTGCCGCGCGCCGCCGCGATCAGGCCACGAATGGACACCGTGTGAGCCCGCAGCATGTCGGTGGGGTCGTCGGCGCCTTCGGGGTGGCGACCCTCCCATTCGGTGGAGATGTACCCGTCGTAGTTCGACTGGACGAGGCGGTTGACCATGGCAGCCAACGGAAGGTCGCCCTGGCCAGGGCCCACGGATTCCCAACCGTCGCGACCTCCGCCGGTGAGCTTCATGTCTTTGAAATGCGCATGGATGACGTCGCGGTGAATGAGATCCCAGGTCTGGTCGACGGTCTCGCCGTGGCGGACGGGATGGGCGAAGTCCCAGACCACGCCAATGCCGGTGTGGTCGGCAAGGTCGAGGACGCGCCGAACGCGCCGGCCGGTTGAGAAGGCGTCGTGGGTCTCCAGGGCAAGGCGGATGCCGAACGGGTCGGCTGCGACGGCGACCTCGCGCAGGGCCTCGGCGACCCAGCCGTTGACTTCGTCGTCGGAGGGTCCCGGGTCGTAGTTGCCGCCAAAGACGCGCACGATGGGAGCGTCCCAGGCATCGGCGAGTTCGACAAAGGCGATGGCACGTTCGACCTCCTGCCGCCGTTCAGCGGGCGACGAGAAGGCGAAGCGAGCGCTGCTGCCGACGACGCAGATTTCGAGGCCGGCATCGGCAACTGCCTCGAAGATTGCCGTGCGGCGTTCGGCAGGCATTGCAGGGTCGATGGGCTGGCCGTCGAGGTTTCGAAGTTCCAGTCCGTCACAGCCCGTGTCGGTCGCGACGGCGATGTGGCGCTCGAGCGGCCAGGCGGGTGCGGAGTACGTGGTGAAGGAAACGCGCATTGGCCCGGTCCCATGCGGAATACACGTGGGATTATGCCGCGTACCAGCGACTGACCACGGTGTGCCATAGTCACCGGCGGACGAATGGCGGCGGGCCATGGATTCGCGCCCAGCCGGTTTCTAACTGGGGGACCGAATTGCGGGATGCTTCCGAGGGGGCGAGGCCGTGGGCCTCGATTAGTGTCTTTTTTCCGTGCCATAACGAAGAAGAGAACGTTGCGCAGGTCATCGGTGACGCAGTGGAGCACCTACCGACCGTAGCGGACGATTTTGAGATCATCATCGTCGATGACGGATCGACGGATGACACGGCGGCGCGCGCCGGGGCCATCGCGGAGCGGGACTCGCGGGTGCGCGTGGTCTCGCATCCGACCAACTTCGGCTATGGACGGGCGCTGCGGACAGGGTTTGAGTCTGCGGAGGGCGACCTGATCTTCTGCGCCGACGGCGACGGGCAGTTTTCGCTGGCCGACCTGCCAGCGGTCGTGCATGCGCTGGACGATCACGGTTTCGTGCTGGGGTACCGGATCAATCGAGCCGATCCGTTCTATCGGCGGCTCAACGCCTGGCTGTGGGGCCTTTCAGTGCGCGTTCTGCTGGGGTTTCGCGTGCGGGACCTGGACTGTGGGTTCAAGCTGTATCGACGCGAGGCGGTGCCCGTGGAGGACTTCATTTCGGGTCGCGGCGCTGCAATCTCGGCGGAGTTGATCGCGCGCGCACTGCGGGGTGGGCACAGCTTCACGCAGGTGGGCGTGACTCACTACCCGCGGCGGGCGGGCGTGCAGTCCGGGAACAGCCCCAAGGTGATTCTGAATTCATTTCTTGACATAGTTCAGCTATGGCGAGGTCTCAGATCAAGCTGAGCGTAATCGTTCCCGCCTTTAACGAGGCGGAGACGATTGCGCTGGTGCTGGAGCGGGTGTCGGCCCTTGAGCTCGATACCGAGATCATCGTGGTCGATGACAGCTCGACCGATCGGACGCTGGATGCGATTACGGAGGCCGATGTTCCGGGCGTGCGGGTGGTTGAGCACCCTGTGAATCAGGGCAAGGGCGCCGCGGTGCGCACGGGACTGGCCGAGGCCAGCGGCGACGTGATCGTGATCCAGGACGCTGACCTGGAGTATCACCCGAATGACTTTGTTCAGATGCTGAAGCTGATCGAATCCGGAGAGGCGCGGGTGGTGTATGGCTACCGGGACTTCAGTAGCCAGCGATTCCTGCTGCGGGCCGGCAACCAGGCGCTCACGTTGCTGACCAACCTGCTCTACGGCGTTGCCATCCGGGACATGGAGACTTGTTACAAGATGTGGCGGCGCGAGGTGCTGGAGGGCGTGACCCTCCAGGCTGACTCGTTCGATCTAGAGGTGGAGTTGACTGCCGCGTTCGTGACGGCCGGTGAGCCGATTGCCCAGGTTCCGATTAGCTACGAGGCTCGTGAGGAGAAAAAGAAGCTGCGCTGGTGGGTCGACGGGCCGGAGGCCGTAATCAAGCTGATTCGGTATCGGTTTCTTCGGTAGACGGATCGGAAGACGCGGGTAGTGGGCTGTCGTCAGGCCCGGTTGGCGTTTCGTCGCCGGCAGCGCCTCCCGCGGCACCGTAGGGGAGCGCATCTTCGGGAAGGTCAATGTCTGGCGCGGCCTGTACAGCCACTGGGGCCGCGGCGGGAATCTCCGGCGCACGGGTGTCCCAAGGCCGGGAGTCGGACGGGGCGTTCTGGTGGATGAACTGACCGCAATACTGGCAGAAGACGAAGTCGTACAGGACAAGACGGAAGCAGCGGGGGCAGTACGGGTCTTCGAGGGTTTGAGGCGCCGCGTTCATCGGGCCGTTACCGCGGCAACGGTGCCGCCGCCCAGGACCTGGTCGCCGGTGTAGAAGACGGCCGACTGTCCCGGCGCGGGCGCCCAGGTCGGCTCGCCAAATTCGAGTGTGACGCCGCCCGGAGCAATGACGAGGGTTGCATCCTCGAGTGGCATTCGGTAGCGGGTGCGGACACCAACACGTCGTGGCGCGGACGGCGGCACATCGTCGACCCAGTTGACGCCCCGCACCTCAATCTGTCGCGCGCGACTCTCATCACGAGAACCGACGGTGACCCGGTTGGCGGCGGGGTCCAGTTCGACGACGTAACGGCGCACGGAGCCGCCGCCGAGATTCAGACCGCGACGCTGGCCGGGGGTGACCGCCTCAAGGCCGTCGTGTCGTCCGACGACCTGACCGGCCGTGTCGACAATGTCGCCGGCGCCGGTAGATCCGTAGGCGCGCACGTACCCGGCGTGATTGTTGTCGGGCACGAAGCAGATCTCCTGGCTATCGGCCTTGCGGGCGACGGGCAGGCCGAAGTCGGCGGCGAGGCGCCTGACTTCACGCTTGGTCAGATCGCCCAACGGGAAGAGCGTCCTGGCGAGCTGGCGCTGGCCGAGAACGTGCAATACGTATGACTGGTCCTTGCCCGGATCCAATGCCGTGAGGAGGCGAAAGCGTCCGCTTGTCTTGTCGGATTCGACGCGGGCGTAGTGGCCGGTGGCGATGAAGTTGGCACCGAGTTCGTCGGCCTTGGTGAGGAAGGACCCGAAGCGCACGGTGCGATTGCACATGACGCAGGGGTTGGGGGTCTGGCCGTTGAGGTAGGCCTGGATCCAAGGGTCGATGACGGCCGCTTCGAACTCGCGCCGGTAGTCGATGACGTAGTGGGGGACATCGAGGATGGCGCAGACGCGCCGAGCATCGTCGATGGTGTCCGGGGTGCAGCAACCGTTGCCGGTGGAGCGGGCCATGAGGTCGGCGGGCCACTGGTTGAAGGTGACGCCGACGACGTCGTAGCCATCATTGGCTAGAAGAGCGGCGGCGACGGAACTGTCGACTCCGCCGCTCATGGCAACAAGAACTCGGGAGGGCATAGCCGGGTGCGGTATTGGAGGGACTGGTTGAGGCTAGCATCGAGGGCCCCGGAAGCGCGTGGCGATTCCGGGTCGGTGGCGGCGGGTGGACGATCGGGGCGTTGTTGGGACTTGCTCGCGTGCGCACCGAGGGGTCGCGATCAGGACGAGGCGGCCAGATAATGTGGGGAAGCTGTTCCCTGGCGTGCCGTCCCCTGGCTGATCCCGCACTTCTGCAATCGCTCGCCCAGCCGGCTCAGACGAAGCTGGTGCTGCTGGTGCTTGATGGTTTGGGCGGCATGCCGCGCGCGGCGGGTGGGCCGACGGAATTGGAGGCCGCCAGCACGCCGAACCTGGACCGGCTGGCCGCGGAGGGCCAGGCCGGACTGAGCCAGCCGATTGGGCTGGGAATCACGCCGGGGAGCGGCCCGGGGCACCTGGCGCTGTTTGGGTACGACCCTGTGGCTTCGAATATTGGCCGCGGCGCATTGTCGGCGCTGGGACTGGGACTGCGGCTTGACGCTGGCGATTTAGGGGTGCGTTTGAATTTCTGCACGCTGGATGACCAGGGCAATGTGGCCGACCGCAGGGCCGGTCGGATCGAGACGCGTGCGAATCAGGAACTGGTTGCGAAGCTGAATGAACTTGAGGTTGCGGGGGTTGAGCTGGAGTTCGCCACGGAGTCGCAGCACCGGGCGGTGCTGATCATTCGCGGCGCGTATTTGTCCCCGGCGGTTCAAGAGACTGACCCGCAGGCGGTGGGCGTGCCTCCTTTGGAGCCAGAACCTCTGACCGCAACAGCGCAACACACGAGTGCGGTGCTGCGGTTGGTTTCAGAGGCCGTGCGGGACTGCATTGGACGTGAATCGCCGGCGAACTTCGTGCTGATGCGGGGGTACGCCGGGCTGCCCGAACTGCAAGGCCTGAATTCGCTCTATGGGCTGCAGCCGGTCTGCCTTGCGACGTACCCGATGTACAAGGGGCTGGCACGCGTGGCGGGCATGGCGGTCGTTGACGGCTTGGATACGGCGGACGAGCAGATGGCAGCGGTGGCGGAAGTGTGGGAGGAGTACGACTACTTTTTCATTCATCACAAGGCACCCGACGCACGTGGCGAGGACGGCGACTTTGACGCGAAGGCGGCGGCGATCGAGGAGTTGGACCGGCGCTTGCCGGCGCTGCTGGAGCTTGGGCCCGACGTGCTGGTGGTGACCGGGGATCACTCGACGCCGTCGCTGTTGCGGCAGCACTCCTGGCATCCGGTGCCTTGCCTGTTCTGGGGCGGGTGTGTGCTGCCAGACACTGTGGAGAGCTTTGGTGAGCGAGCGTGTGGGCAGGGGTCGCTGGGGGTGTTTCCAGCGCAGTCGATCATGGGGCTGATGCTGGCGCACGGCGGGCGGCTGCAGAAGTTTGGGGCGTGAGGTGAGTAAGGCCGGGTCGGGTTTCCGAGCGATTCCCTCTGTGGAAGTCGTGGCGCGGGCTATTGCGCGGCTGGCGCCGGATGTGCCGGCGCACGTGGCGGTGCGAGCCGCTCGGGACGAGATTGAGGTCGTGCGCGGGGCGGTGAGGCAGGGGCAACAGGCCGCCGCGTCTGACGCCATTGCCGAGGCAGGGGCGCTGCGCGCTCGCCTGGTCCTGGCAGATGCGCCTCGTCCGGTGATCAATGCGACGGGCGTCATCATCCACACCAATCTGGGTCGTGCGCCGCTGAGCGAGCGGGCCTTGGCGGCCGTACAGGCGGCGGCAGGGGGATACAGCGACCTCGAATATGAGCTCGCGACGGGCCGGCGGGGATCCCGGTCGAACCACATTTCGGACGTTGTTCGCGAGGTGACAGGGGCTGAAGCGGCGCTGGTGCTCAACAACAACGCGGCAGCGGTCTTTTTGGCGTTGGAGGCGCATGCGCGCGGTCGTGACGTGCTGGTGGCGCGCGGGGAGTCGATCGAGATCGGGGGCGGGTTTCGAATTCCGGACATCCTGCAAGCCAGTGGTGCGCGACTGCGAGACGTGGGAACGACGAACCGGACACGAGTTGGGGACTACGCGCGGGCCGTGACCGACGAAACGGCGGCGATCATGCGGGTGCATCCGAGCAATTTCGCGCAGGTGGGCTTTACGGAGTCGCCTGACGCTCGCGAGTTGGCCAGCCTGGCGCGGGCGTGCGGATTGATGCTGATCAACGACCTGGGTTCCGGCGCGCTGCTTGACACGACGGTCTACGGACTGGCACGGGAGCCGCTGATCGGTGAGGCGCTGGAGGCGGGCGCAGACCTGGTGACGTTTTCCGGTGACAAGCTGCTGGGAGGTCCACAGGCCGGGGTGATTGTGGGGTCCGACGAGGTGGTTGCGCCGATTGCGCGGCGGCCGCTGGCGCGGGCGATGCGGCCGGACAAGATGACCATTGCCGCGCTGCGGGCGACGTTCGGACAGTACCTGCGCGGCGAGGCCGCGGCGACTGTTCCGGTTTGGCAGATGATCGCGGCCGGAATTGGCGAATTGCGCGAGCGGGCGGAACGGGTTTCCGCAGGCGTGACCGGGGTGCGACTGGTGGACTCACGTGCGGCCGTGGGCGGTGGGTCACTGCCCGGCCAGACGCTGCCGAGTGTGGCGATCGAGGTGTTGAAGCCGCGGGGAGGCGCCGAGGCGCTGGCCCGGCGCCTGCGCAAGGCTTCGCGTCCGGTGATTGGGCGGATTCGGGGGGACCGTGTTCGTCTGGACATGCGGACGGTGTTGCCGAGGGACGAGGGCGCACTGCGGGAGACACTACAGGCGCTCTGACAGGCCATGGGCGGAAGTGCTTCGAAGAGGTGAAGGCTAGAATCTCAGCACCCACGCGCAAGGGCCGCGCCGATGGCCGACCTGTCAACTGCTGACGAAGACATTGCCTTTCGTCGTGCGACGGAGCGGGTTCGCGCACGAATCGGCTTCGCGGCCCACGTGGGGGTTTACGTGGCTATCGGGTTGTTGCTGCTGGTGCTGAACCTGGTGACGACGCCGGAGAGCCTATGGTTTTTTTGGCCAATGCTGTTCTGGCTGATTGCTCTTGCCGCGCACATTGCGGTGCTCTTTGGTCCAGGCATGCGGGCCATCGAAGGCTGGCGCGACCGCGAGTACCAGCGTGAGGTCGCACGGATGGCGGCGAGGCGCGGGACCGATAGCGACGATGCCGGGACGGCCGGGTGACCGCAGACCGCCGGTACGGCACGCGGGGCTGGCAGCGGCTGAAGGAGATTTACCCGGCCCGGACGCGTCCGAATGAAATGCTGGGCGTCTACGCCGAGCACGCGACGGTGGTGGAGGCCGAGAACGTCTTCAGCGGGATTCCGAAGCCCGAACGGGTTCAGGAGTGGGTGGAGCAGTCGCCTGAGAGCTTCAAGTTTGACGTCGTCGCCTTTGGCGGGCTGACGCTTTACCAGCGACGTCCGGGCGCGGATCCGCGGCGCAAGAAATCGTGGACCGAGATCGCGGTGGAGCCGCCGAGCATTCTCTTTGAGGACCTGCGCGAGTCGTTGGAACCACTGCGGGCTGCGGGTCGGCTGGGAGTGGTGATCCTGCAGTTTCCTCCATGGTTCGAAGCGGGCAGCGCGGGACTCGAGTACCTGGGGCGGGTGCGGGAGGAGCTACCGAAACTGCCGCTGGCGGCCGAGTTTCGGCATCCGACGTGGCAGGTGCCTGTGAACCAGGAGTCAACGCTGGAAACGCTGATCGAGCTTGAAATCGGCACGGTGGTTGCGGATTTCCCGTCCGAGAGCGATGACTGGTATCCGCCGTTCGACATGACAACGGTGGATGACCTGGTCGTCGTGCGCCTGCATGGGCAGAACGCGGACGGGTGGGCCAGGACGCTGCAGTCGCCGGCGGAGCCAGTTGCCCACACGTATCGCGACGCCGACCTGGCGCCGTGGGTAGGTCGCGTTCGCTCGCTGAGCCAGGAGGCGGCAGAGGTTCACGTGCTGTTGGGTACGGCGCCGCCGGACGCAGCGCTGGCAAGCGCGAAGGCTCTGGCGGAGGCGGTGGAGGCAGCCGACGAGGCCGAGGCTCGCTGGGGATATGTGCCCTAGCGCCCACATGCCAGGGCTCGGATTGACATGAAGGCGTCGACGACGAGCCGGCCGCGCGTCCTGAGCCTGGTTGAGCTGGAGGTGGATGCAATGCAGCGTCTGGAAGCGGTCGCCAACGTTGATGTGCGGCCGTGGACGGAGACGCTGAAGTTGGCGGATCCCGACGAGTTGGCCGAGGAGATCGACGCAAAAGACGTACAGGCATTGTTCGTCGAGGCGGACTTTGTTCTGGAAGAGACTTTCGAGGCGGCGCCGGGGATGCAGTTTGTGGGGATCTGCCGGGGAGACTCGGGGCACGTGGATATCGAGGCGGCTACGCGCGCCGGCGTGGTGGTGACGCATGCGCCGGGTCGCAACGCCGAGGCGGTGGCTGAACTGACGATTGCGATGATGCTGGCGCTATTGCGGGGCATTCCAGGCGCAGGCGCGTATGTGCAAGAGCGCCGCTGGGAGGACCCGGTGTCGGCCTACGTGGAGATGCGGGGTTCGGAATTGGGGCGGCAGGTCGTGGGGATGATCGGCCTGGGGCGGATTGGGCGTCAGACGGCGCGGCTGGCCAGAGCGTTCGGCGCGCGGGTGCTGGCTACCGATCCCGCGCTCAGCGATGAACAGATTCGAGCGGCCGGCTGCGAGTCCGCGGGACTTCACGACTTGCTGGCGGCAGCGACGATGCTGGCCGTGCAGTGCCCGTCGCTCGAGTCCGCGCGAGGGTTGATCGACGCGGAAGCGCTGGCGCTCATGCCGCGAGGCTCACGACTGGTCGTGACCACCGGCGAGGGGGTCGTGCGCGAAGGTGACGTGGCGGAGGCGCTGCACGATGGTCACCTGGCCGGGGCGGCGTTCGATGTGTTCGACACACACCCGATCCGGCCTGACAGCCCCTTGCTGGATGCGCCAAACGTGCTGCTGCTACCGCACATCGGGGGGGCGACGGACGCCACGGTCCAGCGCTATTCGGCGATGGTGGTGGACGACTTCATGGCATTCCTCGATGGCCGACGGCCGGAACGGATCGTTAATCCGGAGGTCCTGAGCCGGCGTGCCTGAACGCGTGTACGTGGGGTTGGACATCGGGTCGTCAGGTATCCGGGCGGTGGCGGTTGGTCCCGGGGGACAACAGGTTCGGGAGGCGCGTCGGCGGCGAGCGAGACGGCCAATGTCGCTGATGGACCTGGAGCGCGACCTCAATCTGGACGGAATCTGGCGGGTGTGCCTTGACGTGCTGCGAGCGGTCAGCGCCGGGCAGCACGTCGCGGCGATTGGCGTGGCGGCCTGCCGGCATAGCCTGATCGTGACGGACGCGCAGGATGAGGTGCTGTTTGCATCTGGCAACGACGACGTGCGCGCGTCGCTGGCCGGGGCCAGCGTGGAGTCAGAGAGCGAACGCCCGGTGCTGGCAGTGACCGGACACACGCCGGCGATGATTCACTGGCCGGGCAAGTTGCGCTGGCTGACTGAGGAACGGCCGGACGTGTGTGACGCCGCCGCGCGGATCACGACGTTGGATGGGTGGGTTGCCGGGCGGCTTGGATCTGAGCGCACGCTGACGAATGTCTCGGCTGTGGAGACGGGCGCCTGGGATCTGGCGGCGGACGGCTGGGCGATGGATTTGTTGCCGACGTGGGCTCGGTCAGTGCTTCCGGCAGTGGAAATTAATCCGGTGCCGACGCAGATTTCACCGAAGGCCGGCTTTGGGTCTGACTGCGTGATTGCCGCTGGTTGGCCGGACTCCCATGCCGCTGAGTTTGCGACGCAGGGATCAACCTCGGAAGGGGACTGCGTGGCGGCGGGGTGGAGTACGACGATCCTGCGACCTGTCGATGCGCACAGTTCCGATGCGCAGGTCTGGCGCGGGCAGCGCATGGGCGGTGGCTTGGTCGCGGAGGCGAACGCCGGGGACGGCGGAACCGGTTATGGGTGGCTGCGGGCGCAGCATCCGACCGGTGAGCTCACGATGGAGGCACTGGCCGATGAGCCGGCCGCCGACGCGGGCGTGTTCGTACTGTCGGGCCTGCGCGTGATGGATTGGAACGCGCCAGGTCTGAGCGTGACGGGCATGTTGAGCCCTGCGCCTTTCGTGATTGGAACGCCGACGGCATCGATGCTGGGGGCGGCGGTGCTGGAGGATTTGGCGTTTGCGATTCATGGAAACCGGCGGGCATTGAATTCGGCGCAGCCCGCCGGCGGGCCCCTGCGATTGACTGGCGGGTATGCGATAGCGCCAGCAGCCGGCCAGATCGTGGCGAACGTTACGGAGTCCGAGGTGTACTCGTTTGCGGGTTTGGCCGCGCCGGCCTGGGGCGCCGCGATGGCTGGGGCGGCAGATGATCTTGGAGGCATGGCGAACGCGGCTGAGGCGCTGGCGCCGGACGGCGACTTGTACGAGCCAGAGGTGATGCGCGTGGCCGCGTTTGCGGATCACTTCGAGCGGTGGCTCGACATACGGGAACGACTGGAGACTTTCGTGCAGGACGCGCTCTAGATGGCTTCCGAGCTGAAGTCGGCAATCGTTGATGCGGCACGCACGATGTACAACGAGGGCCTGGTTGTCGGATCGGCGGGCAACGTGAGCGCGCGGGCCGAGAACGACGAGGCCATGCACATCACGCCGACGCGTGTCCGGTATGCCGACCTGACGCCCGCGGACATCGTGACGGTTACTTTCGATGGCGATCCGATCGAGAGCGATGGATTGCCGTCGTCCGAGTCGCTGATGCACGGGGCGATTTATGCCGCGCGGCAGGACGTGCGAGCGGTGGTGCACGCGCATCCAATCCACGCCAGCGCCATGGCCGTTCGGCGGGAGGCGATTCCCGTGTTCGTGGACGAGCAGGTGGTGTACCTGGGCGGCGCGGTGGCGGTGAGCGCGTACGCACCGGCGGCCTCGGAGGAACTGGCGGATAACGCCGTGGCGGCGCTGGGTGAGCGGCGAGCCGTGCTGTTGGCAAATCACGGCACGTTGGCTGTCGGACACGACCCCGAGGACGCGTTGGAAATGACGCGCCTGACGGAGCGCCTGGCTCAAATCTGGCTGCTGGCCTCGATGCGTCCGGGCGCAACGCACCTTCCGCGTGGCATTGTGGAGGCAGAGACCGAGCTGTATAGGATGTTGCAGAACGAAGGGGGCGTGTGATGCCACTACAGGTTCCCGGGTTTCTGCTGCGACGGCTGTACGTGCGGGGCAGCCTGCGGCGGACTGACGACGGATTCCAGTTGGAATTGAAGAACACGCTTGGTTCGGGATACGCGCGGCGGCTGCTGCCGCTGCGGGTCGACGGAACAGAGATTCCGCTGGAGCACTGCTTCTTTGAAGTGGACGGCGTGCGCCGTGCGTTTGCGGATGTCACGCCGGATTCGCCATTTAGCCTGGCATTGAACCGAACGTCGCTGCTGGGCGGCGAGGAGGCCAGCCTGCCCGACGGCGTGGTCGAGGTGACGATCGGCTTTGAGGTGCAGGGGCTGGGGGAGTTGTCCTTCAGCGTGAAGGACACGCCGGCGAGCGACTAGCGTCATGCGCTGCTTCGTGACCGGCGCCTCGGGGCAGATCGGTTCGGCGCTGCTTCGGCGCCTGGCGGAAGAGGGGCACGACCTAACGGCGCTGGTCCTGCCGGGCGATCCCTGGGCCGACGCCGCCTTTGACGGTGTGCCCGTGACTCGCGTGGTAGGCGACATCACCGATCCGGCCACTCTTCCAGCAGCAAGATTCGACTGGGTTTTTCACCTGGCGGCGGACCAGTCGTTCTGGCGCGGGGATGCGGCCAAGCAGCGGGCGGTGAACGTGGACGGAACGCGTCACGTGCTGGAGTGGGCGGCTGTCACCCGTGCGACGAGCGTGGTGCACACGAGTTCGCTGACGGCCGTGGGGCTGGCTGACGGGCCGAACGAGGTCATGGATGAGGAGGCGGTGGTTCAACCGGCGTCTTCTCGGCTGATGTACGGGGAGCACAAGCGAGCGGGAGAACGGTTGGCCGTGGAGGCGGCCGGTCAGGGTCTGCCCGTGGCGATTGCCTGCCCGGGCACGGTGCTGGGTCCGTGGGACCACGGCCGGCACGCGGAGCAGCTGTTGCGGCCATTGGTCCGAAGTCCAATTCGAATGGCGCCAGCCGGCGGTGTGAATGTCGTTGACGTGCGGGATGTTGCCGATGGCCTGATACGGCTGGCCGAGGCCGGCGTGCGCGGGCGACGGTACCTGTTGACGGGACACAACCTGAGATACGCCGAGATTTCGGACCTGGGCGCCGAAGTTCTTGGGTTGCGCAGCCCGCGCGTTGGGTTGCCCTCAGACCTGTTGCGCATCCTGGCGGCCTTGCTGGAACGGCCGGGACTATGGCTGGCGTGGAAGCCGCCGGCGACGCCGGACGAAGTGGCCGTCGGGTCGCGCTTCCTGTACTTCTCGAACGCGCGGGCGATGGCTGAGCTCGGGTTTCAGGTGCGGCCAGCGCAGGAGACTCTGGTTGACGCCGTTGCGTGGTATCGCGAGACCGAGATCTGGCGTTAGGCGCGAGGAGTCTCCGCCCGGCGATCAGGCCGGCAGGGTTTGCCGGTCTTCCGTGGAATAGGTGACGACAACCACACAGGGCCGATCGCCTCGATTGTGGGCCTGGTGAGGCGCGCCGATCGGGATGTACAAGAGGTCACCGGCCTCGAGGCGGACTGTCACGCCGTCGAGTTCGTGATCGATGGCGCCTTCAAGAACGAATAGGAGCTCGTGGCAGTTGGGGTGCAAGTGGCGCGAGTTGGACGCGCCGGGTTCGAGGCGGACGTGGCCGAAGGTCAGTTCAGCGCCCGGAGTTAGCCGGCGATTGGCCAGCCACTCGATGGTTCCCCAGTCGGAGCGCTCGGCAATGCCCTGGCCGAGCTGGACGATACGCGGTTCGGCGGGCGAGGCAGCTGAATCAGTCATTGAAATTCACCGCAGGTGGAGGTCAGCGTGAGGGCACGATACCGGGCCGAGGCCCGACGCCAGCGTGAGAGCGATGGGTAGGCTGGGCGGGTGGCGTAATTACACGAGATTGCGGCTATGAAGGACGGATTCGATCACCTGCAGGCTGACGTGGTCGTGGCGGGCGCTGGTATCGGCGGGTTGACGGCGGCCCGCACGGCGTTGGAGCAGGGCGCGTCGGTGCTGGTGATCGAGAAGGCGCCTGAAATCGGGGGATCGGCGGCGGTCTCCGGGGGCTCGGCCTGGACGGCGGCGAACGTGGACGCATGGTTGAGCGTTCAACCCGGCGGCGACGCAGCCATGGGCCAGGCCCTGGTGGATAACTACCTGGATGGGGTGGCGTGGTACGAGTCGTTGGGTCTGCAGGTTGAAGAGCAACTGGATCCGACGCCGTACAAGTTCGCCCGGTACGTGCATGCGTTCCGACCGGACTCACGGACATTCATGAACGACCTGGCCGCGAGCGTGGAGGCGGCCGGCGGGACGATCCTGACGTGCACGGGGCTACGGTCGATTCAGCTCGGGCGCGACGGCGGGGTGGCCGGCGTGGAAGCGCGCGGCGGCGGGCGGACGGTGCACGTCTCGGCTGGGGCGGCGGTGCTGGCGACCGGTGGGTTCCAGGCGAGCCCCGATCTGCGAGCCCGCTACTTTGGTCGCTGGGCGCACCACGTGATCGTGCGCGGCAACGCGTACAGCACGGGCGATGGCTTCCTGGCTGCGCTGGAGGCAGGCGCAGGTACGGCCGGGCCCTTCGGGCGGTTCTACGGCCACATGATTCCCGCGCCACCGGCGGAGACCGGGGTGCACAACTTTGCGAGCGTGAAGCCGGACTTCAGCCAGTACTCGGTGTTCGTGAACCTGCATGGGCAACGCTTCGACGACGAGTTTCTGGGCGACGAGGTGACGGTGCACGCGGTGGTGCACCAACCTGAAGCACTGTGCTTCATCATCTTCGACGAGCGCGTTCGGAAGCTTCGGGCCACAGGTATGGGCGAGCGTCCGGGCGCGGTGGACCGGCGGATGGAGAACATTCGGAGCGCAGGCGGTGAGATCCTGGAGGCGCCGGACCTGGATTCGCTGGCAGCCGAGATGGCGCGGCGCTGGGGCGTGACGCCAGGTCCGCTGATGGCGACGCTCGACGAGCACAATGCGGCGGTCGCGGCGGACGACCTGACGATGTTGAGCGTGCCGAGGAGCGGCGGGCTACAGCCACTGGACTCGCCGCCGTTCCGAGCGATTCGGTGCTTGCCGGGTGCGACGTTTACCTATGGCGGCGCACGCGCGAACGAGCGGGCGCAGATTCTGGACCTGGCTGGTGAGCCGATCCCTGGGCTATTCGCCGCGGGAGCGGATGTTGGCGGTCTGTACACGCGCGGTTACACGGGCGGACTGTCGGTTGGCGTGGCGTATGGGCGGATTGCCGGACGTGAGGCCGCGGCGCTGATTCGGTGGGAATAGTCGCGGCCGAATTGTTGATGGCAGTCGTCGAAGGGTTGACCTGCGTTTAGCTCCTGATCCGTGTACCGGCGATTGAGAGAACTCCCGGCAGCACCCACGCGGTGCAAGGCAGCCGTCCTACGGTTTCGCCATCGGATTCAACCAAGACGTGGTCGCTGGACGTGGCTGAGACGCTCCCGGCTCGATAGTGGCTGCAGTTGGCATGCGACAGGATATTGCCGGAGTAGAGCAGCCGGATTGATCGCAGAAAGTCCAGGAATCCCGTTTCCCTAATCACGGTAACGTCCATGAAGCCGGAATCGAGTGACGCCAGCGGACACACGTTCATGCCGCCGCCGTGGTAGGCGCCGTTGCCCAGCGCAACCTGCATCAGTCGCAGTGAATGGCCGGGCTCTTCGTCGTCGAAGGTCAGGCAGATGTCCTTTGCTCGATAGCGGAGCAGCGTCTTTGCCGTCGCCCATAGGAACGCGGCGCGTCCGTTCACCGAGGTGAGAACGTTGCGCTTGGCCGCCACGGAGACCTCACCGCCGACGCCGAAACTTGTGACGTTGGCGAAGTAACGTGTGTTGGTGGTTCCGTTACGGGATGTCACTTGGATGGCGCACGCATCGAACCTTCGCACGGGCGTATTCGCAATTGCTTGGACGGCGTCCCGCGGGGACCTGGGAATGCCGGCGGACCTTCCGAAATCGCTGCAGGTGCCGGCGGGGCAGAACGCGAGCGACGCATCGGGATTGAGCGGGAGCCCCCCGGAGAGATAGCCGTTGACGACCTCGTTGAACGTCCCGTCGCCTCCCACGGCGATGACGAGGTCCGCGCCAGCATGAAGTGCTTCCTTCGTTAGTTCCGTGGCGTGATTTGGCGCTTCGGTCAGTCGAACGTCAGCCGGCCCCAGGGTTCTTTCTACCGTCGCGTGCACGCTCTTCCAGAGGTCCTGCGCTCTTCCGCTGGCGGCCCTTGGGTTCAGGATGACAAGGGGGTTTTGAAACCGGGGCGTGCTCATTTCATGCTCAAGCCCAGCAGGCGACCTGCCAGATTCTTCCGGTCCGTAGTCGACTTGCTCAGTCGATTGATCCGCAGCCGCTTACTTCTGTGGGGACGATATCGCCGCGGCCCGATCGAACAAAGCGCAGGGCTTCGGCGAGGGTGGAGCGCCAATGGAATTGTGGCTCAAAGCCGAAGTCGCGGCGCGCGGCTGACAGGTCGAATTCGTAAAAGGTGGGAGGCATGCCGGCCATGCGAGCTTCGACGACGCGACGGTCGAGGGCTTCCGCAACCACCGGCACAGCCTCGCGCCAGGTGAAGGGTTCGGGACCGCCGAGCTGGTAGACGCCGCCAAAGGCTTGTTGCACGCCCAGGACTCGCTCGAACGCCTGGACGATATCGCGGACATCGAGGGTGTGCTTCTTCCAGGTTCGACCGTTGGCGTCGAGGGCGATTACGAGGGGATCGTCGCCAGCGTCCAAGGATTCAAGGGTAGCGAGTGTCTTTCGCGCGGACGGGTGGCTGTTGCCACGGAAGCTGTTGAGGAAGAACGACAGCCGAAAGTGGGGAAAGTCCAGAAACTCGCCGGCGCCCCAGACCCAGGGGAACCGGAACACAGTAATCGGCAGGCCGTCGGCACGCACATATCGGTCGGCCAGGCGCTCGCCGACGATCTTTGTGAAGCCGTACCAGTCGGTCTGCGTTTGGGTGAGTGATCGCTCGTTGAGGACTTCCGGGTTGCCGTCCGGCGGGTACTTGTCGAGGGTGGCGTCGGTGCTGGAAAAGACGATGTGCTTGATGGCGCCTGCGCGCTCGCGGGCCGCCTCGAAGACGTTAAAGGTGCCCTGGACGTTGATTTGCATGTACTGGCGGGGCGTGAAGGGACCGCCGGCCTGGAATGCCGCGCCGAGGTGGAGGACGGCGTCGACGCCGGACATCGCACTTCGAATGTCGTCCAGCGACTCCAGACGCCCTTCGACGACGTCAGCGCCGATTTCCGCCAACTTTGATGCCTGCGAGTCGCCGGGCACGGTGAATCCGAGCAGGCTGTGACCGTTCTGGATCAGGCGGCGTCCAACGTTGGCACCAATGCGCCCGGTGGCGCCGGTCATCAGGATTCTCATGCGTGAATCACCACTTCGTTCGGTGCGCCGATGCGTGCGTAGGCTTCGTCGTCCACATCGATTCCGAGGCCAAGTCCATCGGGAGCCTGATACGCGCCGTTGACGACCGTCAACTCGTCGTCGGCATAGACGTTTGGCCTGATTCGCTCGTCCTCAAGTGCGACCCAGCTGTCGAGACCGGTCGCCAGGGCAAGTCCGGCGATGAGGCCGAAGCGGCCGTTCCCGAAGTTGTGGGGGATAGGGAGGATGGACTGTTCAGCCAGTCGTGACTCCAACTGCTTCCAGCGCAGGTGGCCGATGCGGACGATGTCGGGCTGGTAACCGTCGATCAATCGCTGATCGATTAGGTCTACGAAGGCGCCGGAGGGCGGGTTGCCGTCCACTTCGCCGGCAACCAGCAGGGTGTCGGGGCAGTGCGTGGCTTGCAGGTCGCGGAGGGTCCGATAGGCGTCGACCGAAGCAGTGACCATTTCTTCCAGCCAGGTCAGCCGGGAGGGACTGGTGGCTCGGATGAATTCGGCCAGCTTTTCAGGCTGGCCGTCGTAGCCGAAGTTTGCATCGACCATCAACTGGACGTTGGGTCCCAGCACGTCGCGAATGGCAAGGACGACGTCGATGTCGCGCTGGAGTCCGGCGTTGGGCGTCATGGCCCGCCCGCCGCGGCCGACTTTGATCTTGAACTGTCGGAATCCATCCGCGAACCCGCGACAGGCATGAGCGATGACCTCGGCAAGGCCGCGGTGGGGATGCAGCAGGTCCTGAAAGTACGTTGTGGATTCATAGGCTGGGATTCGGTCGCGGCGGCGTCCGCCAAGCAGAGCGGCCGTCGATTCGCCGCGGGTGCGCGCCACGAGGTCAACGGCCAGGATGTCAATCCAGCCCCAGCGGCCTAGCGCGGTTCGAACATCGGCCCCGGCAGCCACGGCGCGTCCGTCGACAATCTCAAGAAGTGAATCGACCGTGCGACCCAGGAAGACTTCGCGAAGGTCGGCGACAAGCCCGGCAAGGCTTCCACCCTCGGCGGCGAACGTGTGACGGGCGTTGGTGAGGCCTTCCACGCCGCCTGTTGTGCGGGCGCGGACGAGCCACTCAGTGCGGGTCTCGCCGAGGCCCTCAGGCGTATAGGCGTTGCGCCCCAGCTCTGTCCAGTGCCGCGCGGGGATGGGGGCCACGGTGATTTCACTGATCGTGTCAGCCATTCGTTATTGACCCTTCCCAGCCAAGGGACTCTGGACGACGTCCGCAGGATATCCCGTACTGCGGGGCGGACTCCGAAGAGCTCGACGTGGCCCGTCAGCTCTTGGGAAGAACTTCGTAATAGACACCGGCCCGCTTGACCAGTTTGAAGGCTTCCTCGTATTCGGGAGTCGAACGTTGGAGGTAGAGGCGGCGGCCGCTGGCGAGGACTTGGTCGGCCCGGTCGATACCCATGGTCCAGAAGTCGACGGTGTCGATTCGGAGGCCGCGGTCAAAGCCAAGGACATGGCGGGCGTAGCGTGGATACCAGGACGAGGTCCAGTTCGTGAAATAGACGCCGCCGGGCTCCATTGTGGTAACAATTCTCAAGCCGATCTCGGCCTGCTCGGCGGCGTTTTCACGTAGTCGGACGACGTTGATGCGCGCTGGGCCGGTGAGCTGCTGATGCACGCGCAAGCCAGTGGCAAGAATGAAGACGAGACAGACCGCAGGTGCAAGGTACCCAACGTGTCTTGTCGGTAGCCTGGCGGCAAGGCGCGCAGCTCCATGAAGTGCCGCGCCGATTCCGGACGCGAGGCAAACCGCCAGCAGCGCATAGACGACGGAGAAGTAGCGATCGCTATCTAGCAACGGCGGGGTTGCCAGGGCGAACCAGAGGGTAGAAAGACCGGTCCACGCTATCCAGCCAGCCGGACGTGGTCGCGCGAGGGCCACAGCCAGCCAGCCGACGAGCGAGAGGACAATCCAGAACCAGCCAAACTCGCGGAGCACATCGTGCGCAAATGACGGCCACTCGGCGAGGAGTGCTGTGCCTCTTTCGTCAACAGACAGCGAGGTCACGCCACTCTCGTTTACGACGACGATTGGCTTGCCGACGATCAGGTGCCAAAGGTCGCCAATGCTCAGTCGCTGAATGGTCTCGGGCCGGTTGGCCGGAACCGGCACGAGCAGACCTCGAAGGACATATAGCCAGGGTGTCATGCCCAGTAATCCCGCAGCACCGGCGGTCAGCAACGTGCGAGGGCGAGCGATGCCAGGGAATCGTCGGATGACTACGAGGAGCGCCGTGGCCGGGAGCATGAATACGCTGAGTCCATGGTTGGTCAGCGAGAGCCCAACCGCGAAGGCGACAGCGGCTAACCGGGTCGGCGAAGGGCGCTCGTCGTAGGCGACCAGTGCCAGGACCAAGAGAAACACGAGCAACGTTTGTACGCTGATGTGGCCGGCCTGGGTTGCCTGTGCCCAAATGCTGTAGCCGGTAGCGAAGACGACGGTGGCGAGTGCGGCTGCCAGGCGCGAACGGGTGAGCAGCCACCCGGCGTAAAAGAGAGCTACGCCGGCCGCGGTGGCAAACGTGGCATTTACGAGGTTGGCGACGTGCGCCGGCTCGTCCACACGGATGACGCGCGTCGCCAGATTTATGCTGCCGATGATGAGGGGATAGCCGGGCGGGTGGGCGATCCCTCCCATATAGCCGAAAGTCTGGAATTGGCCCCAGTCGCCCCCGCCTACTCGAGTGACGGCGCTCAGCCCGTAGAACGGGCCAAGGGCCATCGTTACCAGGACACCAGGAAGCCAACGAGTCACCAGCGCTCTTCGGATAGGCCCAGGGAGGAATTGAAGCGTCGGGACGCTCACGGGTGGGACAACTGAACAGCAGCGACGCTGCGCCGGTGACATAGCGAAGGCAGGGCGATCAGTGTCGAGCGACGAGTCAAACTCTAGCTGGCGAGCTGCTAGCGCTTGGACGATCGCTGGGCGTTGCTGGAGAGGGGGGTTTGGAAGGGCGCTCGCGGCGGTCGGGGCGCCGGCTTGGGGTGGTGCATCTGGCAGTACCAGGTCACCGTCTTACCATCGCCGGCCGTCACTCGAAGCCACCCGGCTCGAAATGCGTCCTGGACGAGGCGTTGCCTCGTTCCGCACGTTATGCATTTCACCGCCATCTGGTCACCAGAACCCGTTTCCGGATAGACGGTTGCTTAGGCTTAAGTCCACGATAGTTCGTGAATTCTGTCAAGCAGCCGAGTGGAACGCACGAGCGAACTGTCGCTCTGAGGCCTCAATCAGCTAAGCCGGAGAGCATTTGCGGGACTTTGCTAGGCTGACTTTGTCAGTTCCAATCGGTACCCGATCCGTGCGGAATCCGCATCGACACACGTTCATACGGGCGATTGTGGCCGGTTTGCTGGTGGCCTCGGCCATAGTGGTTGCGGCGGCGTGCGGTGGGGACGACAGCCGATACGGCGGCCAGAAGAGCGGTGCGTTTCAACCGCGGAGCGGCATTAGCTGGGGGAACTGACGGGTCACGCTCATAGCAGTACCCGCGCCGGTCGGCCGCTCCGGCCGACGCGATCACTCGTAGCCTGAGGCGCCAACCATGCGAAGAACGACTCGTGACGCACTGCGGGGGATCGTTGTCGCGGTGCTACTCGCCGCGTCTATGGCGGCCATGGCGGCCTGCGGCGACGACAGTTCCAAAGGGACGCGTGACGATCCATTCCCGTACGAGAAGTCTCGAAGCGGGTTTGGCTGGGGTTAGGTAGCCGACGGCAAAGCCGCCAGATCGATGGCCTGGCCTAGTCATCGGCCAGCCTTGGCAAACCGCCTCTCGGCCAATCGAGACGGCCCAGATGCAGGCCGCGCGTTCGGTTGGACTTTCGATATCGGAACTCGGTGGGGTCGCCGGAGCAGTGGGTGATCCACCACGTGTCCTGCCAGTGGAAAATCTCGGCGGCGTGGACGTAGCCGAGGCGCGACACGGGTTGGTCCGAGAAATCGAGGGGCGACGGCGACGAGACGTAGTGGGTCCACCATCCGTGCTTGAAAAAGAGCCAGTAGCGGCCGTCCTTACGGACCACGCAGGGTGACTCGACTTCCAAGGTGGGTTCCTCGTCGAAGGGCCACGCCTCGGTAGAGAAGATCGGGCCGACCTCCTGCCAGTGGATGAGGTCCGGCGAAATCGATGCGGCGACGCAGACGCGGTTGTGACCAAGATGTTCCTGGAGGCGTGAAACCCAGTAGATCGCGAAGTTGCCGTCGTCGAGTCGGAGCACGTGTGGATCGCGGCAGCCGCCGTAGGTGCCGCCAAAGAGCCGGGAGAACTTGCGGCGGCCGGGGCCTCCCATTTCAGGGGCTGACACGCCAAGTTGGGAGGTGGCCGGCAAACCGTGGCCGGGCCACCTGGACCAGGAGAGCGAAGGGACGATGATCGGATTGGCGGGGTAGCGATCCCAGGTGAACAGGTCGTGCGAGGTGGCCAGGCAGAGACGCTGGATCGTCCACTCGTCGACTCCGCTGTAGTACATGAAAAAGCGGCCGCGGTGCTTGATGACGTAGGGGGCGATGATGCCCAGGTTTTCGGGCCAGGCGCCGGTGGCCTTGAGGGGATCAGGCTGGATTTCCCAGCGCTCGAGGTCGGGACTGGTGGCGTGGGCGAAGGAGGTTTCACGCCTGTTTGGGTCGTCCACCGATCCGGTGATGCCGAACATGTGCCAGAGGCCGTGGTGCCGGATGAGGCAGTGGTCGTTGAGGTAGCGGCCGGGTATTGAAAGGACTTCGCGGAAGACACCGAGTTCCACGTCGCCGTATGGGCTGGGAACGATGCGAGTCGGGGGCATCCGGCGGTTTTCCTGACAGCAGGCGAGGTGTCCGTCGCGGTGCGTATCCTACGCGGATAGCGCTACGAGGAACCCGCTTCCATGCTTGAAGACTTTCGATTCGAAGATCTGACGTGGCCCCAGGTCAACGACGCGGTCGAGGCCGGTCGGATTCCGGTGCTGCCCGTGGGGACGATCGAGCAGCACGGGCCTCACCTGCCGCTGAAGATCGACCGCTGGACGTCAACGTCGATCGTGGACGAAGCAGCGCGGCGCTCGGATGGACTACTGCTGGCGATGCCGCCGGTGTCGTATGGCTACACCTCGCACGTGATGGACTTTCCGGGATCCATGACGATTCATCACGAGACGTTTATCCGATACCTGGTGGACATCGGGTTGAGCCTCGTCTATCACGGGTTCAAGAAGCTGATTTTCATTAACGGGCACGGTTCGAACCAGCAGCCGACGGAGCTTGCGGTTCGACGGATCATGTTGGAGTCGGACGCGTGGGCGGCGATGGCGAGCTGGTGGAACCTGACGCAGGCCAACTCAGGCTTTACGGAAACCTGGCGCGACTCGGAATACCCCGGGGGCGCGGCCCATGCCGGTGAAGCTGAGACCGCGATCGCCCTGCACATGGATGCCGATGCGGTGCGCATGGACCTGGCGGTGGACCAGGTGACGGACACAAACCAGCAGGAGTCGAAGTACCACTGGGTCGATCTCTTTGGGTCGGGACCGGTGAAGATGGACGGTTACACGAGCACGTATACACCCGACGGGACGCAGGGCACGCCGACCGTGGCCACGGCGGCGAAGGGCAAGCTGCTGTTCGAGGAGGCTGTGAACAACCTGGTGGACTTCGGGCGCGAGATGAATGAGCGGGAGTACCTGCCGCGGGTTGACCATCACCGGCGGAAACCGACGATTGCTCGGCCGGGCTAACAGCACGATGGGAGCGTTGAGCGTGGAGTCCAGTTCGAAGGTGCGCGACTGGCACTCGGAGCCTTTTCGGGTGCTGGTGACGTTAGGCGAAAGCACGACGGCGGGTGGATGGAGTTCGTCGCGGGAGCGCTGCTGGGCGAACGTGTTGGCCGACCTGATCAGCGACTTTCAGGACGAGCCGGTGAAGCTGGTGAATAGCGGGATCGGGGCGAATGTGATTTCAACCCAGGCACCGCTTTACGAGTTCTCGGGTAAGCCGGCGGCGAATGAGCGGGTTGGGAAGCACGTGATCGCGCACGACCCGGACCTGCTGGTGATCTCGTACGGGCTGAACGACGCGCGGGGCGGAACGCCGGTGGAGATGTTCCGGGAAGAATTGACGAGCGTCATTGACGCCATCCGGCAAGGATGCGATCCGCTGATCGTGGTGCCGGGCCCGTATTTCATGACGGACTTCACGTCATACGAACACTTTGGCTTCGCCAACCATGCGGTGTTCGAATCGTTCAACTTTGTGACGGCGCAGGTGGCAGAGGCTACGGACTGCCTATTCGCCGACGTGTACAACGCGTACGGCGGGGCGGAGTGGCTGGTGCATCACGACGGGGTGCATGCGAACGACCTGGGGCACCGGCTTGTGGCCAACGAGATTTTCAAGGTGCTGGCGCAGCATTGTTCGGGACTGGCGGCGCGGACGAAGCGGCTGGAGTATGAGACCGAACCCTGGCGGGACGAGTCGGTGTTGATGGCCGACTACGGGTACAAGTCCCGGGGCAGGCCGACGATCGGGTTGCCGCCAGGTCAGACTTGATCGAACGAATACGGGTTTAGGCGGCGCTTTCCAGGAAGCCAACCGCCTGCCGGACGGTGCAGACGAGCACGGGGTCGGGCTTGGAGCGCGCATGCTCAAGGAGCGCGGGTAAGGCGCGGTTATCAGGATCGTGCAGGTAGTGGGTGTAGGGATGCCAGACGGGGGGCCACAGCAGGCCGTGCTCGTAGGCGTAGTCAAGGGCAGCCAGGTTGTAGGCGATCCAGTCGTCCAGCGCAGTTTCGTCTGTCCAGGGGCAGGTCCAGCCGCCGGGGACAGGTTGGTGGCCGTCCTTGCGGCGCCAGGCGTCCTGGGCATCGAGGTCGCGGCAGCGGTGGAAGTCGAAGAAGATCCGGTCCATCCAGCCTTGGATGGGCAGCTCAATCAGGCCGTTGGGATAGGCGTAGGCCTGGAGTCGGGCGGGTGCGGCGGCGTCGTGCTCGGGTCCGTAGAGGCCCATGGTGCTATCCATGTGGCTGCTGACCCAGCGGAACCCACTCTCCACGATGACTTGCTGATTGGGATACAGCATGGTCAGACCGCCGGGAAGGCCGCCGGGGCCGCGAAGAACGGTGGACTCCACGCCCAGGCGCTCGCGCAGCCGGCGGCTGGTGAGTTCGAGTTCCTGGCGGAGGAGTTCGGTGTCAGGCATCGACAGGTGCACGTGGTTATAGGTGTGGTTGTCAAGGACATGGCCGCGGCGAAGGATTTCACGGAGGTAGTCGATGTCCGGGTCTTCGAGGCCGTTGCCGACGTAGAAGAACTGCAGGCTGACGTCGAAGGCTTCAGCCGCGGTGCAGAGGTCGAGCGTGTACTCGCGCAGCGGCGGCATGATGCGGCCATGGTTGATCAGCGTCGGCGAGTAGCCGGCGCACATTTCGAGGTCGTAGCTGAGGGCGACCGCGCAGCGAACTCCCTGAGGCAGCGCGACGCGGACGCTCACTCGAAGGCGAATCCGTACAGGCGGGAGCGCTGGAGGCTAAAGCGGACGGCCGCATTGTCGACTGGGCAGGCGTCACCGCCGGACCATCGCACGGGTTGTGACTTGGAGTCGCCGTGCCAGGGCTGGTAGTCGGCGGCGCTGTAGCCCTCGATTGCCCGGCCGGAGGCGTCGACGAGTTCGGCGGTCAGTTCACCCTCCCTCACAGTGGAGGTTGCCGCGTTGAGCACCAGGCGCTTGCCGCTGACCGGCAGGACGTGGGTGGTAAAGACGGCGGCTTCGGGTCCGCCAGTGGCTGAGACGGCGGCCCAGTAGCGGTCCTTCTCCCAGCTGGCGCGGCAAATGGCGCCGTAGAAGGTCTTGAGGGACGGCTCGATGCTGTACACGTCGCCATGCACGCCTTCGAGCCCGCTGTAATACATGTAAACCCGGTCACCGTCCTCGATGAGCTGGTGGGTGGGCCAGAGCATGCCGCCGCCGTAGTCGCCGAGCGGGGCGTTCGGCAGGGTCGGCCGGCGGGAGGGACGGTTCCAAATGCGGCGGTCCTGGCTGCCGGCCCATTGCCAGTCGATAGTCTGCTCGCGAACGTTGTAGCAGCAGAGCAGGCCGATGTAGCCGCCCCGAACGGTGTGGGGCATAAGTTCCATGAATTGCTGGTCGTGCGGGTCCTTCCAGTCGGGCTCGACGATGACCTCGGGTGGCGTCCAGTTGGAGCCGTCGGGACTGGTGCGACGGGCCAGTACCCTCCGACCGTAGGGGAAGAAGCAGTCATAGGGCACGTAGCCGCCGGGATGCATCTCAGTCCCGACCTTCTGCATTAGTTCGTAGGTGCCGTCCTCAAGCAGGTAGTACGAGGCCTGGTCGGCGCCACCCATGGGGGTGGTGTAGGGCATGATCAGCCGGTCGCCAATAGCCATGATTCGAAGCAGCGGGCCCTCGACGGCGGTCCAGTGGATTCCGTCGGGCGAGCGGTAGCGGTAGGTCGCGTAGGGGTGCGAGTCGGCGCCGGGTTCGCGGGGGAGTCCGGGGATCCAGCCTGAGCCCAGATTCTGAGGGCGGCGGGATGGTGCGCGGATGATGAACATCTCGTAGCGCTGGTCGGGTTCGGCGTCGGGATGAATGAGGACCGAGGCGTACTGCGAGGAGCCGCCGGAATCGAAGTCGAAGATGATGTTGGTCTTTGGATGCCCTTCATAGGAGTTGAGATCGAGCTCGGGGCGCGTCCAGTTGACGCCGTCCTCGGACACCGAATAGCAGAGGCGACGATAGGCTTCGAAGTTGCGACCCTCCGACGGGGTGCAGACGTGCCAGCCCTTCCAGAGCCCATCAATGGGGTCCTTCAGAAACGTGCCGTGGGCGAACACCGCTCCCTGGTCCCAGGGCATCTCGGGTTCGATAAGGGGGTTGGCCGGATCGGGCGTGGCGGGCTCGACGCGCCAGCCGAAGTTTTCGCGCTCGGCGATGTCGTCGTCCAGGATCATGGAAAGACAGTCGATCCGCGCCACGGTGCCGCTCGTTTCTGTGCGCGCTTGCCGGAGGGCAAGGCGGTGCGTCGCCAGCCGCGAAAGCGTATCAGTACGACACGCCACGAGCAGTTTGTAGATTGCGTGACGGGGGCGGCATCGGGAGGCCCTGACGACGATGACTGACTGCGCGGCACGAACGACTGTGCTGGCGGGAAATTTGCTGGATGGCACCGGCGTGCCACCGCAGGCAGATGTCGCGATTCAGATTGCGGGCGGGCGGATCGAATCGATCCAGAGCGCGGATGCGAAGCCAGCGGACCGCGGCTCTCAGGTGGTTGACCTGCGCAGGTGCTGGGTGATGCCGGGACTGATCGACGCGCACATGCATTTGTGGGGGCTGACCCCGGGTGAGGTATCGCCCGCCGACTTCGAAACTCGCCTTGCGAGCGCCGAGCGGCAGGCCAAGGCGCTGTTGCACGCCGGATTCACGACGGTTCGGGACCTTGGGTCGCCGATTACGCCTTGGATCCGAGACTCAGCCCCGATCAATCCACCGACGGTGCCCCGAATCTTGGCGGCGCACGTGGGGCTGACCGGGGCGCGGGGGCCATGGCTGATTCCGCAGCCGTCATGGTGGGAGGCGCGAGTGGTGCGCGGGTCTGTTTCGGCGGGCGAGGCCGTGCGGCGGCTGCATGACGAGGGCGTGGACGTCGTAAAGATCGGCGCGTCGACAGGGCCGGGGGCGGAGGGCTTTGGCGACATTCCAACCCTGACGGTTGATGAGATTCGAGCAGTCTGCGATGCGGCGCATGGGTTGGGGCTGCGGGTCGCGGCGCATGCCATCGGCTCGGAGGCCGTGCGCCGGTGCGTGGTCGGGGGCGTAGACACGATCGAGCACGGATATAGGCTGAGCGACGAAGTGTGTGACCTGGTGGCGGCCAGCGATGCCTGGATTGTCCCAACGCTTCGGACACGCGCCGTACGTGCGGCGGCCGAGGCGCAGGTGACGGCATGGGAGCAGCTGAAGACGCTACGGCTGGGTGTGGCGGCAGGTATTCGCTATGCCGCCGGCACGGACTCGGTGGGGGACGCGGATACGTTGCACGGCCCGGGCAACGCGCTCGAGATGGAGTTGATGGGCCGGGTGCTATCGCCGGACGCTGCGCTGGCGGCCGGTACGCGGGAGGCCGCGCGAATGCTTGGGATAGATGGTGAAACCGGCACTGTGGAGGTTGGCAAGTGCGCCGATCTGATCGCTGTACCGGAAGACCCACGGCAGGACCTGTCGGTGCTGCAGCGGGTGGCGTTCGTGATGCGAGACGGGAAGGCCGCGCGGTCTACCGTCCGCGCCGCGGGGCACTAGGCGAGGCTGTCGAAGGCGGACCAGTCGAGGTCGACCCAGCGGCGTTCAGCAACGCTGGTCTGGATTGCTTCGTGCACGACGAGCTGTCGGTGGCCGTCGGTGAATGTGGGGTGGGCGACGGGGGCGTCGTCGCGGGCGGCGATGTGGGCGTAGACATCGCGAAAGAGCAGACGGAAGGTCTCGTCGAAGCCTTCCCGGTAGGCGCCGGCCTTTTCGACGAAGCGCCGGGCGTCTGGCCGCATGTGGCGGGCGTCGGCGACCAGCAACTCGTTGGGCTCGTCGCGGTGGCCAATCAGCAGTTCGTTGGGTCGTTCGGAATCCCAGCTCACACCGGCCAGTTCTGCGTCAAGTTCGACCTGGACTCGGTATGGATGTCCGGCCGCAACGTGCGAAAGGGATAGGACGGCCAGGGTTCCATCCGAAAAACGGACCAAGAGGCCGGCGAGGTCATCCCGGAATGAGCCCGTCGAATCCATCTGCTCAGTGGCTTCCGATCCTGGAGGTCGACGGTCGTCATGAGCCGTGCCGAATGTGGCGCAGAGTGCGGTGGGGCGGGCACCCAACAGAAACATCACCAAGTCAAGCAAGTGGCTGCCGGTAGTCGACGAGACTACCGTCGGCCCGCCGATTGACGGCTCAAGCCGCCAGTCCCAATCGTTGCGGTGCCAGAGGGTGTCGTCGGCGATGGAGGCGCGGACGAGGAACGTGCGGCCGAGCAGACCTTCGCGGCGCCGAGCGGCGATTTCCTGAACCAAAGGGTAGAAGCGGTTGTTGTAGCAGACGGCGTGGACGGCGCGGGCTTGATGGGCGGCGGCGGAGAGGTCGGCGGCTTCGGCGACGTCAATGCCCAGAGGCTTTTCGCAAATGACGTGGACATTGTGCTGCAGAGCCTGGAGCACGAGTTCGCGGTGCAGAGCGTTGGGCGCGCAGATGTGGGCCGCGTCGATACCGCGGTCGAGGGCGGCGGCCAGGCTTTCATCCGCATGGGGTACGCGCAGGCTGTCAGCCGCCGCCCGGGCACGTTCCAGCGTTGACGCGACGAGGCTGACGACCTCCACGCCGTTGCGTCGGAGGGCATCGACGTGGATCCGTCCGATGGTTCCCGGGCCTATGACGGTGGCGCGAAGCGGGGGGCTGGCGTCGTGCTGGATCGTGTCTGCACCGATGTCGTCGGAGACGCTGCGTATGCTACGCGCCGCGCACGGATGTTCCGAATCGCGCGCCGGTTGACGCTTCGGCGGCATAGTCGATAGGTTGCCCCGCCGCGCCGTCCGCACGGCTACGCCGGAGATGGGGCGCGGCATGTTGTTGTCGAGATTCGGCCGTCTGAAACCTGGTTGGAGCAGGCGCCGAGCGAACTAGACACAGGACGACGCAGTCTTGGGTGTACGAATCGGGATCGATACCGGAGGCACGTTCACCGACCTGGTGGTGATGGATGAGGCCACGGGCCTGGTGGACGTCGTCAAGCTGCCCTCTACGCCGGACGAACCGAGCCGGGCGATCCTGGCGGCTCTTGAGCAGGCTGGCATCGATCCAGCAAACGCGACGTACCTGGTGCTGGGCACCACGGTTGCGGTGAACGCCCTGCTGCAACGGCGCGGAGCGCGCGTGCTTTACATAACAACCGAGGGGTTCGAGGACGTTCCGTTCCTACAGCGGGTTTCTCGCAAGTTCCACTACGACCTGGATTGGGAGCGCCCGCTGCCGCTGGTGGTCCGACGAGACTGCCTGGGGATCCCGGAGCGGGTCGACTACAAGGGCGCGACGGTGACGGCGCTGACCGCCGAGGGTACTGAGGATCTGATCGCCTCGATTCGCGAGCGGCTGGCCGTCGCGGATGGCGAGCCGGCGGACGTGGCGTTTGCGTTGAACTTTCTCTTTTCCTATGTGCGGCCCGACCACGAGGCGAGCGTTCGGAAGGCGCTGACGAAGGCGTTTCCTGGGATACCGATCTCGGCGTCGCACGAGGTGGCGCCTATTTGGCGGGAGTACGAACGCGCCAGCACGACAATCGCCGACGCTGCGGTTAAGCCGCTGGTGAGCCGCTTTATTGGTTCACTGGATGCAGGATTGCGCGAGCGTGGATTCGCTCGGTCCTGGTCAGTGATGAAGTCGAACGGCGGCCAGATGCTGGCGGAGACGGCGGGCGAGCGTCCGGTGCAAACAGTTCTGTCGGGTCTGTCGGGGGGAATCATTGCCGGGCAGGCGTTTGGCGCGGATGCCGGCGCGTCGAATGTGATTACGTTCGACATGGGTGGGACCAGTACCGACGTCGGAGTGGTTGCTAACGATCGGATCAGGTACACGACGGCCTGGGAAATCGAGTTCGGCCTGCCGGTGGCGGCGCCCTTTATCGAGATGACGACGATGGGGGCCGGCGGCGGTTCCATTGCGTGGGTGAACAAGGGCGGCCTGTTGCAAGTCGGACCGCAGAGTGCCGGCGCAGTTCCGGGTCCGGCGTGTTACAGCCAGGGCGGCGAAGAGGCGACGGTTACGGACGCCAACGTAGTCCTGGGCCGTTTGAATCCGGACAACTTCCTGGGGGGCGATCTGCCACTGGACGCGGACCTTGCTTTCAGGGCGATTGAACGTACGGCTCGGGACGTCGGGCTCCCGCCGGTCGACACCGCGCATGCCGTGGTCGAAATCGCGGTGGAGAATATCGCCGAGGCTATGCGGTTGCTGACAGTGCAGCGTGGACTGGATCCGCGCGTGTTCAGCCTGGTGGCATTCGGCGGTGCGGGGCCACTGCATGCGGCGGCCATAGCCCGAGTTATTGGGACGCAAGCGACCTTAATCCCCCCGCATCCGGGACTCTGCTCGGCGTTCGGCACGCTGCTGGCCGACATTCGTGTCGACAAGACTTGGACGCATCTCGTGCGCTCCGATTCTCCCGACCTGGCAGATCTGGATGTGCGCCTGAATGGTCTGGTTCGCGAGGCGGTTGAAGACCTTGGACGTGAAGGATTCGAGGGTGCGCCGGCGATTCACCGGTCGGCCAACATGCGGTACCTCGGGCAGAATTACGAAGAAGAGATTCCGATCCCCGACGGTCCACTGTCGCAGGACGCGTGGCAGGCGCTGATCGACGGATTCGAGCAGCACTATGAGGCGGAGTACGGCTATCGCATCGCGAACGAGGTCATTGAAGTCGTGCAATTGAGTGTGAGCGCGGTGGGAGCGGCTTCGAAGCCGCAGCTATCGCCGCTGCCTGAACGGCCGCCGGCCGCGCCGCGCGCGAAACGCCGGGTCTACTTCGATCCGCGCGAGCCGGTTGCCTGCCCAGTTTTCGAGCGGAGCGATCTCTCGCCGGCCGACGTGATCCAGGGTCCGGCGGTGATCGAAGAACTGGACTCGACGACGCTGGTGCATCCGGGACAGACACTGACCGTCGGATCTCGCGGTCTGGCCAGCCTGGTGTGGGCGTGAGCGTTTCACAGGTGGCCGTGGGCACCGACCCGGCGCGCGATCTGGTGACGCAGACCGTGCTGTACAACCGGCTGGTGGGCGTGTGCCGTGAGATGGGCACGACGATGATGCGCACGGCCTATTCCCCGATCTTTAGCGAGAGCCGCGACTTTTCGTGCGTTCTCTTTGATCGCGAAGGTCGGATGTTGGCGCAGACGGAGTTTTGTCCGGCCCAGGTCGGCGCGATCCGGTTCGTGGTGAAGTGGCTGATCGCGGAACTGGGCGACGACGCCGTAAAGCCCGGCGACGTGATCGTGCACAACGACCCGTACCGCGGGGGCGTGCACATGCCCGAACACGTGGTCATCAAGCCGGTGTACTACGAGGGGGAGCTTTTCGGCTACGTGGCCAACATTGCGCACCTGGTCGAGATTGGGGGAATGGCCGTTGGCGGGTTTGCGGCGACGGCTACCGAGGTTTACCAGGAAGGCTTGCGCCTCCCGCCGGTCTGGCTGATGCGCGAGGGCGAGTACAACCACGACGTTTGGCGCGTGATCATGTCGAACCATCGAGCGCCCCGGTACTCGTGGGGCGACCTTCACGCGATGATCGCGTCCTTGACGGTGGCCGAGCGACGCTGCCACGAGTTGCTGGACGAGTTTGGCCTGGAGACCGTTCGGCAGGTGAGCAGCGCGCTCATGGACCACGCCGAGCGCTGGATGCGGAACGAGATTCGTTCGATTCCGGACGGCGAGTACGAGTTTGCCGACCACATGGAAGATGCGCGCGATCCGCCGGCGCGGGACTGGATTCGGCTGCGGCTGATCGTGGATGACGGCGAGATCGTGGCGGACTTCACGGAGAGCGATCCACAGGCGGCGCACGTGCTGAACTGCACGTATGGCGTGACGGCGTCGGGCGTGTACAACGCGATCTTCCATTTCGCGGACAACGACGTGCCGCACAACGACGGGGCGTACCGGCCGATTACGGTGATCGCGCGCCCGGGGTCCATCGTGAACGTGATTCACCCGGGTGCGTCGGTGGGCGGGAATACGGAAACGCATCCGCGGATCTGGGGGATTGTGATGGGGTCGCTGGCGCAGGCGGTGCCGGAACGGGTGTCGGCGGCGACCGGCGGCACATCGTGCAACTTCCTATTTGGCGGCACACATCCCGACACGGGCCACTACTACGTGCACTACCACTTCGACGGGGTAGGCTGGGGCGGTCGGGCCGCGGCCGACGGCAACAGCCACCAGGTCGTCCCCAACGGGAATTGCCCAGCCACACCGGTGGAGATATTTGAGACACGCTATCCCTTCATGGCGCGCGCCTACCGGCTGCGCACCGACTCCGGCGGAGCCGGCGCCCAACGTGGGGGGCTTGGATCGGACCGCATCCTGGAAGTGCGCGCACCCTCCATTACCGTTTCGGCGCTCTTCGACCGCATGGTGTCGCGGCCGTGGGGCCTGTATGGCGGCCACACGGGCGACTCGTCGCGACTGCTCGTCCGCACGGCAGGTACGCCGACTTTCCAAACCTTCGGCGAAGCATTTGGGACGACAAGCAACTCGCGCATCGCGAATATCGAGCTTCGGGAGGGCGACGAGGTGTTGATTGGCAGTCCCGGCGGCGGAGGCTACGGTGCGCCGGAGCTGCGGGATCCCGAGCACGTGGTGCGCGACGTGAACGAGGGGTTTGTGTCTATGGCGGCTGCGCGCGATGTATATCGCGTGGCCATTAAGGAAGTCGATGGCCGGTGTAGCGTTGACCCGGGAGGCACGTCCACGTTGCGCGCCGGTCCGTCCGAGGTTCCGTCCACAAGCGGAGCCACGAGCAAGCCGACGGCGGCGGAATCCGCGGATCGCCCCCCGGCAGGCGGCCGGTGGGAACGCCTTTCGGGCGACTGGTGGCAGACCGACGTGACCAACTGCGAGTTTTGCGGACAGGTCATCC
>JAPPKM010000175.1 GCA_028874315.1 Chloroflexota bacterium
CACCGGCCGCGACACCCCCACCGCCACCACCACCGTCACCATCACCGTCACCACCGGCAGCTGACCGCACGGCGCCTCCGCGCGCTCGCGCCAGCCGCGGGGCGCGTCCGTGAGAATCGACACTGGGCCGGCGAGACGGGTGGCGCAACTGGTGTGCGCCCACAAAGTGAAGTCACCCGAGGCAGGTCAAGAGGAGCCATGCCCGGATTCACCTTGGTCTCCTGGAAAGATTCGGTCCGCCCCGGCTCTGCCTCGAGGAAACCATTGCATAACCACGCCTCGACCTCGAAAGCGGGGCCGCTCTTTCTCCCTCTCCCTCTGGGAGAGGGTTGGGGTGAGGGTCTTCCGGGCAACTAGCCCTGGGGTTACGCAAAGGTCTCCTCGAGGCAGTCAGCCCTCAGACCTGCGGCAACGTACGGGAACGGGAAGTCTGGCCGCTCGCAGCCTCGCGCCCCACATACGGCCTTCGCTGCCCGGGCTCGCGGAGACCGTGCCCGCTGGATATACGGCTAGCTGGCGCTCGCCGCCGCCGTCGCCACGTCCTTGAGCTTCACCGTTGCCGCGGTCCACTCGATCCCCGCCGCGGCCCAGGCCAGCCCGGCCCCGAATCCAACCATCACCACCCGGTCGCCTGCTTGAATTCTGCCGCTCTCCAGCGCCTCGCATAACGCGATGGGGATGGACCCCGCCGAAGTGTTGCCGTAGCGGTCCGCGTTCACGAACACCCGCTCCATGGGAATGCCCGCGCCCCGTGCCGCCGACGTGATGATGCGCAGGTTGGCCTGGTGCGGAATGAACAGGTCCACGTCCTCCGGACCCAGTCCGGTGTCCTGCAGCGTCTGGCGCGCCGCCTCGGCAGTGGCGGTGACCGCGAACTTATACACCTCGCGCCCATTCATTTGCAGGTAGTGCGCACCCGACTCGATCGTGTCCACCGTGGCCGGTTGGTGGCTGCCGCCCGCCGGCTGGATCAACAGCGGCGCCCCGGCCCCGTCCGATCCCAGCACCGTGCTGAAGATTCCGCCCGGCCCGTCCGTCGCCTGCATCACCACCGCGCCTGCGCCGTCGCCGAACAGCACGCAGGTCGACCGGTCCGACCAGTCCACCACCCGCGACATCGTGTCCGCCCCGATGAGGAGGATCGTCTCGTGTGTGCCCGACTCGATCATGCTGCGCGCCACGGCCACCCCGTAGACGAAACCCGCGCAGGCGGCGTTGATATCGAATGCCCCGGCCCGCGTCGCGCCCAGCGTGTCCTGCACCAGGCTGGCCGTCGCCGGAAAGCCGTACTCCGGCGTCAGCGTCGCCACCACCACCAGGTCGATGTCGTTCGGATGCACGTCGGCCACCTGCAACGCCTGCTTGGCCGCGTCCCGCGCCAGCGTGAAGGTGGACTCGTCGTCATTGGCGATCCGGCGCTCGCGGATGCCCGTCCTCGACACGATCCACTCGTCGGACGTAGCGACCAGGCGTTCCAATTCCGCATTGGTGCGAATCTGCCGGGGAACGCTCATCCCCCAGCCGGTGATCGTCGCTGCACGGCTCACGCAAGACTCCGGTGACGTTGCGGCGCACAGCGGCGCCTGCCGGCGAGCATAGCCGCCAACTGCCCGCCAACGCGACTGCGGAGCGCGGACCCGACGGCATGTGCAGGGCCGCCCAACCATCCGGTTCGTCGACTGGCTCGTCTCGGGCCGGTCACGTTCCGATCTCCTGCTCCTTCCTGCCTGGAGCCGGTCTCCCACCGGCCATAGTTCGGGCGCTTTTGGGCGTACGCGCCGTGTCACTGACCGGCCGTATTTCGTGCTCCGTCGCCTGTAGGGGCCGTGTCACTGACCGGCCTCTTCCCGGCAACCTAGCCCCGGCAATCCCTGTCCGCCGCAGCCCCTCGCCGGCTGCTCGCGGACACCCTGGTTGCCGTCTGTACTTGTCTAGTGTACACTGGGCGCGATGTCCACGCAAGCCAGGATGTAGATGCCGTATCGCCCACCGCCATTCGGCGCCGCCGCCCCCTCGCCCGGCGACGCCCTGGTGCCCCTCGCCATGCCGCTTCAATCCAGCGCCCGATTCGCCCGTCCCTCGTGCACGCACGACCGGCAAATCGACGCCCCGCGGCGCCTCAAGAGTTTTTTGGAAAAAACTCTTACACGCGCAAACCCACCCCGACGGCGCTCCGGTGCCGCGTTGATACACTCGTTTAGCCACGCGGAATGTTGGCCGTCTGGCGGCTGGCGGTGATCGGAGACTGCATGTCGAGGCGGGTTGTCGTCACAGGCATTGGCGCCCTCACGCCGCTTGGGACGACCGACGAGGACAGCTGGCGCGCAACGCTGGAAGGCCAGAACGGCATTGGGCCGATTACCTCGTTCGACACCACTGGCTTCAGTTGCCGGATCGCCGGCGAGGTGAACGACTGGGATCCGAACGCCCTGCTTGGCCGCCGTCTGGCCCGTCGTACCGACCGTTTTGCCCAGTTCGCCATCGTCGCCGCGCGCGACGCCGTGGCCGACGCGGAGCTGGAGATCACCGACGGCAACCGCGACGGTATCGGCTGCTTCATCGGCAGCGGCATCGGCGGTCTGCTGGTGCTGGAGCAGCAGGTCAATACCCTGCGCGACCGCGGACCCTCGCGCATTTCCCCATTCATGATTCCCGAGGTCATCGCCAACATGGCCGCGGGCCTGGTCGCTATCGATCTGGGCATCGGCGGCCCGAACATCGCCATCGTCACGGCCTGCGCCACCGGCGCGCACTCGATTGGCGAGGCCGCGGTCACCATCAAGCGCGGCGCCGCCGACGTGATGCTGGCGGGCGGCACGGAGGCGGCCATCGGACCGATCGGCCTGGCCGGCTTCTGCGCCGGTCGCGCCCTCAGCACGCGAAACGACGATTACGAGCACGCCTCCCGCCCGTTCGACAAGGACCGCGATGGCTTCGTTGCCGCGGAGGGCGCAGGGGTGTTTGTGCTTGAGAGCTACGAACACGCCAGCGCCCGCGGCGCGCCGATCCATGCCGAAATCCTGGGATACGGTCTGAGTTCGGACGCGTTTCACATCACCCAGCCCCCGGCCGCCGGCGACGGCGCCGCCCGCTCGATGCAGGGCGCCCTGGACGACGCCCGGCTCGATGCATCGGCCATCGACTACATCAACGCCCACGGCACGTCCACGCCGGCGGGCGACCTGGCTGAGACGAACGCCGTCAAGCAGGTCTTCAACGGCAACGGCTCAACGGTGCCGGTCAGCTCAACGAAGTCGATGATGGGACATCTAATCGGCGCCGCCGGCTCGGTTGAAGCCATGCTCTGTATCAAGGCGATTCGCGACGGTGTGATTCCCCCCACGATCAATTACGAGACGCCTGACCCCGACTGCGACCTTGACTACGTGACTGACGGAGCTCGCGAGGTACCGGTCACGTGCGCCATGTCGAACAGCTTCGGCTTCGGCGGTCACAACGCCTCGCTGATCGTCGGCGCTGTCTAAAGGGTTGGCCCAATCTCAAACCCGGAAGACCCCGGCGCTGATGCAGGCGATGCCCGACGCGTCCGCTCGGTACTGGACGCCATGCGCCGTCTCAACCTATCCGAGCTCGAAATACGGATCGGCGATCAGCGAGTCGCCGTTCGACGACCTGACGCCGGCGCTTCCACCGCCGCGCCCGTGGCGGCACCGGCGGCCGTTCCCGCGGCCGCGCCTCCGCCGTCCGGTACCCCCGTCACATCTCCGCTTGCCGGCACCTACTACGGCTCTCCGCGCCCGGGAGCCGAACCGTTCGTGCGGGTCGGCGTCCAGGTGGCGATCGGCGATCCGATCGGCCTGGTGGAGGCCATGAAGGTCTTCAACGAGATCACCACCGACCACGCCGGTGAGGTGGTCGCCATAGTCGTCGAGAATGGCGATACCATCTCCGCCGGGCAGTCCCTCATCATCGTGGATACTGGCGCCGGATCCTGATGCGACGGGCTGGCGTTGCGCCCGGAAAGGTGAGCCGACAGTGAGCGTGCAAGCTGGCCGACGAGTCGCAGGGCTCGCGCCGCGGCAGGCCGTCTCGGACGGCGTGCTCATCGTCGTCTTTGCCCTTCTCATGATTCCGGCGGCCCAGGCCAAGATTGAAGCGGATCCCGTCCCATACACCCTGCAGGTTCTCTTTGTGCTGCTGACGGGACTCGTGCTAGGTCCGTGGCGGGGCGCCGCCGCGATGCTGCTCTACGCCGTCATGGGCTTCGCCGGCTTGCCGGTCTTCGCACGCGGCGGCGGTCCGGCCTATTTCCTGACACCGACCGCCGGCTACATCTACGGATTCATCGTGGCGGCCTTCGTGACCGGCATGACCTCGCAGATGCTGCACGCACGCTTCGATTCGGCGATCGAGGGAAGCCGCGGCGCGATTCTGCGCTTTGTCCGGATCGACCTGCTGGCGGCCCTCGCCGGCGTGCCGTTCATCTACCTCTTTGGCGTGAACCACCTGGCTATCTACTATGTACTTGCCACGGATGAGTTGAACCCCTGGGGTAAGGCTTGGTCCGCTGGCGCCGGCATCTTCATCTGGTACGACGTCATGAAAGCCTCCATAGCCGCTGCTCTCGTGAGTAGCGCTGGCATGCGAAGAGAGGGACTCCGTGGGAACGGTTGACCGTGTGATTGCTGTGGTTTCCGACAAGCTCGATGTGCCGGCGGATGAGATCTCCGCGGACTCGCGCTTTGTGGACGACTTGAACGCCGACTCACTCGATCAGGTCGAGCTGATCATGGCGCTCGAGGACGAATACGACCTGACCATCCCGGACGAGGATGCCCAGAAGATCCTCACCATCACCGACGCAGTCAACTACATCAGCGAGCACGCCTAGGCCGAGGACAACGGCACGGCCCGCTCTGGCTGTCGTACCGCTCCGGTTCGGCGGCCAGCGGGGTCGGGGCTGGGGCGAGCGAGTTAGAGGAGGCCGGTGCTAACGGCGGACTGCGCCCACGTCAGGAGACCGCCACCCACGATGCCGAACGCAACCGTGGCTCCGGCAACCGCGGCGATCACCGCCGAGTGGGTGTCGGCAACGACGGCTGACGCCGGCACCGAGCCCGCGTCGGCGTGGACGCTCGCATCCGCGTCCTGCATGAACATCATTACTACAACACGCAGATAGTAGAACGCGGAGACGACCGACGTGACGACCAACACAACGGCCAGCCAGCCGAAGTTGGCGTCAACTGCCGACTGCAGGATGTAGAGCTTGCCCAGAAAGCCCGAGAGCGGCGGCACACCAGTGAGCGAGAGCATGAATATGGCCATGGCCACGGCGGGCAACGGGGCACGCTGTGCCAGTCCGCGGAACGCCGAGATGTCGTTGCTGCCCGTCTGGGTCTCTACCACGTAGGCCACCGCAAAAGCGCCAAAGGTCATGAACGCGTAGACGAAGCCATAGAAGAGAACCGAGGGGATTCCCACGAAGGTCGCGGCCCCGTCGGTCTGACTGACGGCAGCCAGCCCAACGAGCATGTAACCGGTGTGGGCGATGCTGGAGTACCCGAGCAGACGCTTGACGTCGTTCTGGGCGATTGCCGCGAGGTTTCCAAGGATCATCGTCGCGGCGGCGATCACGGCCAGCGCGATCGCGATGTTGGCCGCCAGCGGTTCAAAGGCCAACGTGACAATCCGTGCCAGCAGAGCCATGGCCGCGACCTTGGGTCCAACCGAGATGAACGCGGCTGCCGGTGTCGGAGCTCCCTGGTAGGCGTCCGGCGTCCAGGCATGGAACGGCACCGCGGCGACCTTGAAGCCCATTGCGACCAGTACCAGTCCGAGCGCGAACAGAATCCAGGGGGCCTCGCCGTGAGCCGTGAGGCGGGCGGCCGTTTCGGCCAGGCTGGTCGTGCCTGTCAGGCCGTAGGTCCAGGCAATCCCGTACACCAGGATGGCGGACGCGAATGCGCCGAGCGCGAAGTATTTCATGGCGGCTTCCAGCGACTCGCGACGGAAACGCGTGAGGCCGACCAGCACGTACACGGGGATCGCCATGGTTTCAATGGCGATGAAGGCGGTGGCCCAGTCGGCCGCGCCGACCAGGAGCATCATGCCGAGGAGTGAGAACTGTAGGAGCGCGGCGAAGTCGGTAAGGGGCGCCGTTGCGAAGCGCTGGGCGCCGAACACGATGGCCAGCGAGGCAAGGATCAGAAAGAGTGTGCGGAAGAATGTGGAGTAGCCGTCGACCACCAGCTGGCCGGCGAAGACCTGGACGGCGGCGTCGTCCGCGGGCGCGCGCATGAACATGAACAACGCGGCCAAGCCATTGCCGGTGAGGGCAATGCTGACGCTCGTCCAGCGCCGGTCGGCTCGCGTTATGGCTGCCCAGAGCAGCAACGCCAGGGCGGTTCCGAGTACGGTGATCTCGGGGAGGACGTAACCGATATCCGAAGGTTCGATCATCGTTTACCCGGCCAACCCGGCGGTGGTGGCGCTCAGAAGGCGCACGAATGTGTCCGGAAAGATGCCCACCCAGACGACCAATACGCCCAGGCCGACGAACGTAACGATCTCGGTGCGGTTAACGTCCGGAATCGTCGCCAGCGCCCGGTTGCGAAGCCGACCCAGCGCGACGCGCTGGTACATCCAGAGCATATAGGCGGCGGCCAGAATCACGCCCAACGCGGCCAGCACGCCGACACCGGTGGCGTAGGCAAACGCGCCGACGAGCACCAGGAACTCACCCACGAAGCCGCTCAGCAACGGCAGCCCGAGTGACGCCAGCATGAAGAAGCCTAAGAGGGTGGCGTACACGGGCATGCGCGGGGCAAGGCCGCCGAGTTCATCAATGCGGCGGGTGTGCGCGCGCTCATAGATCACGCCGACGGCGAAGAACAGCGCCGGGCTCACCACGCCATGGCTCAGCATCTGAACCAGCGCACCGTCGATTCCGGTTTGGGTGGCGGTGAAGATGCCGAGGGTGACAAAGCCCATGTGACTCACGCTGGAATACGCCACCAGCTTCTTGAGATCCGGCTGGACCATGGCCACGAGGGCGCCGTAGACAATTGCAACCAGCGACAGAGCAATCACGAATCCGCGAGCTTCGTCCACGGCATCGGGCGCCATGGGAATCAGGAAGCGCAGGAAGCCGTAGGCCCCCATCTTGAGCAGCACGCCGGCCAGCACCATGCTGCCCGCCGTCGGCGCCTCGACGTGTGCGTCGGGCAGCCAGGTGTGAAAGGGAAACATGGGAACCTTGATGGCGAAGCCCAGGAAGAAGGCCACGAAAACCCAGCGTTGGAGAATCTGCGAGGCTCCGGCCATTTCTTCAGGAATCGCCTCAATGTCAAACGTGCCGGTGGTAAAGCGAATGGCCAGGATGGCCACCAACATGAGCACGCTGCCGGCAAACGTGTAGAGGAAGAACTTGACCGTGGCGTAGATGCGCCGCTCGTGGCCCCAGACGCCGATCATCAGGTACATCGGGATCAGGACCATTTCCCAGAAGACGTAAAACAGGATGAAGTCAAGGGTGACGAAGACGCCGAGCATGGCTGTCTGGAGCGTGATCAGCGCGGCGAAGAACTCGCGCTCGCGCCGGTGGATGGTCAGCCAGCTGGCGGCAACCACCAGCGGTCCGAGAATCCCGGTTAGCAGGACCATGAGGATGGACACACCGTCCACGCCGAGCTTGTAGGAGACACCCAGCGCGGGTATCCACGGAGCGTCCTCGACGAATTGATACCCGGTGGCTTCGTGGTCGAAGGTGACGACGATGATGATGGCAAGCACGGCCTGGGCCAGGCTGGCGATCAGCGCGCCCATGGCAATGGCGTTGCGGCTCCGCGCCAGCACGATCGTGGGCAGCCCGACAAGGAGCGGGAGCCACAGCGCCAGCGACAGGAGGGGAAAGTCGAGGGCGGCTTCGCCGGTGGTCATACCGTTCATCTAAAGAGCACCAGACTGCCGACAGTCAGCACCAGGCCAACGACCATCAGGAGCGCGTAATTCTGGGCCTGGCCGGTCTGAAGGCGCCTGACCTGGCCAGCGGTGAAGCGCGAGAGGTGCCCGACGCCGTTGACGATGCCGTCAACCACCCCCGCGTCGAAGCCCCAGGAGATCATTGCCAGGGCCTTGGTGAACGCCACGCCAAAACCGTCGCCGATGTGGTCCATGTACCACTTCTGGCGGAACAGGGTCTCCGCGCCAGGGAGGATCCGTCGCGCCAGTGCCGGGATGCTCATTCCCCGGCTGTAGGCGCCGAGCGCCAGCAAGAGGCCGCCGCCGGCCGCGACGGTGGAAATCAAGGCCAGGACGAGGGTCGCCGGCGGCCCGGCACCCTCGAGGTGGACGATTCCGGCCGCGTACTTGAGATAGCCGTGGATGATTCCGTGCTCCGGCGGGATCCCCAGCACGGCGCCCGCGAGCACGGCTCCGGCTGCCAGCACGATCAGCGGCAGGGTCATCACCCGAGGCGACTCGTGCGCGGTGGCGTACAGTTCGGCGTTGCGCGGCTGGCCGTGGAAGGTCTTGACGATCATTCGGAACGTGTAGAAGGCGGTCATGACGGAGACGGCCAAGCCGGTGAAATAGAAGACCCAGAAGATCCCCGCGCCATGATCCGCGGCAAGCGACGTACCCGGGTCGGAAGTTGCCTTGAGATGCGTCAGGGCCAGAACCTCGTCCTTACTCCAGAACCCAGCCAGCGGGAAGATCGCCGCGAGCGCAAGTCCGCCCAGGAGGAACGTGACGTAGGTGACGGGGAGCTTGCGCCACAAGCCGCCCATCTGCCGCATGTCTTGTTCGTCATTCAGTGCGTGAATGACGCTGCCCGATCCGAGAAACAGGAGTGCCTTGAAGAACGCGTGCGTGGCCAGGTGGAAGATCGCGACTGTGTATGCGCCGGCTCCGGCCGCCAGGAACATCAGACCCAACTGACTGACGGTTGAATACGCGAGGACGCGCTTGATGTCGGTTTGCGTGAGGGCAATGGTGGCCGCGAGGAAGGCTGTGAACGTGCCGACGGCGGCGACGAGCAGCAGCGCCTCGGGCGCCGCGGAGTAGACGGGATTTAGGCGCGCGACGAGGTAGACGCCGGCGGTGACCATGGTCGCGGCGTGAATCAGGGCGCTGACCGGCGTCGGACCTTCCATCGCGTCGGGCAGCCAGGTGTGCAGCGGGAACTGCGCCGATTTGCCCATGGCGCCGATGAAGAGCAGGCAGGCGATGGCCGTCACCATGCGCGGGTCCGCCGCCCCCAATCCGTCAAAGATTTCGCGGTAGCGCAGCGTCCCGAACTCGTGGAAGGCCAGGATGATGCCGATGGCGAATCCGAAGTCGCCGATCCGGTTGACCAGGAAGGCCTTGGTGGCGGCGGCATTGGCGCTGTCGCGCTCGTACCAGTAGCCGATGAGCAGGTACGAGCAGAGCCCCACCATCTCCCAGAAGATGAAGAGCTGGAGCAGGTTGTCCGAGATGACCAGCATGATCATGCTGAACACGAACAGCGGGATCCAGGTGAAGAAGCGCGGCTTGTTGGCGTCGTGGTCCATGTAGCCGACGGCGTACATGGAGACGAGCGTGCTGACGCCGGTGACGACGAGCAGCATCACGACCGTAAGCGCGTCGGTCAGGAATGCGATTTCGATGTCTAAGCCACCGCTGGCAACCCAGGTGTAAAGGACCGACGAGTCCTTGTCGGAGCCGATGCTCTGGATCCAGAGCGCCACCGTGGCCACGAACGATCCCAGGATCGCCAGCGTCGACACCCAGCCCGTCCAGCGCGGGTCGCGCCGACCCACCAGGCCGTTGACCGCAAAGGCCAGCAACGGGAGCAGGGGAATGATCCAGGGCGCGTCTAGCATCCCGGGGTCCTCACGCGTGCCATGCCCAGAGTCACCCGCTCAGGCTGTCGAGCTGGTCGACGTTGACCACGGGGTTTACACGGCTGAGCGCTACAAGAATCGCCAGGCCGATGGCCACTTCGGCGGCGGCGACGGTCAGCGAGAACACCACGAGGACGAATCCGGCCTGGTCGTCCAGGTAGCGGGAGAACGCCGCCAGGGTTACGTTTGCGCCTTGAAGCATCAATTCGATGCACATGAGCATCACGATGGCGTTGCGGCGGATCAGCACGCCGGTGGCGCCCAGGGCGAAGAGCAGGGCGCCAACGACCAGGAAACCGTTCAGCATCATCGCGCGGACTCTTCAAGGACCGGCGCGGCTGCGCTGGACTGGTCCGCCGCCGCTTCATCCGATGAGCCGGGCCGCGCCTGCGGGTAGTCGGCTTGCTCGTGCACTTCGATACGCCGCGCCAGCACGATTGCGCCGATGGTCGCGGCCGTCAGGAGCACGCTTGCCCCAAGAAACGGCAGCGTGAATTCATTGAAGAGCGCCACGGCCAGGGCCTGCGTGCTTCCGCCGAGTTCCGAAACGGTGGCTGGCGGAAAGGCGCCCTTGATCGATTCGCTGATCTCGGGCGTACCGACGCTCACGACCACGGCTTCGATAGCCAGCAGGATTCCCAGGGGAATGCCCAGCCAGATCTGCCGGTGCGTCACGCGCTCCTCCGGCAGCCGCCGCATGTCCAGCATCATCAGCGTGAACAGGAATAGCACGACGATGGCGCCGGCGTAGATGGCGATCTGGGCCACGGCCAGGAAGCCGGCGCCCAGGATCACGAAGAGTCCGGCCACGTGGAAAATCACGATGACCAGGGAAATCGCCGCGTGGACCGGATTGCGTGAGGCCAGCATCAGGACGCCGGCGCCGACAGCCGCAATAGCCAGATACCAGAAGGCTACGGTGGTCTCGAGGTTGTCTGCCATGTGGCTACGTTCTTCCGGCCACGGGTTGGCGGACGCCGAATTGTCGGCGTACGTGACGGTCCGCGTCAGCCACGTTCGAACCAGTTGGCGATGGCTTCGCCCGGTCCAATGTTCTTTTGCTCGGCTTCCCGGTTGGCCTGATCGCTTTCGTAGATCTCGATCATCTTCTGGCCGTCGATCAAAAGGCCGCGACGATCATCCGTAATGAGGTGGAAGTCGTGCGTTCGCTGAAGGGCGTCAACGGGGCAGGCCTCGATGCAGAAATAGCAGAACACGCAGCGCCCCACGTCGAACAGGTAGCGGTCGACGAAGCGTGTGCCGTCCGCGTTCTCGCTGGTGTCAACGCGGATCACGTCGTTCGGACAGGCGGTTTCGCACAGGCCGCAGCCCACGCAGGTCATGCCGCCGGTCACTTCGTCGCGACGCATGCCCACCTGGCCGCGGAAGCGGTAGGAGATGTCTCGCACTTGCTCCGGGTAGAGGACGGTCGCCGGCTTGCGGCCGGTGACCATGAGCATGGTCTTGAGTCCCTTCATGACGCCAGAACCGAGGGGCATGCGCTAGCTCCAGGCCATCCGTAGACCGGCCGCGATCAGCAGGTTGAGCACGCCGATCGGAATAAGGATCTTCCAGCAGAAGTTCATGAGCTGGTCGTAGCGGAACCGCGGCTGCGTGGCACGCAGCAGGAAAAAGCCAAACATGAACAGGCTGCACTTGAGCAGGAACCAGAACACGCCTGTGAGCGCTTCCAGCCCGGGGATCGTCCAGCCGCGCCAGCCGCCGAGAAAGAGCGTGGCGACGAGGGCCGACATCAGCAGCATGTTGGCGTATTCGGCCATGAAGAAGAACGCCCAGCGCATGCCCGAGTACTCAACGTGGAAGCCGGCGACCAGTTCCGACTCGGCTTCCGGCAGGTCGAAGGGGGCCCGGTTGGTCTCGGCCACGGCGGCAATCAGGAAGAGAAGGAAGCCGATCAACTGCGGAACGATGAACCAGAGTCCGGCCTGCGCGTTGACGATGTCGATCAGGCTCAGCGAGCCGGCGTAGATGATGACCGCCAAGACGGCGAGCCCCATGACCAGTTCGTAGCTGATGACTTGCGCGCTGGATCGCAGCGCGCCGAGGTGGGCGTACTTGCTGTTCGACGACCAGCCCGACATGACGACGCCGTACACGCCAAGCGATCCCATGGCGAGGAAGAACAGGATTCCAACGTTGAGATCGGCAATCCACAGACCAATCGTTCGGCCCATTTCGACTTCTGGACCAAACGGGACGATGGCCCAGGCCGCCATGGCCGGGACCACCATCATTACCGGCGCGAACCAGTACACGCCCTTGTCGGACTTGGCCGGGATCATGTCTTCCTTGATTCCCAGTTTCAGGCCGTCGGCCGCCGTCTGCAGCGTGCCGCGCCAGCCCACGCGGTGCGGGCCGTAGCGCGACTGCATGCGGCCGAGGATCCAGCGCTCCAGCAGCACGAGCGGCATTGCGCCGATGGCAAAGAGCAGGAAGACCGCCAAGACCTTCGTGATCAGGATCAACCAGGCCCAGAAATCCATGCCTAGGCCTTGCTCACGCGCACGGCGGCGCCGTCCGGGGCTCTTGCGTCAAGCTGACGTGGCGCCGCTTCCAGGAAGCGATCGGGCAGGCTGACCACGCCGGCCGGCACCCGCCGCGCAACCATGGCTTTCAGGTTGACTTCGCCGCCCGCGGATGACACGTGTACGCGGTCGCCGTGGGCGATCTGAAGCCGCTGGGCATCGTCCGGGTTCAGCTCGGCTACGGCGTCCGGCAGCATGACTGTCAGGCTTGGTGCATGGCGCCCGGCGACGCCGGCCGTATAAAGGTGCTGCTCGGTTGCCAGTACGAGCCAGTCGTCGTCAACTGTCGGTCGATCCGCGCCATTCACGGAGACGGCAAGCCCCGAACCTGGAATGGACGGTGGCATGGAGAGCGTGGCCAGTTCGTCGGAAATGGGCTGGTGGCTGCGCCAGCCAAAGTCGGCGCCCAGCGCGGCGGCGATGCGGGCCACAATCTCCCAATCGGGGCGAGCCTCGCCTACCGGCGGAATTGCCGGGTCGAGCCGGCCCAGCCGGCCTTCGAAGTTCGTGAAGTGTCCGCCCTTTTCGGCGAACGAGGCGCCCGGCAGCACGACATCGGCGACTTCCGTTGTCGCGTTGGCAAAGATGTCCTGCGCGACGACGAGCGGTGCGTTACTAAGGGCGGCACGCATGCCGCTGGGATTGGCGGCGCCGCCTACGACGTCCTCGCCCACTACGTAGAGTGCCTGCATGGGGCCTTCGACGAATTCGGCGAAGGGCAGTCCCGGCTGCTCGCTTACCTCAACGCCCCAGGCCTGGCCGACCTGGCTTCGGGCATCGGCGTCCGCAAGCGGACGGGCGCCTGGCAGCAAGTCCGGGGCCATGCCAACGCGGAACGTTCCGACCGAATTCGCGCGCTCCGGCAGCGGGAACAGCTTGACGCCGTCCCGCGCCAGCGCCAGGTTGGCGGCCGCTTGCGCGATCTTGCCGGCCTTGCCGAGCGTCCAAACGCCGGTGTCCCATACCACGGCCACGGAAGCGGCTGCGCCGACAAGCTGGCTGATGTCGTCAAAGGTGGCGGCGTCGACACCGGTCGCTTGCTCGGCGCCTTCCGAAGGTGCGCCGGCCAGGGCGCTGAGGAATGCGGCTTCCGCACCCGGGCGTATGCGTGCCGAGACGGTGGCGAAGTCATCGAGCCCGCTGGCCAGGCGTGTGGCGACCACCAGCTTGCGTCCAGCATCTCGGGCCGCCTGCTTGATATGCGCCCCAACGACGTTGTGCGTCTGCCCGATGTCCGCGCCGACGACGAGGATCAGATCCGACGCCAGCAGTTCACTCTGCGTATGGGGGCCCACTTCGCTGCCCAACACCGCACGCAGCGTGCGGGCCGTGGCGTGCAGGCCGCTGTCCTGGCTGTACACGTTGTTGGTTCCGAGCACGGCGCGGGCAAATCGCTGGAGCGTGTAGTTGTCCTCGTTGGTTGTGTTGGGGGAACCGACGACTCCAACGGCACTTGGTCCGTGCTCGTCCAGAACGTCGCGGAGTCCGGTTGTAATCGCGTCCAGCGCCGCGCGCCAACTCACCGGCCAGAGCACGCCGCCGCGGCGGATCATCGGCTGGGTAATCCGGTTCTCGCTGTTTACGAACGAGTGACCGAAGAAGCCCTTGGCGCAGAGGATGCCGCGGTCCGGGTCTTCCATGCCATTACTGCGTGTTCGCACCACTTCGCCATGCCGCGATTCCACCAGGATCGAGCAACCAACCGAGCAGTGCGGGCAGGTCGAGGCCGCCTTTTCGGTCTGCCAGCTTCGGGCCGAGTGCTTGAACGGGCGACTCAGCAGGGCGCCGACGGGGCACGTCTCTATGCACATGCCGCAGCGTTCGCAGTCCATGAAGTCGTGCTGCGCCGGGGCAATGAACGTGCCCACGCTGCGCTCCACGAAGTCCAGGGCGCGCACGCCGATCTGTTCGTCGCACATGCGCACGCAGCGGCCGCAGAGGATGCAGCGGTTGTGGTTAATGAGGATGACCTCGTTGAGGATCTCCTCCGGGTGGGCCTTGGGTACGGTTTCGTAGGGGCTCTGGTGAATCTCCTGGTCAAACACCTCGTCCTGCAGCTCGCAGGTTCCCGCCTGGTCGCAGTAGGGACAGTCGAGGGGATGGTGCTGGAGCTGCAACTCGATTACGTGCTTGCGTATGTCGCGGATGCTCTGGCTATTGGTCACCACGGTCATGCCGTCGCCGGCCGGCGTTGTGCAGGAGGCTGTCGGTCGTGGCGGTCCGGGCTGGACCTCGACCACGCACATTCGGCAGGCGCCATACGGCTTCAGTCGCGGATCGGTACAGAGCGTTGGGATTTCGACGCCGATGGACTCGCAGGCCTGCAGCACCGTGGCGCCGCGGGGTACCTGAACTTCAGTTCCGTCGATGGTGAGCGTGACGGTGTCGGAGCTCATCGATCTACCTCACCCAGCACGATGTCGACACTGCCGATGATTGCTACCACGTCGGCGATCAGGCTGCCCACGCTGATTTCCTCGATGATGCTGAGATTGACGAACGACGGGGAGCGCACGTGGCAACGGTACGGCATCCCGGTGCCGTCGCTGACGAAGTAGAAGCCGAGTTCGCCCTTCGGGTTCTCGATCCCAAAGTAGGCCTCGCCCGGAGGCGGTTGCACCCCGTGCATTACGAGCTTGAAGTGGTTGATCATCGCTTCCATGTCGACGGGCACGCGCCCGATGTCCGGAGGCACGACCTGGGGCAGGTCCACGTTGGAGGGCGCGTCCAGCGGCAGGTCGCGCAGCGCCTCGACGCACTGTCCGATGATGCGCTTCGACTGATACATCTCGTTTAGACGCACGAGGTAGCGGGCGTAAACATCGCCCTCGGTGAAGACCGGCACCTCAAAGTCCACCAGGTCGTAGGCGGCGTACGGCTGCGCCTTGCGGAGATCCCAGGCAATGCCCGAGCCGCGAATCACCGGCCCGGTCAGCCCGTAGCTGAGCGCCTGTTCCTGGGTGATGATTCCGACGTCGCGCGTGCGCTCGATGAAGACCTCGTTCTCGGTCAATAGCGCGTCGATCTCGTCCAGCGTGTAGCCGTTGAGAAACGCTTCCACGTTGTCCAGCCACTGATCGCCCACGTCGTGCGGACCGGTACCGCCGACGCGCATGAAGGAGGTGGTCAGGCGTGCGCCGCATGCTTCCTCGAAGAGGTAGAGGATTTTCTCGCGTTCCCGGAGCGACCAGAGAAACGCGGACATGGCACCGATATCCAGCCCATGCGTGCCCAGCCATATGTGGTGGGCGGCCAGGCGCGACAGTTCCGCAACGGCGCTGCGCAGGTAGCGGGCCCGCAGCGGGATTTCGTCGGTGATGCCCATCAGCTTCTCGATGGCCATCAGGTAGCCCATGTTGTTGGACGGGCCCGAGGTGTAGTCCATGCGGTCGGTCAACGTGATGCCGCCGCGGTAGTCGTGGACCTCCAGCAGCTTTTCCACGCCTCGGTGCAGGTAACCCATGTCCGCATCGCAGCGGCGGACTTCCTCGCCATCAAGTTCGATCACGAGGCGGAGCACGCCGTGGGTGCTGGGGTGTTGCGGCCCCATGTTGAGGATCATGTTGTCCCCACTGCCGCGTTCCAGGTCGACGCGAGCGCCGGCCATTCCGGACTCCACCGTCATTGGCCGTTCGCCTTGTCGACGTCGGCCCAAAAGTCATCCGGGTCGAGCTGACCGACCAAATCGTTGCGGTGGGCGTCCTCGGGGAAGGTCGGGCCTTCCACGGGGTATTCCTTGCGCAGCGGGTGGCCCTCGTAGCCTTCGGGCAGCAGGATGCGCTTCAGGTTGGGATGTCCAGTGAATTGGATTCCAAATAGGTCAAACACCTCGCGCTCCAGGTACAGGGCCGAGGCGTATGTACCGGTCGCCGAGGCCACGGCAGCTCCATCAGCAAGGCGGGCGGTGACACGGGCAAAGAGGTTGTTGGTCAGCGAGCGGAATTGCCAGACGACCTGGAACTCGCGTCCGACGTCCAGCGGCCAGTGCACCGCGGTTACATCGACCAGCTGTTCGAGCCGCAGTTCGGGATCGTCGCGCAAGGCCGGAAACAGGTTGGGCAGCGCTTCCGGCGACACCTCGGCTACGGGGTCGCCATGATCCTCGCGTCCGCCAACGTAGGCCGTACCAGCATGTCCCTGAATGCGATCCAGAATGGCTGCGGAGGCCAGCGTTGGTGAGGCGGCGGGCACCAGCATGGGCTAGCGGTTCCAGTCCAGGGCGCCTTTGCGCCACTCGTAGACGAATGCCACCGCCAGAATAAGGATGAAGACCACGCCAGCGAGGAACAGTGACAACTGGTCGTCGATCATGTTGAAGTAGAGCGCCCAGGGATAGAAAAAGAGCAACTCGACATCGAAAATCAGGAACGTGACGGCTACCAGGTAGAAGCGGATGTTGTGCCGGCCGCGCGCGTCGCCGATGGGCGGCATCCCAGACTCGTAAGCCTCGACCTTGGCGGCGTACTTGCGGCGCGGCTTGAGCAGGATGGTGCCGACAAGGCTCCCGACCGCAAATAGGAAGGCGATGGCCATCAGGAGGACAATCGCTACCCAGCTAGGCATCGGTGCGCTTCGCCTGTCCCCTTGCCGTGTGCGGCTGCGTTGTGATCATTTTCACAAACTCCGCGCATCATACGCGCCAACTGTCCGACTCGCGAGCCCACGAGCCGCCGGCGTCCGAGATTTCACTCCGCCAGCGAGTACGTCAGGTACTCCACTTCGACTGCCAGGTCGACGCTCGACAGTTGAACGTGCGAGGGAACGCGGAGTTGAGTGGGAGCGAAGTTCAGGATGGCGCGCACGCCGGCGGCGATCGCCTGGTCCACGACCTGCTGTGCCGCCTCGGCTGGAACGGTGACGATGACCATTTCGATTTGCTCGTCGCGCACCGCGGCCGCCAAATTGCCGATGGGTCGCACGCGCTGCCCGTTGACAACCGACCCGATGACGGCCGGGTCGCTATCGAATGCCGCGACCGCGTCAAACCCCTGGTTGTTGAAGCCGGGATAGGCCATCAGCGCCCGGCCCAGGTTGCCTACGCCGACCAGGCCGATGCGCCAGCCGCGGTCGATTCCCAGAATCGCGGCCAATCGCTGCCGTAGCAAGGACACGGCGTAGCCCACGCCTCGCTTTCCAAACGAGCCGAAATAGGCAAGGTCACGCCGCACTTGGGCAGCAGTGAATCCAGTCATTGAAGCCAGCGTCTCGGATGAGACGTTGGACTGCCCGTCCGCCAGCACCGCGCCCAGCACGCGATAGTAGGTTGAAAGTCGCCGTACCGTCGTCGGCGGCACGGGGCGGCGCTGGTTGGTGTCGTCCATCCGCAGGTGAACCTGGGCAGGCGAGCCTATTCTTGCAGCCTGAACCGCATTCGTGCTGGCACGGCCCTGTCTCCGTGCGCGCGGTTGACGCGTGGGAACGCGCGCTTATGCTCGCGGACTGTCATCCGACGGCCAGGTGCTCGATGTCCAAGTCATGTCCTGCGAAGCCCACACTATGAGTGCTGTGCGGGTCGGCGTGGACGTTGGAGGCACGTTTACCGACTTTGCCGTCGCCTCCGACGACGGCTTGCAGGTATTCAAGGTCTCGAGCACACCCAAGGACCCGTCCGCAGCAGTCCTGGAGGGCCTGCGGCGCTCGGGGATTCAGGCCGACGGGACGGTTGTGCATGGCTCGACCGTAGCCACGAACGCGGTGCTGGAACGCAGGGGCGCCCGGACAGTGTTGGTCACGACCGCGGGATTCCGGGACGTGCTGGAGATTGCGCGTCAAAACCGTCCGGCGCTCTACGCCATCGAACCCCGCAAGCCGGCGCCGCTAATCGAGCGCGAGCTTCGATTGGAGGTCGACGAGCGCGTGGGTGCGGACGGAACTGTCCGGCGTCCGCTGGATCGCCAGTCGCTGGACCGCTTGATCGACAGGGTACGCACACTGGATCCCGAGGCGGCCGCGGTCTGTCTGCTCTTTAGTTTCCTGCGCCCGTCGCACGAGCGCTCGGTGCGCGCTGCGCTGCGTCGCGCCGGTGTTCGCTGGGTCTCGATTTCTTCCGAGGTGCTCCCTGAGCACCGCGAATACGAACGCACGAGCACCACGGTCGTCGACGCGTACGTGGCGCCGGTGATGGGGCGCTACATTCGGCGCCTGGAGCGCGCAGCCCCGGGCCAACTCTGGATCGTCCAGTCCGGCGGCGGCGTCTTGCGGTCATCCGAAGCCGCTGCGGCGCCGGTTCAGTCCGTGCTCAGCGGACCGGCAGCCGGCGTCGTGGGGGCGCGCGCCGTGGCCGCCGCATCCGGGTTCGATCACATCGTGACGTTGGACATGGGTGGCACGTCCACTGATGTGGCGATTTGTCCGGGCGAACCTCTGCGCCGAACGGATGCCACGGTTGGCGGACTCCCTGTGGCCATTCCCATGACCGACATTCACACGGTTGGGGCGGGCGGCGGATCGATTGCGGCCCGAGACGAAGCCGGCGGTCTGCGCGTCGGCCCTCGCAGCGCCGGGGCTCAACCCGGCCCTGCCGCCTACGGCCGCGGCGGCGTGGAGCCTACGGTCACGGACGCCAACGTGGTTCTGGGCCGGCTGATTGCGGATGAGTCACTCGCGGACGACGTCGCATTGGACGCCGCCGCGGCCGCGGCCGCGGTCGATCGGCTTACGCCTGGCCGCGGTCGAAGGATGGAGTCGCGCCTGCGAGTGGCGGCGGGCGTGGTGGCGGTGGCGGACGCGCACATGGAGCGTGCGCTGCGCGTGATCACGTTGGAGCGAGGCTATGACCCGCGCGACTTCACGCTCGTCGCGTTTGGGGGCGCGGGCCCGCTGCACGGTTGCGCGCTGGCCGAGCGCCTGGAGATCGACCGGGTGCTGGTGCCCCGCTTTCCCGGCGTGCTATCCGCCCTGGGGGCGCTCAGCGGCGAGCACGTGCGCGAGTATTCGGCCACGTTGCTGCGTCCGGCGACGACCGCAAGTGTGCGGGCTCTGACGACCGCGTTTGGGCGGCTGGAACGGACGGCGCGCCGCGACTTCGCCGGCGCGGGCCGACCGCGCCTGCGCCGCTTGCTGGATCTACGCTACGTCGGGCAGTCATACGAACTGACGGTGCCGCTTCGAGGGCGCAACATTGCGGGCGCGGTCCGTGCCTTTCACCAGCGGCATCAGGAACGTTACGCGCACAGCCGGCCGAATGCCCGTGTTGAAATCGTGGTCACTCGTCTCGTCGCTTCCGTCGAGCAGCCATCGGTTCCAGATGTCCGGCCGCCAGTGGCCGGTCGACCTACGGCGCGTCCGACACGGGTTGTGGTCGACGGCGAATTCCGGCCGGCCCGGGTATTCAGCAGGGCCGATCTGCCGGTCGGCTTCCGGGCGCGCGGCCCGCTTTTGATCGTGCAGGACGACGCCACGACGTGGGCTCCTTCTGGATGGCGGGCCAGCGTCGATCGGCAGGCGACCCTGCTATTGGAGCGAAACTAACCTTTCGAATCCATGTTCGGCAGTAAGCTGCCGAAGGCTTGTGTCCGCTCCCACCCCTCGTGAAGTGTCTTCGTGCCCGTCATTGAAGTCCGTGACCTCCGCAAGGCCTACGGTGATTTGCACGCCGTGGCCGGCGTGTCCTTCGATGTGGCCGAAGGCGAGGTCTTCGGGATGCTGGGACCGAACGGTGCCGGCAAAACCACGACCGTCGAGATTCTCGAAGGGCTGCGAATTCGTGACAGTGGGAACGTGCGGGTTCTGGGCCTGGATCCCGCCGCTTCCGGCCGCGAGTTGAAGCGCCTGGTTGGGGTGCAGTTGCAGCAGGTGGCGCTCTATCCCCGGCTCCGAGTGCACGAAGTCATAAGCCTTTTCGGCTCCTTCTACGAGCGGCAGGCCCATACAGACGACCTGATAGCGATGATGGGCCTGGAGGATCGGAGAAACGCTCGGATTTCCGAGTTATCGGGTGGCCAGGCGCAACGGCTCTCCGTGGCCCTGGCCGTGGTCAACGAACCGCAGCTGGTCTTTCTGGATGAGCCCTCGACTGGCATGGACCCGCAGGCGCGGCGCAGCCTGTGGGACACCATTGAGGGGTTCAAGGCGGACGGGATGACCGTCGTGCTGACTACGCACTACATGGAGGAAGCCGAACGCCTCTGCGACCGGGTAGCTGTTATGGACCACGGCCGCATCATTGCGCTTGACCGCCCCGGCGCCCTTGTCCGCGAGAGCTTCGCCGAGGACGCCATCGAGTTCGTATCGACCGACGGGCTGACGGCCGAAGACCTTGGCGGCCTGGCGTCGGTGACAGGCGCAACGTCGCAGGGTTCAGCGCACAGCGTCTTTAGCAGCGATATTCCCCGAACGATGGGCAGCCTGCTGGCCCTTGCGCAGGAGCGTGATGCACCGCTGGAGAGCATGCGGGTACGCCACGCCACGCTCGAGGACGTGTTTCTGAAGCTCACCGGCCGGACGCTTCGAGATTGAACGCCCTGCTGCCGCTCTTCCGAGCGAACTACCGGGAGTTTGTGCGTGATCGCACCGCGCTCTTCTGGACCATCGCGTTTCCGATTCTCTTCATTGGGATCTTCGGCATCGTGCTTGGGCGTGGCGACGATGGCGCGAGCTATGAAGTTGGCCTGGTCGTCGAGGACCAGTCGCCGCAGGCCGCCACGCTACGAGAGGTGCTGGCCGGTTTCGAGGCTCTGGAGTTGACCGAAGGCGAGCGCGAGTCGGAGATCGGGATGCTCGCCGAGGGTGAGCGCCGCGCCGTCGTGGTCGTACCACGGGGCTTCGGTCCATCGATCAACAGGGACGCGCCTCTTCCGCTTCAGGTCCACTACGACCCGTCGCAGCAGACGACCCAGCAAGTCGTGGTTCCGGTTCTCCTGCGTGCCTTTGAGGTCGCCGACCGTGCTCTGACGCGGACGCGGCCGGTGGTAACGGCCGAGTTCCAGACACTTCAGTCGGAACGTCTGCAGGTCATCGACTTCATCATGCCGGGCCTGATCGCCATGAGCGTGATGAACGGCGGCGTGTTTGGGGCCATCGCCATGGTCTCGTTGCGCGAACGTCGAGTGCTGCGCCGGCTATCGGCAACACCCTTGCCGGCCTGGGCGCTGGTCGGCGCTGACGTTGCCTTTCGCATGGTCGTGGTACTTCTCCAGACGATCCTGCTGGTCTTTCTCGCGGTGCTGATCGGCGGCGTCTCGGTCAAAGTCGAAAACCTGCCGGCGCTGGCCGGGGTGGCGGTGCTGGGCGGACTGGCTTTTGTGGCCATCGGGTTCTTTCTGGGGGCCTTCGCCAAGACTGAGCAGGGCTTTTTCCCAATTGCTCAAGTCATCACGTTTCCGATGCTCTTCCTGTCCGGCATCTTCTTCCCGCTGGACACCATGCCCGACTGGATTCGGCCGCTGGTTAGCGCGATGCCACTTACCTACCTGGGCGACGCGATGCGGCAACTCATGGTCGGCGGCGCACCGGTGCATTCGATGACCCTGAATCTCGGTGTGCTGGCCGTCTTCTTGATTGTCTTCTTCGGTCTGGCCGTGCGGCTCTTCAAGTACGAGTAGCGACGGGCATTTCCTAGACGCCGACTGCGTGGCGTAGGGCTCGCACCTCGCGCAGCAGCCCGGCCGGGTTGAGGCCCACGGTGTCGATCATGTGCACGGTGCCCGGGTTGCGGCCAATTGTGCGCATGACTTTGCTCAGGTCGAGACCGCGTTCCAAACCGATGTGGAGCGGCATGTTGGGCTCACGTCCCGGCGCCGTGTTGTGCCAGCGAATCTCGGCCATTCGGTCGGCGAAGCGGGCCATGTAGTCCAACCGAGCCTCGAAGGCCAAACGGTCTCCGTTCACGGCGTGAAATGCCCGGCCGGTGTGTAGCGCGAACCGCACGCTGGTCGTCGCGTCCAGCATTGCCAGCACGCTGTCCAGCGCGCTGAGGACCGCGCCGTCGCTGGCGTTCTGCACCGCTATGGGCAAGCCGGGAAACAGGTCGTGAATCGTCCGAAAGCTCTCACGAAGCACGTCGATGTGCTGCGCGTCGGCCGTCATTCGACGACCGGGATGTGCAACGTACATCTCCATGGCGTGGCGCTGTTCGAAGAACTCAATGATCTGTACGAATTGGCGGAGGGCGATTCCGCGGTCCGTCGCGCTGGGGTCAGTTAGCGATGGCCAGCGGCGGGTGGACGCGTCACGAAAGACGTTGAGGTGAAAGCGCATCGGAGCGTCGTCGAGAATCTCAATGAAGTCGCCATCGAAGAACGTTCGAAGCCCCAACTCGTACATGTAGGTGTCGAGATTCAGTTCCACAACCTGGAATTCAAGCCGGACGGCCACGTCGACGATCTCTCGCAGCTGGCTCAGCAGGCGGCGTCGATCGTGGGGAACGATTCGAGGATTGAATCCCAGCCTCAGCGGTGGCATCCGAGAGTGTGGCGTTGAGCCACAGCGCATGTCGAGATATGCGCTGCCAGGCAGGTGCGGCGGGGCAGACGGGCGGACCGCACTAGGGCTCCCAGAGACCGGACGAGATATAGCGGTCGCCGCCGTCGGGCAACACGGTGACAACGCACGCCCGCGGCTCCTGCACGAGAATCTCGCGCACTGCATTGAGGTACGCGCCGGATGACTGGCCGGCGAAAATCCCGACTCGGGCCAATTCGAATGACAGGCGGCCTGCGGCGTCGATGTCGATTTCCAGCCAGGAATCAACCACCGATCGGTCGAGGATCTCAGGTTCAATGTGACCCTCGCCCAGCGGCTTCAGACCTTCGACTCCGGGGAATACCGGAGGCAGGGCTCCCACGACCTGCACTTCTGGTCGTTCTTCCCGTAGCAAGCGGCCAACGCCCGTGATCGTACCGCCGGTGCCGACCCCGCTGACGAAGTGTGTGAAGTTCTCCGGCGCCTGCGCGAGGATCTCGACCGCGGTTCCCTCGTAGTGGGCCAGCCAGTTGGACTCGTTGCTGTACTGGTCGGAAAAGAAATAGCGGTCCGGACTGGCGTGGTATCGACGCTGGACTTCGCGGAGAGCCTCGTCGTAGCCAAGGATGGCGTCGGTAATGACAAGCTGCGCGCCATGGGCGGCGAGCCGACGTCGCCGCTCCTGGCTGGCGTTAGCCGGGATCACAATCTCCACGGGGAAACCCAGCGCAGCCCCAAACATTGCGTAGGCGATGCCGGCGTTGCCGGAGGACGAGTCGAGGATGACCTGGCCCGATCCCAGTTTTCCTTCAGCCACGGCGTCCAGCAGCATGCGAGCTACGGGGCGGTCTTTTATGGACCCCCCGGGGTTCATGGACTCGAGCTTGGCTAGCACGGTCGCGTCCGGGAACTCGGTGCGAAAGATCGGAATCTCGACCATGGGCGTGTCGCCGACAAGGTCGAACAGCGGATGCGCCCGTACGGCGTCGGTCAGAGCCATGACGCCTCCGCTTCGATTTGTGTGCGATGTCCCATGTAAGGCTGAAGTACGTCGGGGATGGCAACAGTACCGTCTGCCTGGCGGCCGTTCTCCAGAAGCGCCACGAAGGTGCGTGGGAGACCCAGGGCGGTGCCGTTGAGCGAGTGCGCGTATTCGGTGCGTGCCGATCCCGGCCGCCGGATTCGCACGCCGGCCCGCCGTGTTTGAAAGGCCTCGCAGTTGGACACGGACGAAACTTCCAGCCACTCGCCGGCCCCGGGCGACCAGACCTCAAGGTCGTACTGCTTGGCCGCGGCGAAACCCAGGTCGCCGGTGGGAACTTCACGGACGCGGTAGGTTAGACCGAGACGTTTGATCACTGCTTCCGCTTCCCCGCGCATGCGCTCCAACGTCCTGTACGAATCGTCGGGCGTGGTCACGTTAAACAGCTCGATCTTGTCAAATTGGCGCACCCGGCGCAGACCCCGCGTCTCGACGCCGGCGGCGCCGGCCTCACGTCTGAATGCCGCAGCGTAAGCCACGTACTTGGCCGGGAGCATAGCCGCGTCGAGCGTTTCGCCCGCGTGGTATTCGGACAGCGCGACCTCGGCGGTGGGACTTAGCCACAGCCGCTGGTTGTCGACTGCGTAGGAGTCCCCTGCAAACTTGGGCAACTTGGCGGCATTGGTCATCGCGGTCCTGGTGACGAGCGCTGGCAGGTACAACTCGCGGTAGCCGTGCTCCTGAACCTGGAAGTCGAGCATCCACTGAACGAGGGCGCGCTGGAGGTGTGCCCCCGCGCCGCGAAAGATCCAGAATCCTGATCCGGCCACCTTCGACGCCCGCGCGAAGTCAAGGATGCCGAGTTCGCTGGCAATCTCGTCGTGCGGGGGCACCTGGCTGCCGGGCGCCGGGGCGCCGCTGCAGAAGTGCACCTGACCGGGGTGATCCGCGTCGCCGACAGGCGCGGACTCGTGCGGCAGCATTGGAATTTCCAGCAGCAGTCGCTCGACGTCGGTCTGGATCTTCCCCAACTCGGGTTCGCAGTCGCCGAGCTGCGCGGTCACTTCGCGCGTCTGTGCAATCAGGGATTCGCGTTCGTGGCCTGATGCCTGACCGATGCCCCGCGAGACCTTGCGCCGCGCGGCCCGAAGACCTTCGACCCTGGTGAGCAATTGGCGACGCCGGTTATCCAGTTCGAGCAGTTCATCCAGCGGCACGTCCCCGCCGCGCGCAGACAGGCGTTCGCGCACCAGCGCCTCGTGCTCGCGGATGAATCTGAGGGGCAGCATTAGACCGCCAGGGCCGTGTGAGCGCGCCGCATTCAGCGCGGAGCGCAGGTGGCGTTAATTCTACGAACGGTCGCGAAGTTGAGGAAAAAGGATGACTTCCCGGATGTTGCTCGTGCCTGACAGGGCCATGACGAGCCGGTCAACGCCCAGACCCAGTCCGCCGGCGGGGGGCATGCCGTGTTCGAGCGCGAGCAGGAAGTCCTCGTCGACCGGCGTCGCGTCGGCCCCATGCCGCGCCGAGGCCTGCTCTTCCATTCGGGCGCGCTGTTCAATCGGATCGTTCAGCTCGGTGTATGCGTTGGCCAGTTCCATTCCGTTCACGAACACTTCAAAGCGTTCGATGTAGCGCGGATCGTCCGGACAGCGCTTGGCCAGCGGCGAGGTCTCGGCCGGATAGCGCTCCAGGACGGTGGGCTCGACGAGCGAAGGCTCGACTAGTGTTTTCATCAGTTCATCCAGAAGCTTCGCGCGCGGCCACGACGGATCGACTGTGACGCCGTTTGATCTGGCGGCCTCGTGGAGCGCCGAAGCGCTAGCGTCTGCTTCGAGATCCAGACCGGCACTTGCCAGCAGCGCGTCACGGTACGTCAGTCGACGCCACGGTGGTGTGAAGTCCAAGGCGCCGCCGTCGAATTGCACCCGAGTGGTCCCGTGGACAGCCTCGGCGGCGGTCGCGACCAGGCGCTGCGCGAGTTCGCGCATGTCAGCAAGGTCCCCAAAGGCCTGGTAGCACTCAAGCATCGTGAACTCGGGGCAGTGCGAACTGTCGATGCCCTCGTTACGGAAGTTTTTGCAAACCTCGTAGACGCGTTCGTAGCCGGCAACAAGCAGGCGCTTGAGATAGAGCTCGTCGGCGATACGAAGGTAGTAGTCGCGATTCAGCGCGGCGTACGAGGTGACGAATGGCTCTGCAGCCCCACCGCCGTAGACCGGCTGGAGCGTGGGAGTCTCGACTTCGAGAAAGCCATGGCTGTCGAGAACGCGCCGCAAGGCCGAGACTATGGCCGTTCTGGCTTCGAATCGGCGCCGAACGCTGTCGTTCGTAAGGATGTCGAGATACCGCTGCCGGAATCGGAGCTCCGGGTCTTGCAAGCCGTGCCACTTCTCAGGGAGCGGCCGCAGGGCTTTGGCCGCCACTTGCAGACGCTCGACTCTGACGCTCGGTTCGCCGGTTCGAGTGCGAAAGAGCGGTCCACCGGCCGAGACGAAGTCTCCAACGTCCAAGACATCGAGCGCGCCTTGATATACGTCCTTACCGAGGGCTTGCTGATTGAGGAAGAGTTGGACTTCGCCCGAGCCGTCGCGGAGCTTCGCAAAGGACGTTCGGCCCATGCGGCGGAGGCTGAGCAGCCGGCCTGCCACATCGACGTCGGGCGGCGGCTCGAAGTCGACCAGGCCGACGGCGTCGGCGGCGCTGTGGGTGCGTGGCGGCCTGGCGGGGTAGGCGGTTCCCTGGATTGCGTGAATCCGCTCGAGCTTTGCGCGCCGTGTCTCGAACAGCCGGTCGCTGGCCGCCGTAGCGGAAGGCTCGGCGCCGGTGTCGTCGCTCAGCTGATCTCCAGAATCTCGTGCATGTTCATGCCGCGCGGCGTCTTGACCGATACCGATTCACCGATTCTGCGTCCGACGAGGGCCTCGCCCAACGGAGATTCGTTTGAAATCTTGCCGTCCAACAGGTCGATCTCGTCGGTGCCGACGATGGTGTATTCGCGCTCGGCGCTGCCCGACCGCACACGCACGGTGGAGCCGATGTTGACGGTGTCACCGGAGTGCACACTGACGACCTCAGCGTCCCGAAGGAGCCGTTCGAGCATCATGATCCGGCCTTCGATGAAGGCTTGCTCGTTGCGTACCTCGTCGGACTCATTGCCCTCGTTGAGTTCGCCGAACTCCTTGGCCTCGTGGATGCGCTTGATGATGCCGGGCCGCTGCACGGTCTTCAGGTCGTCCAGTTCGGCCATCAGGCGTGTGCGGCCTTCCTCGGTCAGGAACTTTTTTGCCACGTCGGTCGCCTTCGTGTCGTGGCGGTCGAGCCGCATGCGGGAGCAAGCGTGCGCGCCACCTGGGGGGGCTGACGAATTATAAGGGAGGGCGCGGCTAACCGTCCGGCCGACCGATTCCGGTGAAGGTGAATCGTGTTTCCATGAGGTAACCGCCTTCGTCCGGATCTTCGCTGGCGGCGTCCCAGCTGTGCTCGTCGTGAGTGACCAGTGGCCGGGTGACGCCGGCGGCGAGCGCGCGTGACTTCGCCAGGTCCGGGCCGGCCTGATCGATGTAACTTCGAGCAGCCGCGATTGAGGCGAAGCGGCGGCGTTCGATTGGACCATGAACGACATAGCCGGTGACGCCGGAGCGCGCATAGAGGGGCCGCAAAAGAAACTCGACCTGCTCGATGACCTGGCTGGCGGCCGCGCCAACCGCGCTGGCCACGCCGGCAAGCTCGGGCACCTGGCACTCGGCGTGGAGACGCTCGGCCACTTTGGGTAGCCATGCCTCGGCCGGTGCGCCAAGGGCCACAATGGGGTCGGTGATCTCCAGTCGCACGTCCAGCGGGTCGCGACGGTGGGAGCGCGAGAGTGAGCGGTCGAGAAGGAAGCGACCGAGCCGCTCCTCGGACTCGGCGGCGCGGTGATCGAATTCGCCGATGGCTCGCCGCAGGATCCCGTCGCCGAGGTGGTGAACCACAAGCTCGTGGGTTCGAGCGAGGAAGGTGTCGAGGTCGGTCCGGCTCTCGCGGGCTGCGACGCGACAGGCTCGAGTGGCCGTTTCGATGTCAAAGTCCTGAAAGTCGCCGCGGGCGTGAAGGATGTCGGTGGGGGTGAGACCGATGCGTCGGATGAGACCGCGGGCGATGAGGGAGCGAAGGTTGAGCAAGCGGGCGTCGGCCAGGCCGACACGACGGGCGAGGGTCGTTACGTCGAGCGGGCCTTCGCGAAGGGCATCGCAGACGTCTTGCTCGGCCGAGGCGCGCACCGCGTGCTCGGCGGCGCCGCCGACTGCCAGGAATTCCCAGACGGGGACGAGGCGATGGGTGAGGTTGTCGCCATCGATGCGGGCGATGGCCTCGGCGACTGAGGGTTCGACGGCCGCGGCGGCGGATAGGGGTTCGACGCGCTGGGGGCCGACGCTGAGGTCCAGGGGGTCAGCCAAGATGCGGCTGTCGCCGCCGATGCCGAATGAGCGAACGTCGGCGGCGCGGACGGCGGTGCGCCAGGCGCCAATGGCGGCGCCCTGGTCGCTGACCTTGGGCCGGCCGTCGCGTAGCAGGGCGACGTCGGTGGTGGTTCCACCCATGTCGACCACGAGGGCGGAGGCGCGCCCAGTGAGGCGTTGGGCGCCGACGGCGCTGGCGGCGGGGCCCGAAAGGAGGGTTTCGACGGGGCGGGCCGTGGCATCGGTCAGGGGCATAACGGCGCCGTCGCCGCGGACGACGGTGATGGGCGCGGCGATGCCGCTCTGGGCGACGCTGTGACCAATGGCGGCGAGGAGCCGTTCGACGTGGGGGATGAGGCGGGCGTTGAGGACGGCGGTGGTGGCGCGGCGGACTGAATCCAGTGAGCGTCCGATGGTTCCACCGCAGACGACGGGGCGGTCGGTGTACTCGGCGACGATCTGGGCAGCCCGGATCTCGTGCTCGGGGTTGCGGACGGCGAGGTAGCTGGAGACGGCGAAGGCGTCGACGTGGTCGCGCTGGCGCTCGACGGCGCGGTGGAGGGCCTCTTCGTCAAGCGGCGAGCGTTCCTCGCCGAAGACATCGTGGCGGCCGGGGATGAACTCAAGCGCGGCGGCGTGGATGCGGTGGGTGAGGCCGTAGCGGCGGAGCATGGACTCGTCGTAGCCGACGAGGAGGGCGCAGACGCGGCCGCCGAGGCCTTCGATGGCAGCGTTGGTGGCAAGCGTGGTGGAGAGGGTGACGAGGCCGATCTGACCCGGGGCAACGCCCTGGAGGCCGTTGATGGCGGCCGAGATTCCGAGGGCGAGGTTGGCGTGGGTGGTCGGAGACTTGTGCCAGGCGACGACGTTGCCGGAGGCGGGATCGAGGACCACGGCGTCGGTGTGGGTGCCGCCGGTGTCAATGCCGAGGATGAGGGACATGGGGTGATGTTCGCGCGGATTCCCGGATTGGGGAAGGAAGAGATCGGAGACGCGTGAGCGCTGAGCGATTGAAGGCGATGGAGCGACGATAGAGCGGCTGAACTCAGCCCACGTCGTCGTCGAGGTCGAAGATGAGGAGGTGGTAGTTGTCGGGGTCGTGGGTTTCGGGGCGGCGGGGGAGTTCGAGGGCGGGTATGGCTTGCATGAGGTCGACGGCGAAGTGGATGTCCGAGGGATCGAGCAGGAAGTACTCGGAGAGGCCGCTGGCTCGGTCGCGAGTGACTTCGACGGCGTTGCGCATGGCCTGGACGGAGACAATGCGACTAAAGCGGATGCGAAAGGTTCGTTCTCCGCTGAAGTACACGTGCTTGGTTGTGATGGCCATGGTCCCCACGCCGCGGTCGACGACTTCGTCGCGTTCCACGGGGGTTCCACGTGACTGACCGAGGCGGACGGAGACGCCGCGGGCGACACGGACGCTGGTGCCGGCGGAGCGTCCGACGATCTCGCGCCTGACGCGTTGTTCGGCGTAGCCGACGTTGGGAAACACGTAGAGCAAGTACTCGCTTTTCAGGAATTTGAATGGGAGCGGCTGGTATTGGGACCAGTCAACTTGCGGGAGTTTGTTGTCGTCCAGGATTGAGATGATGTTGTCGCGGCGCTGGCGTTCAAGGCGCTGGGCGCGCCGCTCGGCTTCGCGCTGGCGCTGCTGGATGGCCAGCTTTTGCTGTTTTTCCTGCTCGCGGGCCTGGCGCTTTTCTTCCTGGCGTTCCTGATGGTCGGCCAGGGTGTCGCGGATCCAACCGATGGGGGGCACGCGACGTGCCTTTCCTGATCTTGGGGTGATTCTCGTGAGTCGGCAGCGTAGCACCGGGTGCATTGCAGTTCGGCGACGCGGCCGAGGAGCCCGCGCACTTGTCGCCCTCGGGGCCGGATGCAGGCGGTTGCCTGTAACTAGAGGGGGTTGCGCCAGCGCAGACCGGGGAAGCGGCTGAAGTCAGTGTCATTGGAGTGGACTTCAGCCTGGTATTCGATGGCGAGGGCGGCGATGTGGGCGTCGGTGGCCAGATTGCCTGCGACGCCGGCGGCCTCCAGGGCTGAGCGCATGAGAGCGGCGTGCTGCCGGCCCGGGTTCAAGGGCGAGACATGGGGTGCGCGGAACCACTCGTCGACGTAGTCCATCGCTTGCGTGAGCGTTGCAGGGTGCTCACGCAGGCTGGGGTGAGTGAGCAAGCGCACGAAGCCGGTTGTGACCACCCACGGGATGCCAATGCGTTCTGTCCCGTTGAGCAGCCTCTCCCACCAACGGCGGGCGGGGTGGTGGAGGGACGTTCCGTCGTTGTAGGCGTAGAGCAGCAGGTTGACGTCGGGGACAATCACTCCCGGTGCTCTTCCAGCAACTTTCGATGCTCTTCCAGGAAGTCCTCCACCTCGAGCTGGTCATTGAGCTGGTTGAGTTTCAGGGGGTCGATCCCAGGCCGGAATCCGCCGCGGAGCGGTCGGACGCGAAAGACTGGCCGATCTTCCGGGGCTTCAGGCGCCAGGCCGCGGCGCAGGGTGTCGTTGACGACCTGCTTGAATGGGACGTCCAGCAGCTTGGCCTGCTGCTTGAGGGCGTCGGCGAGGTCGTCGTCGAGAGTGAGGGTGGTTCGCATGGAGGCATCAAAGCATCACCAGGCGGTGATGTCAAGGTGCCCCTCAGTCTTGGGAGGTGAGGGAGCTCCAGTCAGTTCGTCGCTAGCCTGGCGTTACTTCCACTCGTCGTCGGGGGGCCAGATGTTGGTGGCGCCGAGGCCGGCGCCCTGGAGGCCGGAATCTTCGGTCCAGTCGGCAGTGGCGTCGCGCCATTTGATGAAGTGGGGGGCCTGGGTGTGGGCCTTGAAGGCGTCTTCGTCGACATAGATTTCGTAGAGCCAGATGCGGTTGGGATCGTTGGCGTCCTGGATGACGTCGAACTGGAGGCAACCCGGCTCGTCGTTCACTGAGCCGCGCGCGTCGCCGATCATCTCTTCGATGAAGCGGTCCTTGTAGCCGTCCTTGATCTGGATGGGGGCGATGATCACGAACATGCGGGACTCCTGTTCACGGGACGCGGCACGGGGCCGCCAGGGAATCGTACAAGCAGTGGTCAGCGAAGAGGCGACGACGTCGGTGCGTAGCGCGCGGTTCAGGGGACGGGCGGCCACGAGGGCTGCCGCTTCGCAGGCCGGCCTCGGCGGCTTGGCGGGGAACTTGCAGGTGCTAGGTAGCGCCGGCGGCGGCGAACGGATGGAGAATCGATACGGAAAGGTAGTACAGGAGACCGTCGGTCAAGCCAAGGAATCCGAGGTTGAAGTCGAATCTGTAGGCAATGTCTTCCGCCGAAAGCGCGGCGGACTTGAAGCCCGGCGGGTAGAGGGCGTAAAGACCCACGGCCTCGCGTCCGGCGACAGCGCTGATCAGCACGACGACCGCTCCAAAGAGCGCCGCGATCAATAGACCCGCGGAAAGGAGCGCAAGCAACGTTCGCGCGCTGCTGAGTCGTAACACCTCGCGCATGGCGAGGAAGGATCCGGCGAGCACCCAGGCGTTGATCACGCCAGTTGACCAGGACCCGGGGAGCTGGACGGAATCACCGGGGACTTCCACGGGGATCAGCGCGGTGACGCTGGCGAGCACGTTGCTGAGGGGGATCAACACGGGAGCGACGAGGATTGGCGCCTGAGCGAGGGCCAGCGCTCGCGCGATGTTCCGGAACGATGGGGGCTGGCCCTCGCGAGGCCTCCAGCGAGTTCCGATCGACCACAACAGAAATGTCCAGGTCAGCCAGGCTGCGAGTTGCGTGATGGCGGGGACCAGGAACAACACCGGCAGCTGAAGGATCGGGGCCCGAGGGGCCGGATTGTCTGCTGAAGCAGACGGGAAGATGCTGGAGTAGGAAGAGCTGACCTCCAACAGCCCGGCAAAAAGAGCCGTGATAAGGATGACCTTGAGCGCCTGGCGACCACCTACCCCATGCCTGGCGATATCGCTATACAGGGATCGATCCAGGCGCAAGGCCCGGCGGATGCGGACATCAATGTCGTTCGCCGGGCTGGACTGCACTTCAGTCGGCCAGTCGGGCGCCTGACGAAGCTGGGACGCTACTACCGCCTGCATTGATAGTCGGCATCACCATCCCAGTCCGCCCGAGAGGCTCGTCACGTCACTGATTCCGAAGACCGCTAGCAGGCGGAAGCTCCCTACGAGGAGCGCGGCGTAGGCTGCCGCGCCGAAGAGCAACGTCACGACTGTCCGCTTACCGCTAAGTCCCAGCGCCTCGCGCAGCGCGGTGGAAGTGGCCAGCAGCAGACACATCCTCGCAATGAACCAGACTCCGCCACGATAGGGCGTGGGGAGCGCTACCAACACACCCAGCAGGTTGGGCGCCTGGGCGAAGGCCAGCGCACGGGCCACGGGCCAGAAGCCCCTGGGCCTGTTGCCGCCCGTCGCCAGGCGAGCGCCGATCGCCCAGGCCAGGGCGGATCCCCCGATCCAGGCAATGAGCGTCACCAGCGGCTCAAGGATTATCCCCACCAGGAGTCCAGTGATCGGAGACCCCGCGAGCAGCGATCCCAGGCACGTCGCGATACCGAAACCCAGGGCGGCCGTCAGGACGACAGTGATCGCCGCGCGATTGCCGCCGCCCGTGGTGGCAGCTTCGCGATAGGGCGCCGGCGCGAGCAAAGCCGCGTCGCGTAGCTTGAGCAGGAGCGGCCGGCCCGTATCAGGGCGGTCTCGTTTGGACGCCATATCTACCGGCTGTGCCATCAAACGATGACCAGCAGTCGTGCCACTAGGTGAATGAGTGCATCGCTGAGAAACTGACCGAAATACACGTCGAATCCGAACGTTGCCCAGTGCGGAATTCTGACGATGACGCGTTCGGTGAGGTCGGTGTATGCCGTGAGCGTTGACGCGGGTTCGAAGGCGTCGGGTATCGCGCCAGCAGCGGCGGCGATTACGCTGGCGATGGTGAGGATCAGGGCCACGAGCACGGCGTGGCCGGTGGCCACCGCGACGAGTGCGCCGAAGGCCTGACCGAAACTCAAGCCCAGGGACTCGCGAACGGCCAGCAGTGTGCCGAGAAACACCCAGATCAAGACGAGACCCCACCCGACGTAGACAAGGATTCCCAGCCAGGGCATCGCCATAGGGTCACGAAGTACATCAGGGTTCGCGGGGATTGCCGGAAAGGCGAAGGCTGTCGCGACGGTGACAGGGAGGAGCAAGAGCGCGCCGGGTATTCCCGGACTCTGTGCAAATGCGATGGCGCGGGCCACTTGCCCGAGGCCTGGGAGGTCACGGTCCCGGCCCTTAAGCCGTCGAGCGACGAGCCACATCCCAGCGGCCCAGACCGGCCAAGCCGCCAGAACTGCCAGGGCGCGAACCACGACGGCCGCGTTTTCGAAGTGGGCAACGATCCAGGCGTTGGATTGGATCGTCGTGAAACCCTGCTGTCCGAAGTTCAGCCAGCCGGCGAGGCTGGCGGCAGCCGCCGCATACGCGTAACCAGCAGCCGCCAGCACGACGACCAGCGCGGCCTGCTCAGTGCTGGCCCCGGGTGCCGCGACCTCACGATAGAGGGTGGCATCAAGCCGCAGGGCACGAACGACTCGGCTGACGAAGCCGTCGCCCATAGTCGCCAATCCCGTCGCTGGCGGTGTCCGGCGGCAAGTCTGTCAGATCGGGCCGGACGTTGCGCCGCGACCGTGACGACGGTCGCGCAGGCAATTCAGGCCGGCATCCGCTACCAGGAACTGCCTCTGCGAGGCGCGGGGCTGGTCGCTGGGGATTCCTTGACGAGGACGACGTCGTGGGGTGGCTTTCGTCGGCGCCACCGTTGGTGACGCAGACGAAGCTGTTCCGCGTCTGAATGGCGTGGATGTCGGGGGCGCCGACGGAACCCATGAATGAGCAGAGGGCGCCGACAAGTTGGTCGATGAGGCCGGCGGTGGGTTCTCGGCAGGGGGTGGGATTCGACGTTTTCGGCGGAGAGATTGGCGGAGTCCCTGGCTTCGGGTTGGGTGTCGCACGAACTCTCTCCTCGCCCGCGCACTTCGATCAAGCTCGATGGCGTCATGCTCCTTCGCCGCTGGCAATCAGTCCCGGCAGGTGGCTCAGTGACTCGATTGCCTCTCCCGGCCAGGAGGCTCGCTCCGACTGGAAAGATGCTGCCCGCCACGCGGGCGTTCGGACGAGCATTGCCCGCATCCCAGCCTGTGCCGCTCCCGTCAATTCGCGATCATCCCCGTCGCCGACGTAGACACAAGATGCGGGTTGCACTCCCAGGCGCGTGCACGCCCGCAGATAGAGATTGGCATCCGGCTTGACGAGCCTCTCGACGCAGGAGAAGAGGGGCTCGTCGATCAACTCGGCGTATGGCGTCGTCGGCCACAGCTCCGGCACGTCGGGTGCGCAGTTGCTGACCAACGCTGTCCGCAGGCCCCTTTCTCGCAATCGGCCTAGCGTGGCGACTGCGTCTTCGCGTGGCCGTAGCGCCCTCCGCGAAAACTCCACTTGCGCCTCTACCGCCCGTCCGACGGCCGCTACGTCCACGCGTGCCCCGATCGCCTCGCAGACTCCCCGCACGACTGCCGCGGTCGTGGCAAACGTCCCATCAGACCGCTCTCGCCACTGATCAAACCAGGCACGGCTAAAACCGGCAGGGTCAACCCCCGCGGCCATCCCCATCGACCGCACCGACGCTCGATACGCCTCATCGTCAACCGGCGCCGTCAAGGTGTTGAACAGATCGAAGACCACCGCCCTCGCCTGCACGGCGCCCGCCTGCCGCCGACGCCGTTCACTCATCGACTAAACCTCTCGGAAATAAAGAACGCGCGCCGGTTTACGGCGAGCGCGACTACCCACAGAATCGGCGCCAGCCTCAGCTCGCTGGTTCGATACCAGCATCGGTGTGGTGTCTGCAGTCAATTCGCGATGGCTCCAGCGGATGATGTGACCAGCAGGTCTAAGAAACCAACCACGAAGAGCGCAGGCAAGCTGGAATCGCGATCCGCGCATTCAACGTGTCCCGGTTCCGAACACTGCTGTTTGCCTTTGTGTCGGTCGACGGCCGGAGGATTCCAGGAGTAGCCCAAGTCTGCGGCGGCACGAAGGGTCAGTGAGCATCTGGCTTCCCTCTCCCCACGCTCCGGTGTTCCGAGACTTCCTCTTCGTTCCGGTGTTTAGGCCCTTCCGCCAACGGCGCAGGCGTTTCTGAGTGCGGGTGAGGCTATTGGGTGCGGTGTTGGTCGCTGGGAGATTCACTGACGAGGACGATGTCGTGGGGAGAGTCTTCGTCGGCGCCGGCCTCGGTGACCTGGACGAAGCGAACCCAGGTTTGCATTTCGTGGATGTCGCAGGCGCCGACGTAGCCAAGCGATCGGCAGAGGCCGCCAATGAGGTGGCCGATGAGACCTGCGCTGGGGCCTCGGTTCGGGGTGGGATCCGACGACATCCGCGACGAGCCTGGCGTCGTGGTGGGCCAGGTGCTTGCCGCAGCGGTGATGCTCTGATTGGCAACGCAAGGCTCGTGCTGTGCGGTGTTTATGCAGATCATTCCTTCGGCCTCGTGCCCCTGACCGCGAGCGTGCCGGAGTGAGTGCTCGGTACCAGTGCCGTGGCTGTGAGAAGGACCGGGATGACGGTGATTAGCGTGAGGGCAACGAGAACGTCTGCGGCCAACAGCAACCAGCGCCAGTCCGAGGTGCCAAGACGCCAGATTGCCAGGAGTTTGCTGCGGGTTGGCTCGGGTGCGCCGTAGGCCACGAATTCGAGGTTCTGATCGGGCCACGCCAGCTCGCCGTTGATCCAGAGCCGACCGTCCGGGAAGCGGTCGTCCTTGGTGGCGCCAATGCCAAGTTCGGCTCCGGGTGCGACGTCTGCCACGACCTGGAGGGCCAGTTGGCTGCCCTCGGCCGCGGTGAGAGGTGGCAGAAGCTCAATGTCGCGCCAGCGCGGACAGTCGCTAGCGGGAATCTCGACCGAGCCTCGGGAAAGGATGCGGTCGGGCGCATCAAGGGTTGTGAATCGCACGGCGACGGTTCCGGGTCGACCGGTGGAGTCGCAATTGGCCAGGCGGAGCCTGATGCTGTGCACGGGCGTGGCCGGCATGTGGAGTTCCTGGACCAGGGCTTCTTGCCGCTGAAGACTTACGCCGAAGGCCTGCGCACGCGTGTAGGGAGCAAGGGCCTCCACGAGCGGTGGACGGAATAGGAAGACAAGTGCCAGGCCGCCCAGGAGGGTCACCACGGCGATCGACGCCGTCAGCGATTGGCTCCAGCGGCGGACAAGCTGGGGAAACGTCGGGGGACGTCCGACACGCAGAGCGAGGGCGGCGCTCAGCCCAATTAGCAGGGTGCCGCTGAATTCCAGGGTCTCTTCAAGCACGAATTCGATGGCCCGGGCTCGTCCGTAGAACAGCCAGGGATCAATCGTCTCGTGCAGGAGTGCCAGCACCCAGCAGGCGATCCCGAGCGCCAGCGGCGCCCGGGTCTCCCATGCACGCAGACCTTTGCGGACGAAAACCCACATGGCCAGCACGAACGCCACGACCAGCGGACTCACGAGAACCGGCCACGGGACGCCCAGGCGCTCCGCCTGTCCGACGACGGAGATGGGACCGTCCTTCTTGAATTCGGCCAGCTCTTCAATCGTCAAGGCCGCCGTGGTTAGCGCCATCAGAGCCCAACCGCCGACAGCGATCCGGCCGGCCGACCGACGGTGGCCGACAACGGCCGTTGCGACCACGAGGAGCGTTACGCATGCCAGGGTGCCGGCGGAAACTGAATTGGCGATAGTCCCCTCATTGCTGGCGTTCAACCGGCCCAGAGTGGTGTTCCAGGGCGGCAGCAACGCAGGAAACGCCAGGCTGAACAGATGCGGAAGGACGTACGCACCCCACCAGAAGGCCACGACGCTCAACAGCAGGATTCGTCCAAACCCGGTCGCCAGCCGCCAAGCCGATGCCGGCACGACAAGAGTGCTTGGTTGGTTCATTTCAGGACGTACTGCTTCGCCGGGTATCGCGCATTCTGGGGACGCTCCTTCACTTGCCTTCCAACGTGCGGAGATTGGCAGGTTGCAACAGCTCCCTGGTGCCGGCCGACTGTGGCGCTGTACGCGGGGAAAGCCAGTTGGGCTGAGGAGACTGTGGGTTCGGGAGGCCTTGCTGGGCCACGGATTGTCTTCGAATCATGCTGGGCGCCGGCTACTCCAGGATCCGACGGACTCTCTCGTGAACGTGTGGAGCCTTTCGTATCGCCGCGAGTTGGCCAAATGACATTCGATGTCCAATCGTCTCGCGGGATGGTGCCTTGCCACGGGTTGCCTCTGTGTGACCAGGCGGGGGCTACGGGACCAACGCGGAATAGGCGACGAGATCGAGAGAGGCGAAGCGAGAGGCGGGCGGCTTCCGAGGCATTGGGTTGGCGGGTGAACGATGTCGGGGCTATTCGAACTCGACGCCAAGCCTAGTCAATCCCGGAGTTGCCGGGACCCGGCTGTGGACGCTGGAGTGACCGGGGGTTAGCGGGTGCGGTGTTGGTAGTTGGGGGATTCCTTGACGAGGACGACGTCGTGGGGGTGGCTTTCGTCGGCGCCGGCGTTGGTGACGCGGACGAAGCGGGCGCGGGTTTGCATGGCGTGGATGTCGGGGGCGCCGACGTAGCCCATGGATGAGCAGAGGCCGCCTACCAACTGGTCGATGAGGCCGGCGGTGGGGCCGCGGTAGGGGGTCTGGGCTTCGACGCCTTCGGCGACGAGCTTGGCGGCGTCTTCGACTTCGTGCTGGCCGTAGCGGTCGCGGGTGGCGAGGCGGCGGTCGACCATGGCGCCGATTGAGCCCATGCCGCGGTATTCCTTGAAGCGTTCGCCCTGGCGGTAGACGATTTCGCCGGGGCTGGCGTCGGTGCCGGCCAACAGGTTGCCGATCATGACGGCGGAGGAGCCGGCGGCAATGGCCTTGGCTACGTCGCCGGAGTAACGGATGCCGCCGTCGGCGACGAGCTGGACGCCATGCTCGGCGCAGGGGTCGGCGCAATCGAGGATGGCGGTGAGCTGGGGTACGCCGACGCCGGCGACGACGCGGGTGGTGCAGATGGCCGCGGGACCGACGCCGACTTTGATGGCGTCCGCGCCGGCCTGGATGAGGTCGCTGGCGCCGGCGGCGGTGACGACGTTGCCGGCGATGACTTCGATATCAAGGCTGTCCTTGACGCGGCTGACCATGTCCAGGACGGCGGAGTGGTGGCCGTGGGCGGAGTCGACGACGAGGGCGTCGACTCCGGCGTCGGTGAGTTCACGGGCGCGGTCGAAGGCTTCCTCCTGGACACCGACGGCGGCGGCTACCACGAGACGGCCTTTGTCGTCGTAAACGGCGTTGGGGAATTGTTGTCGCTTGGCGATGTCCTTGACGGTGATGAGGCCGCGGAGGATTCCATCGGAATCAACGACGGGCAGTTTTTCGATGCGGTGTTCGTGGAGGCGGTGCTGGGCTTGTTCCAGGGTGGTGCCGACGGGGGCGGTGACGAGGTTCCGGCTGGTCATCAGGTCGGCGACGGTATGCGCCTGGTCGTGGGTGAAGCGCATGTCGCGGTTGGTGAGGATGCCGACCAGGCGCCCTTCCTCGTCGGTGATGGGCACGCCGGAGATTCGGTAGCGGGCCATCACGGCATTGGCGTCGGCCAGCGTGGCCGTGGGGGGCAACGTGACCGGGTCGACGATCATTCCGGACTGGGAGCGCTTGACTTTGTCAATCTCGCCGACCTGGTCGTCGATCGTGAGGTTGCGGTGAATAACGCCGATGCCGCCGGCACGAGCCATGGCGACGGCCATGGTGGCCTCGGTGACGGTGTCCATGGCGGAGGACACGAGGGGCACGTTAAGGGTGAGGTTGGGCGTGATGCGGGTGCGGGTGTCGACCTGGGTGGGCAGGACGTCGGAGCGGCCGGGGACGAGGAGCACGTCGTCGTAGGTGAGGCCTTCGACGATGCTGCGGGTGGAGGTGACGGACTGCTCTTCGATGCGAACCGGGTTTGGATCAAGCGACACGCAAGCGCCTCCCTGCGACCTGTGGTAAGCCCGAATAACGAAAAAGACCCCGCGCCACGTGGGCCGGGGTCGCGACGCGGGAGGGCTGCGCGCAGCCGGGGCAGGGTGCTGGAGACACCCGCCGGCGACGTCGGTCACCTCTCCTCATCGTGAACACATGCTACACCCCCGTCCGGGGGTCTGCTGGGCAGCGAGGTGGATAGAAGGGCCGAGGTTGGTGATGGCGGGCGGTTGGATCACAGGTTGGAAGGAGGGGTTGGAGGCGCGTTTGCGGGGATGTCGTATTGCGCGTCCGTAGAATGGGATGCCGTGGGAGCGCGGGACGCTTCCGGCGAGGAGAACCCAGATGGCGACGGCGACTCTGGAAGAGCGCGTCAGTCGTCTCGAGGGCGGGTTCGAGCACCTGGCCACAAAGGCCGATGTCGCGGAACTACGAGGCGACCTTCATGCATTGGAATCGCGCCTGATGCGCTGGATCG
>JAPPKM010000054.1 GCA_028874315.1 Chloroflexota bacterium
CCGTCGACGCCAGCGGCATCCACGACGCCGCCGTCGTCGTCGACATGATCATCGGACCCCAGCGCAGCCACCTCGAAGGCCGCCGCCTCGACCTCCCGCTCCAGTCCCGCGGCAACCCCTGGGAGGGCTAATCCGGCGAACCTGAATCCGCCCTCCGGCGGCCAATTCACTGGGAGCGCCACGTGCCCCTCGGTGCGCTAGGCCTCATCCTCATCTCCGCGGTCCTCCACGCCAGCTGGAACCTGATCGCCAAGCACAACCGCGGCAGCTCTCTCTTCTTCTTTCAGGCCGTCGTCGCCGCCACCGTCATCTTCCTCGTCCCATTCATCGTCCTGCTCATCCAGAACCCATTCCCACCCCAGGGCTGGATCTGGATCATCCTCACCGGCATCATCCACACCTTCTACTTCGCCACCCTGGCCACCGCCTACCGCCGCGCCGACCTCTCCGTCGCCTACCCCATCGCCCGCGGCCTCGGCCCCGCCCTCGTCCTCATCGTCGCCGTCGGCGTCCTCCGCGAAGCGGTCTCAGCCCTCGGCGTCGCCGGCGTTCTCGCCGTCATCCTCGGCATCTACACCATCAACATCCAACGCAACCAGTCACGCTCCTGGCTGGCCCCCATCCAGGCGATGGCCCGTCCCGAAGGCCGCTACGCCGCCGCCACCGGAGTCTCCATCTCCGCCTACACCCTCATCGACAACCAGGGCGTCTCGGTGGTCCATCCCCTCGTCTACATCTACTTCATGTATGCCCTGTCAGTCGTCGGCCTGCTCATCATCTTCGCCGCCCGCCCGCCCGACTGGACCGCACTTCGGCAGCCCCGACCCTGGGTCCAGGCCGCCACCCTGGCTGTGCTCTCCATCGCCGCCTACTCCCTCGTGCTCATTGCCCTGACCATGGCCCCAACGCCATACGTCTCGGCGGCCCGCGAACTCAGCATTGTCATCGGCGCGGTCCTCGGCATCCTCTTTCTCGGCGAACCGCTCCGCCGCGAACGCATTGGCGGCGCGGTCCTCGTCGCCGCCGGCGTCGCCATGATCGCCGTCGCCTGACCGACGCACGCTCCAAGGCCACTGTGATCTCGTGCCCATCAGTTCGCACCACCACGTCGCCCGCCAAGTCGGTCCGAAACACCTGCGCGCCTACACCCCGCAGCCGTCGCAGCACCTCGTCGCGCGGATGGTTAAACGCATTACCCAGCCCAGCCGAGACAATCGCCACCTGCGGCTTCACCGCAGCCAGAAACTCCGGCGAACTCGACGTCGACGCCCCATGGTGCGCAACCTTCAGCACATCGGCTTCCAGGCTGCTAACCGTCTTCACAAGCGCTCGCTCTGCCGCGCGCTCGATGTCACCGGTCAGCAGAAAATCGGACTCGCGGAACCGAACATGAAGCACCAAGGACTGGTTGTTGTCCCCGCTGGCCACGCTCGGTTCGGCGATGTTCACCTGAACGGAAACAGCCGGATGCCATTCCAAGGCCTGGCCATTAGCCGGCGCTTCAACCCGTGTGCCCCCCTGCATGGCTGCGGCTTCGATCACCGACAGCAACGGGTGATCCTGACGCGACGACGCCATCCAGACGGTCGCGACGGGCAGGACTTCCAGAATGTCGGCGGCGCCGCCAATGTGGTCGGCATCGGCGTGCGTCAACACCAGACCGTCGAGTCCGTCGACGCCCAGCCTCGCCAGTCGCGGCAACAGAACCTCGCGCGCCGTCTCAGGATCCGGTCCCGCATCCACCAGCAGGGCTCTCTGACCGGACCGTAGCAGGATCGCGTCGCCCTGGCCCACGTCGAAGACGCGAAGTTCCAGTTGGTCTGGCGGCAGCGGCGCCGGTGTCGAGCGGCCTGGCGGCCCGCCAAACGCCTGGCCCATAACCACCAGCGCGATGAACACGAGCAGCCCGACAATGGCCAGGGGCCGTAGTGCCGGTCCCGGGTGCGGCAGCGGCAGCCGCGGCACCCTGGGAAACGGCGTCAGCGCAAGCGTCCCTCGCCCGCGGTCAAATCAACCGCCTCGCCCAGGGCTGTAAGAACTCGCCGTCACAGGGGACGGACGTGACCGTCGCCCAACACGACCCACTTATAGGTAGTCATTTCGCGCAGCCCCATCGGTCCGCGCGCGTGCAGCTTCTGGGTGCTGATTCCGACTTCCGCTCCCAGGCCAAATTCGCCGCCGTCCGTGAACTGAGTCGAAGCATTGACGTACACAGCCGCCGCATCCACCTCATCGGTGAAACGACGTGCGTTGCCGTGCGAGTTCGTCACGATCGCTTCAGAATGCCCGCCCCCGTGCCGGCGAATGTGAGCAATCGCATCGTCCATGCCATCGACAATCGCAACTGACATTCGCAGTGACAGCCATTCGGTGTCGAAATCATCTTCGCCAAGCGGCGCAATTAGCGCGCTATCGTCCAGCAGCCCACCGACATCGGAACCGGCGTGAAGCTCCACACCACGTCCAGCCAGTTCGCGTGAAACCGACGGCAAGAACTCAGTCGCCACGCCCCTATGCACCAGGAGCGTGTCGAGCGCATTGCAAATCGACGGCCGACGGGTCTTGGCGTTCACCACAATCTCCTCAGCCATTGCCAGGTCGGCGCAAGCATCAACAAACGTGTGGCAGACGCCCCAGCCAGTCTCGATTACGGGGATGGTGGCCGTCTCGGTGACGAAGTCAATGAGTCCCGCGCCGCCACGGGGCACGATGACATCGATGTGTTCGCGATCTCGGAGCAAGTCATTGAGGAGCGCGCGATCGGGATCGGCGATGAGTTGCACCGCGGCCGGCGGCGCTCCAGCCATCTCCGCCGCATCGGCAATCACGTTGGCCAACGCGATATTGCTGTGCAGCGCCTCTTTTCCGCCGCGCAGGATCACGGCGTTACCCGCCTTGAGACAGAGCGCCGAGATATCCACCGTCACGTTCGGACGGGCTTCAAAGATCACCGCCACGACGCCAAGCGGTACGCGACGCCGACCGACTTCAAGGCCGTTCCCGAGACGCCGAGCGTCCTCCACGCTTCCCACCGGATCCGCCAGACCAATAACGGTCCCAACCGCCGAGGCAATATCGGCAAGCCGTTCCCGGGTGAGGGTGAGCCGGTCGATCAACGCCTCGGTTATACCCTCCTCGCGGGCCGCGCGAATGTCGACCTGATTGGCGGCCAGTATTTCATCGGTGTTTGCGGTCAACCCCTCGGCAATGGCCGCCAGAATGTCGTCCTTGGCGCCGGTCGACAGGGTCGCCAGTCCACGGGCGGCTTCTCGCGCCCCGGCACCGATGGCTGCGAGATCAACTGCCGGACGGGTTGGCGCAATTGTCGTCATTTGCCTCGCTCGGTGTCGCGGTCGATTAAGACCAGGTTGTTGCGGTGAACAGCCTCGTCACCGCTTGAGGCACCGAGGATAGCGCTGATCGCGGCGGAAGGCTGTCCGCGGATGCGGTCCAGATCGGTCGATGGGTAGTTCACCAAACCCCGCGCGAAGACGTTGCCGCTCAAATCCATCAGGCTAACCAGGTCACCGCGCTCGAACGCACCCTCCACGCGGGTTATTCCGGCCGGGAGCAGGCTGCTGCCATTACTGACCAGCGCACGACGAGCGCCGTTGTCCACAACAAGCGAGCCGCGCTGCGCCACGCTTGAACTCAGCCAGCGGGCGCGGCTGGATCGGCGGGGACCCTGGCTGGCGAAGCGCGTACCCAGTCGTTCACCCGATTCAAGTCGAACGATCACATTCGGTTCGTCGCCTCCGGCGATAACAACATCGATGCCGTCGGCCGAAGCCTCGAGCGCCGCCTGCAACTTGGAACGCATGCCGCCCAAGCCGCCCTGCGAGGCTCCGCCCGCGATGCGTTCCAATTCGACTCGCGAAATCGCGCCAGCGTCCGGTATCAGCTCAGCCGAGGGCTCGCTCTCCGGATCCGCCGTATAGAGGCCAGCCGTGCGCGAGAGGATATAGAGCCGGTCCGCCCCGACGAGCTTGGCTATCAGTACTGACAGCCGGTCGTTGTCGCCAAAACGCAACTCCTCGGTCGCCACCACATCGTTTTCATTCGCAATTGGCACGACTCCCGCATCGAACAATCCGCTGAGAGCGTTGCGCGCATTCAGATAGCCAGTCCGGTTGTGAAGGTCGGCTCGGGACAGCAGGGCCTGCGCAACGGTCATACCGCGCTCCGCAAAACACTCTGAGTAGTGAGCCATTAGCGGCGCCTGGCCAATCGCAGCCAGAACCTGTCGCGTCACAAGCGCGTCGCCGGGAAGCGCGACAATCGATCGTCCGACCGCCACGGCACCGGAAGTAACCAGCGCAACCTGCGCTCCCTGAGCTCGGACCTGGGCAATCTGCCGCGCCATGTTGGCAACGAAGGCGTGATTGACACCCGATCTTCCAGCCAGCAGGCGCGTGCCGCATTTCACCACGATGCGATGGGATCCGTGCGACGTCACTCAGCGGCCCCTAGCCTGCGGAGAAGCGGCGCACAGATTGTAGTCAGGCGACGCGCCGTGTGGTCGCGCTCTCACGCCTATAATGACGGCCCGCGGTTCTGGCGCCGGTCGCCGCATGGCCGCAGATGAGCGAGGCGATGGACCAATACAACACGCAGAGCATTCGAAACGTGGCTCTTGTCGCGCACAGCGGCGCGGGCAAGACCTCGCTGGCCGAGGCGCTCTATTACGTCACCGGCAAGGCGTCTCGCCTCGGGCGAGTTGAAGAACACAACACGGTTTCCGATTACGACCCGGACGAACATGAGCGTGGCATGTCGATCAACCTGGCCGCCGTGGCCTGTGAATGGCACGGGACCAAGATCAACGTCATTGACACTCCCGGGTACGCCGATTTTGTCGGCGAGGTCATATCCGGTCTCAACGCGTCCGACGCCGCCGCGGTGCTCGTGGACGCCACGGCGGGGATTGAAGTCGGAACAGAAATCGTGTGGAAACTGGCTTCCGATCTGAATTGCCCGCGCCTTCTGATCGTCAGTCGTGTCGACCGGGACAACGCTGACACCGATTCGGTTGTCGACGACCTGCGTGAACGCTTCGGCGCAAACGTTGCCCCCATCCAGGTTCCAATTGGCAATGGTCCGGGATTCCGAGGCGTGGTTGATCTGCTGGACGGCAAAGCTCGCATCTTCGGCGACAACGGGTCGTCGACTGACGAAGCGCCGGACGACATCGCCGACATCGTGGAGGAAGCCCGCGAGCAACTGGTCGAGGCCGTGGCCTCCACCGACGATGATCTCCTTGAGCAGTATCTGGAAGGCGAGGAGTTGCAACGCCCGGACCTCGAACGCGCCCTGCGGGCCGGGATAGCCGACGGGAGCATTTTTCCAGTGCTGTTCACGGCGGCGACAGATCTTAAGGGCGTTCGCGAGGCCATTGAGGCGTTGGCGACGCTCGCGCCATCGCCGGCCGAGCGGCTTGAGAACATGCTGGACGGAAACGCTCCGCCAATCGACGGGCCGGTCGTGGCTCAGGTATTCAAGACCCTCGCCGATCCATTCGTCGGCAAGGTTTCGATGTTCCGCCTCTTTGCGGGCCAGATTGACGGTGACGCGCAGCTGGTGGACCAGCGCACCGGCGAAACGGAACGATTGGCAAACATCCAGTTCGCGACCGGCAAGGAAGGAAGTCCAGCGCGGCAAATGGCTGCGGGTGACATTGCATTTGTCACCAAGCTCGACGGTGTGACGACCGGGGACACGCTGACCGCAAACGCACAGTCGATCAGTCTGCCGGCATTTTCCATGCCTCGCCCGCTCTTCGAGGCGTCAATCACCCCTGAAACAACCGCGGACCTGGACAAGATGGGGACGGCCCTCGCTCGCCTGGCCGAAGAGGATCCATCGCTGCAGACCTACCGCAACGACGAAACGGCCGAGACGATCCTGGCGGGTCTGGGCGAGTCGCACGTGCGCATAAGCCTGGAACGCGCGCGCCGTAAGTTCGGAGTCGGCCTAAAGGCAGACGTTCCCCAAGTGGCCTACCGCGAGACGATTCGGAGAACCATCAACGCGCACGGCCGCCACAAGCGGCAGTCGGGCGGTCACGGCCAGTTCGGGGACGTTCACATTGAGTTCTCGCCTCTGGCCCGCGGCTCAGGATTCGAGTTTGAAGACCGCGTGGTAGGTGGGCGCGTCCCGCGCCAGTACATCCCTGCCGTCGAGAAGGGGCTAAACGAGACGATCAACCGCGGGTTACTCGCTGGATATCCCGTAGTAGACCTCAAGGCCGCGCTTTTCGACGGGCAGTATCACTCGGTCGACTCGTCGGACGAGTCGTTCCGCATCGCGGCGCGGCTGGCCTACGAGGACGGCATTCCCAATGCAGGCCCAGTAATCCTGGAGCCTATTCTCAAGCTCGAAATCCTGATTCCCGATGCCAACACGGGCGACGTGATCGGCGATATCAGTTCGAAGCGCGGACACGTGCTTGGCATGGCGCCGGCCGAGGGCGAGCCGGGATGCTCAATAGTGGAGGTCGAGGCGCCTGAAGCTGAAGTCCAGCGCTACGCGACGGATCTGCGCTCCATTACGCAGGGCCGCGGGCGCTTCACTCGAGAGTTCGTGCGCTACGAGGAAGCTCCACCGAATATCCAGGAGCAGATTGTCGCGATGGCGGCACGAAAGCGAGAGGAAGCCGGCTAGGGGCCACGGCCCACACGCCTGATCAAATGAACACTCCGGAACGCGACTTCCTGAATGCGCTCGTCGAGGCGCCAAGCCCGTCGGGCTATGAGCAGCCAGTGCGACGCGTGTACCACGAGTACGCCGAGGCGTTTGCGGACGCTGTGCGCTCGGATGTGCACGGCAATGTCATCGCCACGCGGAACCCGAACGGAAATCCGCGTGTGATGTTCGCCGGGCACTGCGACGAGCTGGGATTCCAGGTCAACTACATCACGAGCGAAGGCTTCATCTACTTCAACACGATCGGGGGACATGACGCCGGCGTCATCCCGGGTCGGCGAGTGGTGATCCACACGCGCAATGGCCCTGTCGCCGGGGTGACTGGTCGTCGAGCCATCCACCTCACACCTCCTGCCGAACGGGGCAAGGCGGCCAAGGTCGAGGACATCTGGATCGACATCGCGGTGGCTGACAAGGACGAGGCGACCAGCCTGGTGCAGATTGGCGATCCGATCACCTACGACGTCGGAATCCAGGATCTGCGAAACGGTGTCGTCGCCGGGCGTGCGCTGGACAACAAGGTAGGCGCCTGGGTGGTTGGAGAAGCGTTGCGGCGAATCGATGGCGGGCAATTGCAGGCTTCGGTCCACTCCGTGGCCACGGTCCAGGAGGAGATTGGCCTGCGTGGTGCGGAGACCAGCGCGTTCGGCATCAACCCGCTGGTGGCGGTTGCCGTCGACGTGACGCACGCAACCGACCACCCCAACATCAATAAGAAGACCGCCGGCGACGTAACCCTGGGCGGCGGTCCCACCATTTCGCGCGGGCCAAACTTCAACCCGGTGGTGGTGGAGAAACTGATAGAGGCGGCGGAAGCCCTGGAGATGCCGGTTCAGATGGAAGCCGCCGGTCGCGGAACGGGTACGGACGCGAACGCCATTCAGCTCACACGCTCCGGAGTGGCCACCGGATTGGTCAGCGTGCCGCTGCGCTACATGCACACGCCGTCGGAGATTGTCGCGTTGGCTGACGCGGACGCCGCTGCCAGTCTGCTGGCGGAGTTCGCGAACCGCATCTCGCCCGACGACGACTTTACGCCGTAGACGTTCGACTCGAAGGAAGCCACACAGCCGACGCCGCAGAGCAGCGACTCTAGCCGGCCGGCGTGCGCACGATGTGCGCAGGAACGTCCTGCACGGCGCGCTCGGCCCAGAAGGGGTCGGCGGTGAAGAGAAAGACCTGCCGGTCGCCGGGCATGTCGGCCAGCGCCGCCAGGCCGCTGGTGGTTCGACCCGGATCCCAGTTGACGAACATCTCGTCCAGGAACAACGGCAGCGACTCGTCGCCTTCGACCAGGTCGACCATGGCCAGCCGAAGCGCGAAGTAGATCTGCTGAATCGTGCCGCGGCTCAGCGGCGTATCCACATCCTGCGGAAAGTCCTCGCCAGTCCGGCGGACTTGAAGCTTCACGTCTCCCGACGCGGCGTCATCGACCGTTAGCAGGTCATAGCGTCCACCTGTGAAGTGCCGCAGGTGGCCGCCAGCAGCTTGAAGGAGCGGCGCCTGGTAGCGCTCGCGATACGAGTGTTCGGCCATCAGCACCACCTGACGGAGCAGAGCGAGACGGTCGTGTTCGCGGCGAACAACGGCCAATTGCTCCTCGGCAGCCTGAATCGCGCCCATGATGTGGGCGGGTCCAGGCTCGGTGCTCAATCTGTCGCGCTCCGTGGTCAGTTGGCCTTTCTCTGCGGCCAGATCCTGGCCCGCCGAACGCAGTTCTTCCGCTTGAAGGCGGTATTGAACGCGATCTTCGTCGCTGAGACCAACGGATTCCCCCGCGGCGGCTAGCTCTTCAGCCTCGGAAACACGCCCACGCCATCCCGGTGACTCGCGTTCCAGATCGGCCAGGACCCGATTCGCCTCGGCCCGTGATTCCCGAGCTTCGAGGAACCTCTTGAGCCCCGACAACGCTTCGCTTCCATCGGGATCGAGCGCAGTCAACGACGCATCAATTCGCTCGAGTTCGAGCACGGCAGCATCGCGTTCTTGATTGCACGCTTCGAGCTGTTGGCGTCGTTCAGTGAGTTCCGCGGCGGCTTCGAACGCAGCTCGCTCGGATTCCAATGCCTCATCCAGCGCGCGCCGGGCAGCCGGCGCCGCTTCAAACGGATCGGCCGGCAATTCGACTTCGAGTGTCAGACGCAGGCGTTCGACTTCGTCTCGCCAAGCTGCCAGCCGCGCCGCTACCTCATCTCGATTTCGCCTGATGCGGCGCGTGTCCTGGATCGACTGGCGCATTTCTTCAAGATCGCGGACCAGTCCATCCGAAGGGTTCTCACGGCTGATCGGCGCAACCGGGACATTGGCGATGACATAGAGAAATTCGGCGCGGGCCGCGTGGTAGGCGGCCTCTGCGGTGCGGGCCACTTCACGGGCCGCCGTCTCGGCCTCGTTCGCCCGCACCAAACCCTCGGCGTCCAACTCCCGCCTGAGGGCAGCGTCGCGTGCGCTCTGAGTACGATTAATCTCGGCCGGGATGTCAACGTCTGGGTCAAGCCCAACCACTTGGAGTCGGGCTTCCCAGTCGATGCGCGGCGCCGCGCGTATGGGACGCCTCGACCACCCGAGAGCAACAGCGGCGACCAGGGCTGCCGCTCCCACGATGGCAAGGCTCGTGCCGACCACGCCACCGATTCCGAAGCCAAGGCCGAGCAGCACGACTCCAACAAGACCGATGGCAGCCAGCAAGGCGGTCGGCAGGGTGCGAGCCGGCGGGGGACGCTCGGCGCCTAGCCGGCGCGCGGCGTCGATCTCGCGCAGGGTCCGCAGGCGCTCATCAAGTTCGCCCCTGCCTGGGATTGTGTCGAAAGCGGCAAGCGACTCTTCCAAACGCACACGGACCGACTCGGCTGAGCGCACGTCGTCCAACGCTGCGTCAAGCTTGCGACGCTCGTCGCTTGAGGCCGTGAGCCGTCCACGCATCTCGGCGACCGATAGGCTGAGAAGGGCGTCGCTTGTCTCAGCTTCGACACGTTCGGAGACAAGTGCACGGACGGCGACTTCGCGCAACGCACCGTCGCGGCGTTGCAACTCGGCGTTCATGCTGTCAATTCGGTCCTGATCGGCATGGGCGAGCGCAAGCTCGCGATCCTGGTGTTCGATGGTGTCGCGGGCGTCCAGCAGCCGACGGGCCGAATCCTCGATTTCACTCGCATGCTCGAGTGATTCGATCTCCTGCAGGTACGAACTCTTCGCCTTAGCAAGCTCTTCGAGTCTCGCTTCGAGGTCAGCGCGCCGTTTCGGAGTGTCGTCGGGCAGGACCCCATCCGGTGACAAGCCATCGGCCTGAACCCGTAAGCGGTCCATGCGTTCCACGCGTCCGACCAGAGGCGCCAGCGTGGCGTCGCGCTCCAGGGACAGCTCGATGCGTTGAAGCTTGCGCGTGTTGTCTGCGAGTGCGGCTGCAATGCCCCGTAGGCGCTCGTCGGCCGCTTCGATCTGCGCGCGGCGCTGGGCGGCTTCGCGCAGACCGTCCCGCAAGCCCCTGATCTGGGCGGCAATCTCGCGGGCCTCGGGCCGGCCGCGGCGGTCGGGTCGCCAGAGCCGTCGGCGCTCGGTGTCAAGTGCGCTTACAACGGCACGCGACGGACGCAGAAAGTCGTAGGAACTGCCGCCCAAAACTCGATCCTGGACGTGTTGCCATGCCCGGGCGTCGAGGCCGAGCGCTTCCTCCTGGGTCAAGGCATAGACATTCTTGAAGACATCGCGGGTCATTAGGCCAACCGCGGGGATCGGCCTGTTGGCCAGGCGTGCCTCACGCTGCGAGTGAATCAGGCGGCCCTCAGGTCTGGAGGTGAGCCGACGAGCGACGCGAACCTGATCGCCGTCGCTCAGCTCCACGTCAAGTCGACCGTCAAGGTAGCGGCCGTCCCAGGGCCGATAGGGATGCGCCTCAGCGGTGGCGGGCGAGAATCCAAACAGGGCGCTGGCAAAGAACTCGAACAAGGCGCTCTTGCCAGACTCGTTGGGCCCTAGCACCACAACCACGCCGGCGTGGGCCAGACCCGACACGGTCCAATGATCGATGGGCCCGAAGGCATCAATGGACCAGCCGTCGATTCTCACGCGGAGTCGTTCCGCAAGAGACGTTCCGCCGCAGCCGCGTCGAGACCGCTGAGAAGCCCGCGAAGGTACGTCAAGCGTTCGTTTTGTTCGACGTGATCGTCGCCAAGGGCCAATTCCGAGGGGGCCAGCCGGGACAGAAGTCTGTCGTCGTGACCTGCCTTCTGAATCAGGTCCAAAGCCTCGCCGAGCACGTGTCGCTGGCCAGCATGGCGGCTCAGGTCAATCGGTGGAGAAAGCCCCACATCGCGAACGTCGACATCCAGCGCACCTAGCGATTCGCACAGATACTCGGCGAGGCCATCGCGTTCCTCACGGCTGCGCAGCACGGCCGCCAATGGGCACGGACCCGAGAGTTCCACGCGCAGGATCCAATCCTGGCCAGACTGAACGCTTCCACCCGCCTCTTGCAGGCCTTCGAACGCCGCTCGAGCTGCGGCTTGGACGTCAACGATGGCATGGGCCGCGCTCAGATCCATAACCGTCAGTCGTTCCCAACGCACCTGTGCGAGTGGGTGAAAGCGAACCTGCGGTGGCTCGGGCGGACTGAGGTCAACCACCAGGGCGCCTTTGGCACCCGTTTCGCCGAAGTCACGGCCCTGCAGGTTGCCCGGGTACCAGGCGGGCGAGTCCTCGCGTAGACGCTGCCGCTTGTGGATGTGTCCCAGCGCCCAGTAGTCGTAGCCGGTGTCGAGATCGGCCAGGGCGGCGGGTGCGTAGACGTTGCCTGCTTCGTCGTCCGCAGCCCCCTGCGCACCACCGACGTCGGCGTGAAGAAGCGCTACGGCAGGACCAGGGCCGGGGGGCGGCGGGAATGCGGAGGCCAAGTTTGTCGATTCGTGGGTTGTCTGGTGCCCGGCAGCCACGACCCATCCGATGCGTTCGCCACCGCGATTGATCGCGACCTTTCGGGGTGTCCGGGAACTGTGCAGGTGAAAGTTGGTTGACGGCCAGGCGATTTGGCTGGCGCGATAGTTGGCTCGCCCTGGGTCGTGGTTGCCGGTGGCGTAGACCACGGTGACGCCTCGGTCGGTCAGTCGCCGCAGCTCACGTGTCAACACCCGTTCCGTGGCGATGGTCAGCCATTCGTTGTCGAAAAGGTCGCCGGCGATCAGGAGGGCGTCGGCTCTCTCCTCGAGCGTCAGGTCCACCAGGGCGCTGAATGCCTCGCGGCCCGCCTGCTGAAGCTTCTGTCGCAGATCCGCGTCGTGTCGTCGAAACGGCGTGTCGAGGTGGACGTCAGCGGCGTGGACGAAGCGCACTCGGCCTGCCTCCTTGCAGCGCTTGCGACTGACGATGTTGGGAACCAACAGATCGGTGGGATCCCACTACAGCCTTATGCACCACCGTTCCCTACTCTGGATTAGACCCCGATGGCGTAGCCGTCGCGCCGCGGGTCAGCGCCTCCCTGGAGGGCGCCGGTGACTGGGTTTCGGCTGGCGCCTTGCATGCCGCCGACGGTCATGGTCCAGGGGTCGGTTGCTTCGGCGCCGTGGCCGCGGGCGGCAAGAGCATCGATCACGCTCCGATCGACGCGCGACTCGACAAGGACCAGGGCGCCATCCATGAGCCGCATTCGTGGGGCTTCGATCGCAGCCTGCACGTCAAGCCCGAAGTCGACGTGCTGCACCAGCGCCTGCGGCTGGGTCTGGCAGATGCCGTAGCTGCCCGGGGTGCCGAGCGCCAGGACCGGTTCGCCATCGCGCAGGGAGATGGTCGGCGCAATTGGCAGGGACAGCGGCGCGCCCGGGTAGAGATGGTTCGGGCTGAGCGGGTTCAGATCGCCCCATCGGAGGAGATCATTGGTCAGCGCGCCGTAGCCCTGCACAACAATCCCGGAGCCAAAGCCGGCTCCGAGGCTCTGGGTCAGGCAAACGGCGTTGCCTTCCGCATCCATTACCGAGAACGAGGTGGTGTGCTCGAGCATGGGGTCCGGCTGCGATCCCGGTGGCGCCGGTGCGCCGATCTGCTCGGTCGGACCGTTCAAGGCTTCCGGCGAGTCCAGCAGGCCACGCAGTCGATCAAGGTTCTCGTCGCCCAGGATTTCTTCGACGATCTCGCTAGGCGCGTTGGCGTGCCGGAAGCGTGCTCGTGACGAGAGGCGCACCGCGCGGATGATCGCGTCCAGGTGGTCAGCGCCGTTTCGCTCGAGAGCGCCGATGTCCAGATGGGAGATGAGTCCCAGGGTCATCAGCATCTGAAAGCCTTCGGAGGGCGGCGGCGCACCGTTGACCTCAAGTCCGCGGTATTCGATTTGGATCGGGTCCTGCCAACGAGCTTCCACAGCGGCCAGGTCGTCCATGGAAAGCGCGCCGCCGAGTGCCTGAATCTCGTTGACGAGCGCCTGGCCGAGTTCGCCCTGATACAGGTAGTCCGGACCCTCGCTTACGAGGGCCTCGTAGGTCGCCGCCAGATCGTGCTGATGCAGCATCCAACCGGCGTCAGGCTCCTTGCCGTCGTCCAGAAAGATCTCCGACCAGCCGGCGAAGACCTCAGCGATGTCATTCAGGCGGCCGCCGATCATGTGAGCGTTGCCTTCGCTGACGGGGAAACCGCCGCGCGCGAGATCAATGGCATCGGCGAAGAGTTCGGCGGTGCTGCGCGTGCCGTAGTCGTCTAGCAATTTCATCCAGCCGGCGAGGCTTGCCGGCGGGCCCACGCCGTGCGGACCGCGAGTCAGGTCGTCGTCGCGTCGTGCAATAGGATCAAAGTTGAGGGGAACGGCGGGCGTGAAGTCCAGACAGCGCGCGCGACGCTCAGCAGCCACGTAGACCATGGCCGTGCCCATGCCGGCGAGCCCGGACATATAGGGCTCGACCACATCAAGCGCGGCGGCTGTGGCCACGGCGGCGTCAAAGGCATTGCCGCCGTTGGACAGAATGCGAGCGCCCGCTTGCGCCGCGAGGGGATGCGCGGCCGCTACGACGCCGCGGCGGGAGGAAACGCTTGGCCGCCGTCCGAACATGGGCGTTCAACTCCTTGCGAAGGGCGAAAGACCGGATGATGCTCGCTCGCAGGCATCGTGTCATATTCGAGCCGCACCCGCGCCTCATTCGCCGCCTCGGTAGCAGTTAGTACGCCTCGGCCACGTCCTCCAGCGCCTCACGATTGAGGACGTCGATGCGCTTGCGGCCAATGGCGATCAGCCCGGCGTTCTTCAGTTCGTTCAAAGCCTGCGTTGCCGTCTCACGCGATGTGCCGACGCGTTCAGCCAGGTCGTTGTGCGTCAATCCAAGCACGCGGGCATTGGCGTCGGTCGAGAGACGCAGGATCAACGTAGCCAGGCGAGCGGTGAGCGACTTCAGCGCCAGGTCCTCAAGCTGCGCTTCAGCTGCGCTCAGGCGATCGGCCAGCGTCTGCATGATGCGAACGCCGATCGTCGGAAAGCGACCGATGAGGTACTCCAGGTCTCGTCGACTGATGACGCAAAGCGTCGATTCCTCCAACGTTTCAGCGAACGAATCGTGCACCGCCTGTCCCAGCAGCGCCATCTCGCCGAAGAACATCCCTGGCTCGATGTTGGAAATGACGAAGCGCTTGCCATCGGGAGAGATCCGGTAGATTTGAACGTGGCCTGTCTTCAGCAGGAATAGCGTCTCAGACTTCTCGTCCGGCTGGTAGAGGATCCGCCCTGGGCCGATCGTCGACATGCGAGTGCTGCGCTCAACTTCGTAGATTTGCGCCTCGGAGAGGTCTTGGAAGACCTCCACTTGCCGCAAATACCGGCGCTTGAGTGCGCCGGCATCCGACTGCTGGCTGGCTGTTCGTCCAGCGCTCCGCCCTGCATCACGCATCGCTCACCGCCCGATATCGTTGCGCCGCTTGGGGCTTTGGTGCCCGACTCGCTACCGAAGAGCCGCGAGTGCCGACCGCGCGGCCCGGCACACATGGTGGCACAGCCGAACGCCTGATTGAGACCGCCAATTCCCGGAGCATGTCGCCGCACTCAGGTCGGCACTCGAAGAAACGGAATCGCTTGTTCTGATCCGCCAAGGTCCATGGTCGCGGCCGCCTCGCGGTCACGCCGCATCGCCTTCACCAGATCCTCGACCGAGTGAAATGCCTCCTGGCCGCGCAGCCAGGCGCGGATGAAAGTGCGCAGGCCAAGGCCGTAGATGTCACCGTTGAATCCCAGGAGATGGACTTCGAACAGGCGGACGCGGGAGCCAAAGGTGGGACGGGTTCCAACGCTGACGAGCGCCTTGTAGAGCGTCGAATCACCGTCCACGAGCGCTGATCCGGCATAGACGCCATCGGCTGGAAGGACCAGCCATGGAGGAGTTTGCACGTTGGCCGTCGGAAAGCCCAATTCACGACCTCGACCGTCGCCACGGCCAACCGTGCCGTACAGACTGTGGACTCTGTCCAGGATTCCGTGAAGCCTTTCCAGTTCACCGGCAGCCAGGGCCCTTCGAGCCTGACTGCTCGAAACTGCGCCTGGCTCACCCTCGTAGCGCACCGGCACGTGCTCGAAACCCAGGCGGGGCGCCAGGTGCGCGATGACCTCCGGCGTGCCCTGCCGATCCCGACCAATCGCCGCGTTTGGACCGGTGACGAGCGTCCGCATTTCCAGACGCCTGATGAGGTCGCTGAGAAAGTCGTCGGCCGAGCGGCGTGAAAACGTACTGTCGAAACGCAATACGACGACGTCGTCGACACCTGAAGCAGCCAACAAGGCGATCCGGTCGTCCAGCGCGGTCAACAGCCGTCGGGGTTCGGACGGCCGCAGGATCCATTCGGGCGGGGGCCACAGCGTCACCGCGACCGCGCGGCCGTCACCGAGCGCTACAGCGGAACGACTGGTCGCATTCAGAAGGGCCTGGTGACCACGATGGACTCCGTCAAACCGGCCAACCGTTACAGCCCCGCCACCCAGCGGTTCAAAGGCGTCGTCTTCACGAAAGATACGTACGGGGCGAAGACTCGTGGCCTGCGCCATTACGCCGGCTTCCAGACAATGTGAGGCGTCCAGCAGCCGGCCTGGCTGTTTGCCAGGCCCAGAAAGTTGCCGTCGCCGTCATACAGACGGTGCGGGCACGCGGCAGGACGATTCAGCGTACGCCCGTGGCCGAATTCAACCCGATCGCTGTCGCTCAGGATGGCCGCCGGGAGGTGCTCAACCACGGTGTCCGGGGCGTAGAGCAGTGTGTCGAAGTAGCCCTCGCGCGCTGCGATCTCGAGTTGCCACATTTCGGTCGCCGCGTTCAGTGTGAATGGCCCTACGCGAGTCCGAGTCAGCCCGAACAGCGTGGCGCCGCAGCCAATTGCCTCTCCCAAATCGCGAGCCAGCGCCCGAATGTAGGTGCCGGACGAGCACTCAATCCGCAGCCCAGCCAGCAAGGCGTGACTCCATCCCGTCCCGTCGCCAAACTGCAGGCGGCCTTCGACGACCCGTACGCCAATACGGCCCGCCGACACGAGGCGCAGCATTCGAATGTTGACCCGACGTGGCGGTAGATCTACGTGACGACCAGCACGAGCCGAGCGATAGGCGCGCACGCCGCCGACTCGGAGGGCCGAATACGCCGGCGGACGCTGTTCAATTGCTCCCGTAAAGTCAGGGAGCGCCTGTTCGACGGCCTTTGGCTCCGGCGCTGGGCGGGGCTCGGCGGTCGGATGCGTCTCCAGGTCGCAGGATGGCGTCTCGACTCCGAATAGCACGGCGGCCTCGTAAGTCTTGGGCATTTCCAGAACGTAGCCGCTCAGCCGGGTAGAGCGTCCCACGGCCAACGGCAGGACTCCCCAGGCCAATGGATCCAGCGTGCCGCAGTGTCCTACGCGTCGCACGCCAACGGTGCGGCGCACACGCCCGACAACCTGTGTAGAACCAACGCCGATTGGCTTGTAGACATTTATGAACCCGCCATCGGGCGGCATCTGGCCATCACGGGTCATCATCATCAGGCTTACTCGCATGGGCTTGCGGCCCGATGCCGGGCGCCTGGCTGTGAGCGCGGCGCTGCGAAATGGCCTCGGCGGTCATCATTTCCGGGTCGAGTTGGAATCTGATACGCGGGATGCGGTACACGCGAATACGAGTCGCGAGCTCGCGGCGTACGAAATTCGCTGCGCGTTGCAGGGCGGCCAGCGATTCCTCGGTGTTGGACGCATCGCCCAGCGGCGTCACAAACACAACGGCCTGGCCCAGGTCCGGTGAAACCGACACTCGCTGCACGGTGACAAACCCAATCGCCGGATCCTCGAGACGGCGCTCGATGAGGTCACTTACCTCACGCGCTATCTGGGCTTCGATCCGTTGCGCACGGCGCGTAGCGATGATGCGGCCTCCGGAGCTACGGGAGCCGTTCTTCGGTGTGGCTGGCCTCGATGATGTCGGCAAGTTGAATCTTGGTGGTCGTTTCTATGGCCAGCCCGCAGTCGAAGCCCTGACGAACCTCGTCCACCACATCGGAGAAGCGACGCACGGTGAGAATGTGGCCGGTACCGATCTCCTCGTTGTCGCGCAGGATTCGGACCCGCGCACCCGTATACACGCGACCGGAAAGCACCATGCCACCCACGATCTGGCGCGCACGCTCAGTTCGAAATTCGCCGCGAATCTCCAGCCGACCATCCACCACTTCAACCTGTTCAGGCTTGATCGAACCCTTGAGTGCCGCGTCGACGTCGTCGATGAGCTCATAGATCGTGCGGTAGGTGCGAACGTCGACACTCTGTCGTTCGGCTTCCGCGGCGGCAGTCGCGTCAACGCGCGCATTGAATGCGAGCACCAGGCCTTTGGCGGCAGACGCGAGATTGACATCGGATTCGGTGACCGACCCCACACCCTCGTAGACCACCATGGCGCGAGCCCGGTCGTCGCCCAGCTGGTCAATCGACTTGACAACCGCGTCAACAGAACCGGCCGTATCCGCCTTCACGACAAGGTTGATTTGCTGCAGACGTCCCGCGGTCATCTGCGCAGCGAGCGACTCGAGGCTCAAGCGCATGGCCTGATCACCGCTGCCACGCGCCGGAGTACGACTTTGTCGGCGTCGCTTGCGTTGACGCGGAATGACGCTGATCGGGTCGCCGACCTCCGGCATCGAATCCAACCCCATAACCTGAACAGGCGTCGACGGCCGGGCCGTTCGAAGGCGCTCCCCGCTCTCGTCAAACAGTGCACGCACGCGGCCGTTGATCTCGCCGGTCGTGACGGTGTCGCCAACGTTCAGCGTGCCGCGCTGCACCAGCACCGTGGCAACGGGCCCCTGGCTATGGTCGAGTCGAGTTTCGATGATCGTGCCCTCGGCAGGTCCGGCCACTGGGGCGCGCAACTCCTCAAGCTCCGCTGTGAGATTGATGTACTCGAGCAGATCGTCGACTCCTCGGCCCTCGAGGGCCGATAGCGGAACAGCCACCACATCCCCACCGAAGTCCTCGACGACGATTTCATGCTCAGTGAGTTGCTGGAGCACGCGACTGGGATTCGCCGCTTCCAGATCAATCTTGTTTACGGCGATGATGATCGGGACGCTGGCTGCCTTGGCGTGACCGATGGCTTCCACGGTCTGCGGCATGATCCCGTCATCGGCGGCCACCACAATGACAACGATGTCCGTCACGCCCGCTCCGCGGGCGCGCATGGCGGTGAACGCTTCATGCCCCGGGGTGTCGATGAAGGTGACGGCGCTGCCGTTCACGGGAACCTGGTAGGCCCCGATGTGCTGAGTGATCCCGCCAAACTCACTATCGACCACATTGGTGTTGCGTATGGCATCGAGCAGTGTGGTCTTTCCGTGGTCGACATGGCCCATCACGGTCACGACGGGCGGACGCGGGTCACCTTCCGCTGGCGCCGCTGAATCTGGCTTCTTCGGCTCCCTGGCAGCCACCGGAGCAGCATCGACAACATCGGGCTCGTCGACGATCGCCACACCGAGGTTGCGCATCACCGCGCGTGCGGTATCGCGATCTATGGCCGCGTTGATGGTCGTCAATACGCCTCGATTGAGTAGCTCCATGATGATGTCGGTCGGCGGAACCTCGGCGCGCTCGGCGATTTCGGCAATCCCGGCCGAGGCCGGCATGGCGACCTCGCGAAGTTCGATGGCCGGCGCCTCCTGCGGCTCGGGGGGCTGTTCCTCGGCGGCCGGGCCGGGACGCTGCTGCGGTCGGCGGCGGGCGCGCGGGCGCGGCGGCGGGCGTCGACGTGTGCGTCGGCGGCGCGCCATGCTAGCGAGTGCTCCCGGTCACCCGGACACGTCGCTCGTGCTCAACCTGTGCAGTCAAAATTTCAGCCTGATCGCGATCAATTGACACTCCCAATTGCTTGCTTAGGATGCCCCGCGCGAGCGCCGTCTGTACACAGCCGGGCTCTATGGACAGGTAAGCACCCCGTCCATTCAGCCGGCCCGAAGGATCGCAACGCACGCTACCGTCGGCCATACGCACGATTCGGATGAGTTCGCGCTTGGGGCGCTTCACACGTGTGACGATACACGTGCGAGCCGGTTCAGGTCGCGCGATGCTCAACTCCCGGATCCGACAGAGTCGCGCCCGACGTGTTCCGCCACTTGCCCCGAAGCAGTTTCCGCCGCCAAACCAGCGGTGTCGCTGGCGGCTTCCACGGTCGCATGACTCGACTCTCCGTCAGCGGTGCCCTCTGGCTCCGCCACGCCAAGAGCCTCCGCCGGCTCTGACGCATCCCGAATCGTGATCTTGAATCCGGTCAATCTGGCCGCCAATCGAGCGTTCTGTCCTTCACGGCCGATAGCCAGCGACACCATATCCGTTGGCACAAACACATCGGCCACGCGCTGCTTCAGGTCGACGTGGACGTTGCGCACACGAGCGGGACTGAGCGCGTTCGCGACATACACGCGCGGCTCCTCGTCGTGCAGGATGATCTCCACCTTCTCCTGCCCCAGTTCACGCAGCACGTTCTGGATGCGCGTACCGCGCATGCCCACCGCCGAACCCACAGGGTCAAGCCCCTCCTGACGCGAGCGAACCGCCAGCTTCGTTCGAACCCCGGCATCGCGGGCAATGGCCGCAATTTCAACCAGACCATTCTGGATTTCCGGAACCTCACGTTCGAAAAGCCGACGAACGAAATCCGCGTGCGAGCGTGAGATGCGTAGCTGTGCGCCACGCCCTCCCTCGGCCACCTCAAGGAGCAGCACGCGCATTCGTTGCCCGGACCGATAGAACTCGCCTGGCACCTGGTCGACGGCAAGCATGATCGCCTCGCCGCGACCGAGATCCACGAAGACACCACGATTCTCGACGCGGGTGACACGACCGACGAGCAGCTGGCCCTGGTGCTCGATGAAGTGGGTGTAAATCTCTAGCCGCTCGGCATCCCGCAGGGCCTGCTGCATGGCCTGGCGGGCCTTCTGTGTTGCGATTCGCCCAAAGTTCGGCGGCGTGATGTCGATCTGAAAGACCTCGCCGACCTCCATGGTCTCGTCGTAACTCCGGGCCGCGTCGAGCGAAATCTGGTGAATCTCGTCGGTCACGACTTCGACGACGGTCTTATTGGCATACACGGTCGAGTCCCCCGTCTCCGGGTCGATCTCGATGTCAATGTCGTCGTAGTCGCTGTTGTAGTCCTCAAAGGCTGAGGTTATGGCTGTGCGCAGGGCGTTAACGACCGCCTCAATCTGAATGCCCTTCTCGTCGGCAAGCTGCTGCAGCGCCAACATGAAGTCACTGCGCACGGGATAGCCTCCTCAGGACGTTTGGACCGCTTCCCTCCCCCGGGAAAAGGACGGGCCCTCGCCCGACCATGGCAGACTGTGCGGCTAAGCGTAGTTTAGCACTCCCCACTGCAACCCAGCGAGCATTGCGGAAAGATTGACTTTGAAGCTACAAACTGCCCCCAAGGGGCTGCCTTGATCCGACAAATCCCCCTCGGGGCTTGACGTCGACGCTGGCTAGATCAGTCGATCCTCATCGGCGTCAAATACGTACGCCTCGTCCACCGGAACCTTGGCATACACCGTGGTGTTGCGGTCCCATTCCTCCTCGAGCGGACGCTTTGCGATGACTCGCGATCCGGCGAGGTCAAAGGTGACCTCCTTGCGCTGCTCGGAGAAATGACTCTCCACCCAGTACACGTCAACCGGCACCGAGCCGTCCACCTGGTGGTGCGTCAACTCGATCGATTCAGGCCTGATGCCCAGATTTACCGGAGCGCCTTCGCGACTTCCCAGCGCGTCGTTTCGCAGGTCGACGAAGTGGCCGTCCACGCGTACACCGCCCCGTTCGGCCTTGGCCGGCATCAGGTTCATCGGCGGCAGGCCCACGAATCCGGCCACGAACATGTTGGACGGGTTGTCGTAAATCTCGCGGTACGTGCCGAGTTGCTGAATCTTGCCTGCCTGCATCACGGCAATTCGGTCACCCATGGCCTGCGCTTCGGTCTGGTCGTGCGTGACGTACACGGTGGTGATGTTGAACCGCCGCAGCAATCGCTTGATCTCGACCCGTGTGCGGCTGCGCAGCTTGGCGTCGAGATTTGAGAGTGGCTCGTCAAACAGGAAGACCGTGGGGTCCCGCACGATGCAGCGAGCGATGGCCACGCGCTGTTGTTGTCCGCCGGAGAGCGCTTTCGGTCGACGGTCGAGGAGCTGATCGAAGCCGACGCCCATGATCTGGGAGACGATCTCCACGCGCTCGTCAACTTCCTCCTCGCGCTTGTGCATCTTGAAGAAGAAGCCCAGGTTCTTCTTGCTGTGCATGTGCGGATAGAGGGCATAGTTCTGGAACACGATGCCCACGCGCCGCTCCTTGGCGCCGAGCATGGTCCACTCCTCCTCGCCGTACCTGATCGTCCCGCTGTTGGGCTCGTCCAGGCGAATAAGGCCTGCGACCACTCGCAGCATCGTGGACTTTCCGCATCCGGACGGCCCGAGAATCGCGATTGACTCGCCGTCGTGGATGTCGAGGCTCACGCCATCAATGGCGTGGATGTAGCCATCGTGGTAGTTGGCCTGTCCCACAAGGTCGGACTTTTCGTCATCGGGCGTGCCGGTCTGGCCGAAAATCACGGCCGCCGGGTCCGAGTCTTCCTTGAAGATCACCCGAGCGTTACGAATCTGAACGTCAGCCATCGAAGCCCTCCGAGCCTGTTATCAACGTTGGTGGGTGCGCCGTCACCAGCTTCGCCCCTCGGGCTCCACGCCGAATGCGTGGAGCCGGTCCTGCGTCATTCGCATTGCCACGAGTGCCAGGGTGCTCGCCAGCAAAAACACTGCCGGGAAGACAAGCAGCATACTCATGACAATGCATCCGATCACGACGGTGAAGTAAGCAATCGACGAGCCCGGCGAGCTTAGGGCCATCACCGCCGCGTTACGGAACAGGTGATAGATGGACATGTCGTACCGGATGAACATCGGGAAGAGGTAGGCCTGGGCCGCTGTCCACAGCACCACGAAGTAGAGCGAGAGGAACCCCAGCGCCTGGATCAGCAACTCGCCGGTCCCGGTATAGAAAATGAACCCCACGACCAGGCCATAGAGCAGGCACATGTCGACGAAGAAAAGAAGCCAGGCGCGTCGAAAATTGGATCGGAAGCCCTGCCAGAAGTCACGCATCTCAATGTTCTCGTACTCGACATGGCGGTGCGCCACATGGAAAAGCGCCGCCGTGCCCGGCCCGGCCAACGCGCCGCCCACGGCGGTCCCGCCCACAATGAAGACGAAGAATTGAACCCCGGTGACCTGGGCATCCGCCTGCAGCACCGCCTGCTGTAGTGCAAAAGCGCCCGGAATCCCGACAATCGGAACCAGGGGCAGGATGGTGAGAAACCAGATCAGGTTTCCGACCAACGCCAGCGCTCGGAGGTCGTAGTAGACCTGCGCGAACGCCCACCAGGTGTGTCGAAAAACGTCAGCCACGGCGTCTCATGGTTCTAACGGCAGAGGCGTCATCGTCCACGCTGCATATTAGCCGAGCATTTGACAGCGGCCGCTCCTGAAGTCCTTGCGCGCCCGGTCGGCCAGACCGCCGGATCAGGCCGGAACTCGCACCGGCAGTCGATCAATCATCTCGCGCAGCAGGAGCGTCGTTTGATCTGTACTCCCACAGCACGAGCCCACCACCGAGACGCCGGCCTCGAACCACTGCCGGGCGAACTCAACCATCTTTTCCGGCGGATACAGGTAGCAGACCCGCCCATCGATCAGCTCGGGCACGCCCGCGTTGGATTGGGCCATGAGAGGTCGACTCGGGCCCGCGGCGAGCATCTGGTCCAGGACCTGCGTCATCTCTTCCGGACCGTTCCCGCAGTTGCATCCGACAACAGCAGCGCCGGCCTCTTCGCAAGCGCGCATGCCGTCCACGGGCGCCACACCCATCATGGTGTGGAGGTTGATGTCGTAGGTCATGGTGGCGAAGACGGGCAATCCGGTAGATCCGGCGGCCTGTATCGCAATCTGAACCTCGCGAATGTCGCTGAAAGTCTCACAAAGGAGAAGGTCGACACCGCCGGCGGCCAGCTGCTCCGCCTGAACTCGAAATGCCTCGGTCATCTGCGCTTCGGTGACTTCCCCAAGCGGCTCGAGGAAGTCGCCGCTCTGTCCGATATCGCCGGCCACCCAGGCGTCATCGCCGACCGCAGCTCGAGCTTGTTCAGCCGCGCCGCGATTGATGGCCTCGGACTTGCGCGTCAGACCCGCCCGTTGCAGTCGAATGAGGTTGCCGCCGAACGTGTTGGTCGTTACGACGTCGGCGCCCGCGTCCACGTATGACCGATAGACGTTGGACATGCGGTCGGGAAAGCGCAGGGTGACTTCCTCGGGCGCCTCCCAGTCTCGGTCCGGAAAGTCGTTAAGTGTCGTTCCCATCGCGCCGTCAAAGAGCAGCGGACGACGCGCGATCGCGTCCAGAACGGCATTGGGGAAAGTTCGATCGACAGGCATGGGGATGTCACTCAGGCCCGGCCAGCCGGGCTCGGGCTATGGCTCGACTATAGCAACGACGCGGAGTCCGATCGGTTACGTTGCATTGAATTCGGCAGCCTGCGTTGCGGCTGCGGCTCGATTTGCGTCGGCCAGTGCGGGATAGAGATCACGGTAACGCGCGTAGGCCGCCTCCAGCGCGGAGGATCCAGCAGCGTTTGGAGTCACCGTCGCAAATGGCATGGTGGTTTCCGCAACGGCCTCCTCCACCGACGCAAAGAGCCCGGCCGCCACGGCGCCCAGCAGTGCCGCGCCGAATGCCGGACCGCGGCCCTCCGCCTCGACCCGCATTGGCGCCTCGAACACGTCGGCGACGATCTGACGCCACAGGGGGCTTCGGGCGCCTCCACCGGCGAGCTTGAACCGATGCATCCCCGCACCGACACCTTCGATGGCGACAGCAGCGTCGCGCAGACTGAACGCCACGCCTTCCAACACGGCGCGAACGACATCGGCTCTGCGGTGTGCGGTCGTTAGCCCCACCAGGGCGCCGCGGGCGTCAACGTCCAGGTGCGGCGTCCGCTCACCCTGCAAGTACGGTAGCCAGAGCAGGCCTCGGCTGCCCGGCGTTGATTGCTCAGCCTCGCGAACCAGCTCGGCGAATGTGGCGTCCGGCAGAAGTGTGTCGCGCAACCAGCGCAGCGAGAGTCCGGCTGCCTGTGTGACACCCATGAGATACCAGCGCTGCGGCAGCGCGTGCGCACCCACCTGCACGCGACCGTCAGGCGCCGCGCCGTAGGCGGAGGACGCGGCAAACACCACGCCCGACGAGCCGATAGTAATCGCGGCGTCCCCTTCAACGACCACTCCGGCCGCCACCGCGCCCGCTGGCTGATCGCCGGCGCCTGCCGCAATTGGTATTCCGGCGCGAAGCCCCAGGCGTTCGGCCGCGGCCGGTGTCAGCCGACCCGCCGTCTGCGGAGACTCTCGAACCTCCGGCAGCCAGGCCGGATCAATCTCCAGGATATTCAGCATTGCATTTGACCAACGGCGCGTCGCTGAATCGAAGTAGCCAGTCCCGCTGGCGTCGGACACATCTGTCCAGCACTCACCGGACAGGCACAGCCGGATGTAGTCCTTGGGCAGCAGGACGTGTGCCGTGCGTTCCAGCCGACGAGGCTCGTGCTCACGAACCCACGCGAGCTTCGGGGCCTGGAAACCCTCCAGCGGGAGGTTTCCGGTGTGACGGATGAGGGTGGGCACCCCGATGTCGTTCTCGAGTGCGCGTCGCTGCGGACCGGTTCGAAGGTCGCACCAGAGAATCGCCTCGCGCAGCGGCCGCTGCTCGTCGTCCAGCAGCGTGAGTCCGTGCATCTGTCCGGTGAGTCCGATCGCGCGAACCTCATCCGGTCGCGCGGCCACCGACGCCACCGCGGCCACCGCCTCGTAAGCCGCCGCTTCCCAGGCCTGCGGCGACTGTTCGGCCCATCCCGGTCGCGGCGTGTGCAAATCGTACGGAGCTTCGTAGACCGCCTCAGTGCTTCCGGACAAGTCAGCCAGCACGGCGCGAGCGCCCGTAGTGCCCAGATCCAGCCCGATAATCCTGACCGTGCTCACGTGACTGAGGAAGCCGTTGCTCGATGGGGCCCCGTGGCAAGGTCCGCTGGCTCGACGCGTACTCCCGGCGCCGCCTGCTGCACGGCGAAGGCGGATGCAGCGCCGTGGTCGACGATTCTGCTCGCGAACCAGTGCGGATCGTCATGCATCACGATGATCGTGCCACCCAGACCCGCCCCGGCCAGCTTGGCGCCGCGAGCGCCCAGCCGGAGCGCCTGCTCGATCAGGGCGTCAACAACCGGTCCGGACCCGCCTACGGCGGCGATGTGACGATGCGCAGTGTTCATCGCCGCCCCCACCGCCGGCCAGTTTCGGGAAAGCACGTCACGCTTCGTCTGGCGAGCGATGGACCCCAGTTCATGCATGGCGGCTCGAACGTCACGGTCGCCTTCGACCCAGCGGGCCCGCAGCGGGCGGTGGGTCGCCCCGGAATCTCGCTGCCGACCCGTGTGCGCCAGGGCGAACGGGAGGGACACATCGGAATCCAGCAGCGGCTCGACGGTTGCCAGGGGATCGACGCTCGGTCCCCGCCAATGCTCCTTGTCCCGAAAGTCCATGCAAATCAGACCGCCGAACGTCGTGGCATAAAAGTCTTGAAAGCCGCAAGTAACGCCCATGCGGGTGAACTCAATCTCGCGCGCCGTTTCGGCGAATTGATGCGGCGGGGTCGCACGCTTGAGCCACACGTTCGTGGCTTGCAGCGCGGCCACGAGAAGCGCGCTGCTGCTCGACAGGCCGGCGCTGGGCGGAACGTCGCTCCAGCAGCGAATCTCGATCTGCTCCCCTTGCAAGTCCTGCGCCGCGACAACGGCCTTGAGGACGTTCAGATAGGTTGAACGTCGGGCCGTGGCGAGGTCCGCCGGTCTCATGCGCGCCGCCTCGGCTGCGGCCGGCGGTGGCGCCAGGCGCAGATCAGCGGCGCGCTCCACGGTGAGGTCAAGACCGGCGTCCAGCGACATCAACCGCAATCGTGGAGCCTTGCTGACGGCAACGAAGGCCCGCCGCGGAACGGCTACGGCTATCACGGTTCCGCCGTACATGTCGCTGGGGTTGCCGAGCAACCCGGCCCGGCCGGGCGCCGACGCGATCACCCGCGAAGCTGCGGTCACAGCCTCTGGCCGAGCTCGCTGACGTACTGGCGAACGCTCGCCCCGTACTGTGGGTCCGCAAGCGCGAAGTCGATGAACGCGCGGTAATACGACTCGAAGTTGCCGATATCGTAGCGACGTTCACTCGCATCCAGCGGCACGACGCGCACGGGGGGAGATTCACGCGCCAGGATTGAAATGGAATCTGTCAGCCAGCGCTCCCCACCCAACCCAGGCCTGGTTGCTTCGATCGCGTCGAAGATTGCCGGGCCAAAAACATAGCGCGGGACAATGGCCAGATCGCTGGGGGCACTGCCGGCCGCCGGTTTCTCTACCAGGTTCGCGGCGACAAGCGAGCCATCGACCGTGCGCACATCAACGATCCCATAGCGAAATGCGTCTTCCGGAGCGATCTGCTCAACGGCGACCGCACCGCTTGCGCGACTCTCTCGATGCGCGGACATGAGGCGCGCCACCAGATTGCCGCCGCGAATAATCGTGTCGCCGAAGGCCACCACGATGGGTTCACTACCCGCAAAGTCCTTCGCCAGCCCCACGGCGTCGGCAACACCGCTGGGCGTCCCCTGTCGGGTGTAGAACACGCCTCGGATGCCGTCGGCAAGTGGTAAGTCGGCCAGGTCAACGCTTCCCGCCTGCCGCAGAACCTGGCTAAGCTCGAGATCGGCGTCGAAGTGATCCTCAATTGCCGCCTTCTTGCGGCCGGTAATCAAGAGAATCTGCTCGATGCCGGCTGCGCGAAGCTCTTCGATCACATACTGGACAACGGGCTTACGACCAACCGGCAGCATTTCCTTGGGCTGCGACTTGGTAGCGGGAAACAGGCGTGTCCCGATCCCGGCAACCGGCACGACGGCCTTGCGGATGGGGCCGCAGGTCCCAGCAGTGTTCACAAGCTCCCGACGCTTCGGCACGCGAGCGACCGGACGCTAGCATACGCGTGCGAACGAATTGGCTCGCCGTGCATCACGCCCCGGCGGCATCCAGCGATCTGACTTGTGCAGCCGTTGCACGGTAGCCGCAGCCTAGGGCGCGGCGGCAAAATGGAGTGAGTCTGCGTGCGTCGGGCATTGGTACTGGGCATCTGGGTGATATTGGCCATGGCCGGTGTCCTGACGGTCCTCGGAGTCTTCGCCACACGCGGCTCGGTTGACATTTCGGATCTGGCACGGCTCGAACCTGATCCGCTTGTGCGCGCGCGCGCCCAGGCCAAGCTCAACGCCTTTGGTCAGACTTCGGAGCAGGCGCGGCAGGCGGGCCGGGCTATCCCGGCCCAGGTTTCCTTCACCCACGACGAGTTGACGGCGCTTCTCCGGGACTGGGCCGCGCAGGAACATGGCTTCGGTTCGGTAACTGAACTGCAGCTCACGTTCCGCCCGCGAACGCTCGCGCTGACGGGCATCCTGCACTCGGCCGGCCTGAACCTTCCATTCCGCATCGACATCGCCGTCTCAACCGAGAACAGCCAGCGCACGGCCGAAATCACTCGATTCCAGGTGGGCGAGATGTACGCCCCGGGATTCGCACGTTCGCTCGCACTGGCCCTGGCCGAACGCACGCTGGACGCCGGGTTGCCGCGTCTGCCCATTGCAATCGAAACGCTTGTGGTGACTGACGGCGAACTTCTCGTTTCGGGCGCCGCCGTACCCTAGTCCCAACCGAAGAGGCGAGCTTTAGCGCGGGAACGCCCCACGAACGCCGCCGTCCACCGGCAGCACGGCGCCGGTGGTCTTGGCTGCGCGGTCGCTGGCGAGAAACAGCACGGCCTCGGCCACGTCTCCGGCGTCGATTCGCGTCTGCAGCAAATTGCGGCGGCGGTAAAAGTCCTCAAGTTCATCGACCGTCACACCGTGGGCGGCGGCTCGACCCGCTCGGAGATCGTCGCTCCACAGGCGAGAGTCGGCGAACACCGCGTCGGGATTGACCATGTTGACGCGTATCCCGTGCTCCCCGTTTTCGATGGCAAGCACGCGCCCAAGCTGGAGCTGCGCCGCCTTGGCCGCGCTGTAGGCGCCAAAGTCGCGGCCGGGATCAAGGGCGTTCTTTGTGCAGACCAGGACGAGACTGCCGCCAATGCCCTGCTCGCGCATCGCGCGGACGGCCGCCTGTGTGACGAGAAAGTGGCCGGTAGCGTTCACGTCAAGGCTTTGCTGCCACGCGTCGAGTCCCAGGGCATCAATGGAGCCTGCATCCGCAATGCCGGCGTTGGAGACCACGATGTCGACTCCTCCAACCGCAAGCACGACGCTGTGCAAAGCCAGCTCGACAGCCGGCTTGTCCGTCACGTCAAGCTTCATCGGTTCGGCGGCGTCGCCGGCGCCGCGGATCTGTGTCGCCACTGAATCAGCCCCGGCAGTGTCGATGTCGGTGACAAATACGTGGGCGCCGGCCGCTGCCAGCCGCCGGGACGTGGCACGGCCGATTCCGCTGGCAGCTCCGGTAACGAGGGCTACGCGGCCGGCCAATTCCCGATCAGGCGGCGCAAGTTTCAGCTTGTAGAGCTCGAGGGGCCAATACTCGATGTCAAAAAGGTCGCGTGCCGGCAACGCAGCATAGGCGTCGATGGACTCCGCGCCCTCGATCACGTCCATGGTGTGGCGGTAAATGCGAGCCACGGCGTCCGCTTCAGCGGCCGTACGGCCAGTTGTGAACATTCCCACGCCGGGCGCCAGTACCACACGCGGTCCGGGATCGTGCCGGAAGTCAGTAGCGGCGTCTGCGTACCCTTCGACGTACTCGTGGTACGCCGCCTCGTAGCGAGCCACGGCCGTTGGCGCATCGTCGGGATCAGCGGACGGCAGCACCAGCGGCAGGCGCTTGGTACGCAACACGTGGTCTGGCGTCGCAGGCCCCTGCTGCGAGATCTGGTCCAGATCCCGGCGGTCGACAAAAGCGCGGACACGGAGACTCGTGTCGCAGCGGACAATCAAGTGCCGACGACGGCTCAAGGCGCCACGCAGCGTCACCGCCAGACGCGACGCTTCGCTATCCGTCCCACCCAATGACCGGCGTGGTCCGACCCACGTCTGGGAAATACGCGCTTCCGCCCGCGACACCAACTGGATATGCCGCTCGTATGACTCCTGGGCGGTTTCGCCAAACGTCACGAGGCCGTGTTTGTCGAGAATGAGGCCTTCGACCGCGGGATCGCTGTCGTACACGTCCGCGGCCACCCGCGAGAGATCGAAGCCCGGCTTGATGTATGGGACCAGGCCAACAGAGTCCGCAAAGACGTCGCGAACGCGCGCAACCCCGTCCGGCTGGTTGGTCAGCGTCAGAATCGCGTCGGCGTGGCTGTGATCGACCCAGGCGAGGGGAATGAATGCGTGCAGCAGCGTTTCAATGGAAGGTCGCGGCGCCCGCGAGTCGAGTAGCGCCAAAGTGACCAACTCCACCATGGCATCGTCATCCAGGGTCGCGCGTTTGCGAAGCGGGACGAGGTCATCCAGGGCGAGCGAGGCAAACCCACCGGCCTGAATCGTCGCCAGGTCGGTGCCGCTGCCCTTAATCGTGAGCGTGCGCCGTGACCCGCCGCGCGGATGCGGCGCCGTGTGCTTGACCGAGGTGTTACCGCCGCCGTAGAGAACCAGCGACGGCTCGGCGCCGAGCAGGCGCGAGGTATAGACCCGCAAGGCCAAGGCGTCCAGGCCGGCGGCGGCCTCGGATGACCAGCGGGAACGCACCGGCTACGTCCCAGTCAGTCGCGCAGCGGCGCTGTTGGTTCGAGCGTGACGGTCTTGCCAGCCTCGGCCGCGATGGCACAGAAGAGGTCATAGGCGGCGTCGAGTTTGACCTTGGGATCCCCACCGTCGGCGCTGCGCACCACGATGTCCACGGGAAGCCCGTTGACCCGCGACTGCCCCACGTAGGCCTTCAGGTAGGCAGCCGGCACCTCGCGCATCACGCGCTGCATGAAAGGCGAAGTCTCCGATTCGAAGGAGTCAATGAAGACACGCATCCGCGCGCTCTGGGTAGCGAACAGTCCACGCAGCGCCGGCCGGATGTGCGTCTCGAAGCAGCCCTCGACCTCACGCGGCGGCCCGGGCATCGACCAGATGGTGGTCTCTTCGATCGCCGTCGAGAAACACGGCGCCCATCCAACCGGATTCAGATGCACGGTGGCCGCGCGCGGTATCGACCCCATCTTGAGCCGCGGCGGAACCGAAACCTCCTCGATCGTCATGTTGCGACGACGGGCGTAGTCTTCGATGACCTCAAATGGCGTGTGAATGTCGCTCCCTGCGACCGCGGCGATGGCATCCACCGTCATATCGTCAGGCGTTGGACCGAGCCCACCGGTCGTCAGAATCACACGCGCCTTGCGGGCCACGGCGGCGCGCAGTTCCGCTATCAGAGCATCCAGATCGTCGGCGAGCGCGGTGATCCGGCGAACGTCGCCGCCTGCAACTGAGACTTCGCCGGCCAGGCAATGCGAATTTGTATCCAGCACCAGGCCGGAGACGAGTTCCGTTCCGATCGAGAAGATCTCAACGTCGTCGTTCATAACGACCGCCGCTGCGAGGGGTAACCGGAAGGCATTCTAGTGTGAGCAGACAGGCCCGGTGCTAGCCTGCCGCCCGGCGATTGGAGAGGCTGACAGATTATGGGCGCCGAGTGGTATGCACAGCGCGGGTTTACGGCGGAAACCGTCCGACGTGCGCGTGCCTGGTACCTCCAGTTCACCCCTCAAGCCGGCGACCTGCTGGACGTTGGCTGTGGCCGCGGCGAGTTTCTGGAAGCGGCTGCCCAAGCAGGCCACAAAGTCCTTGGTATCGATCACGACCCGGAGATGCTGGAGCAGGCTCGCGATCTGCCGGTTCGGCAGGGCGACATTCTCGACTTTCTGCAAAGCACGCCCCACCGCTACGACGCAATCACCGCCTTCCACGTGATCGAGCATCTGGCGGTTCGCGAGGCCGAGGCTCTTATCCGTCTGGCCGCGGATCGACTTCGCCCCGGCGGCCGGCTCATAGTCGCCACGCCCAACCCGGGCAGCCTTCCAACCATCGCCCACGAGTTTTGGCGTGACCCAACGCACGTCCGGCCCTACGACCTGGAGCTGATCGAGTTTTTCACCAACGGCGCGGGTCTCACGACCGTTGCGGCCGGACTCAATCCTGAGTCGGCGCGCGGGTTACCCGTTGACCTCGACGACCTCCGCCTGTCGCCCCCAACGCCGGAAGCCGGCGCGCCGGGCCCTGCTGATTCGCCCGCGTCGCGTTGGATTGCCGCGCGGCTGGCCGACTCGGCCTATGGCCAGGACCTCGAACGTGCCATCCATGAGGTGTCGGACGGGTTGACGCACACGCGGGACGAATTGGCCCGAGTGGCCGGCGTGTTGCGACGATTCCTCGAAGTCGCCTACGAGCCGTCGGAACTCTACGTAGTGGCGCAGCGGCCTTAGGACGCCGGCTGCTGCCGGTTCGCCAACTCGACCTGTGAGCCTGCTTCAGGCGGCGGCAGTGATTCACTGTGCCGCATCAGGTCCGCGGTGTATGCGTGGATGAGCGGGACGTTGGGTTGCAGCACGAACGCGCCGTTGTCCGCAATCACTTCGCGCACCATGCCGTCCTCGGGCCGGATAGCGCCGGACACCGTCCGGGACGAGCCGATCTGCATCCCCAGCTTGGCCATCGAGGGCACGAGGTCGGGCGGCAGGTTTGACTCGAAGGCGTTGCTCAGTTCGGTCAGAAACGCCGGCGACTCCACCAGGGTCTGCGGCGAAATCACCTGCTCAACCAGGGCCAACAGGATCTGCTGTTGGCGCACTTCGCGTGCAAACGAGCCGTCCTGGTGGCGGGTTCGTACATAACGCAGCGCCATATCTCCGTCGAAGTGGTTGGGCCCGGCCTCCACATGGAACGGTTCGAAACCCGTGTCAGTGGCGTTGGGATAGCTGGGGTCATAAATCGTCGATTCCACGTCGATCGCAACTCCACCGAAGAAGTCAACAAGGCGCTTGAATCCGTTGAAGTCCAGGGTTACCCAGTAGTCCACCTGCACGCCGAGCAGGTTTGACACCCGGCGGGTAAGCGCGTCCGGACCTTCCTCCTGCCACACCGAGTTAATCCGGAATGGGTCCGTGCGACAGTTCGCCACACATATGTCACGAGGGACCGAGACCAGGGTCGCGGCTCGGACACGCGGCTCAATGTGCGCAAGGATAATCGCGTCGGTCCGTCCCCCGCCCTCGCCGGGACGGCGATCCAGGCCCAGGAATAGCACGCTAAATGGACGATCCTCCGGCCAGTCGGCGATAAGGTCCACTGGATTCGGTGGCTCGGGCGTCACGGTAATCTCCGCGGCGGGCGAAGTTATCTGCGGCAGCGGCGTCCGGTTGCTTGCAATCTGAGTGGGCGCACGGGTTCGAGGTACGGCGACCGTTGGCGTGGCGGCCACGGTTTCATCGGGTGCATCCGATGACCGGAGCCAGACCAGAATGCCCAGGACGGCCACCACGACAAAGACAACGCCGGCAGAGGCAACACTGATCACCTCGGCGCGCCGAAGACGATGCGCACGCCCAGACGGTCGGCGGTGGCTGGAGTCAGATGCCATTGAGCTGAAGCTGCGTTATGTCGAGCAGGAAGCCAACTATACGACAGCTAGGCCTTGTGTGGGCCAGTTCGCCCCTCGGTGATTCTGGATCGGCTCGGACTACAAATCGGAGCGTCAAACCCGAACGTTACGGCGCGGCTGCTCAAGTCGGGACCCTTCAAAGCCAGACAGTACGCTGACTGCGACACACTCGGGCCGTGGGACTCAAGCTTGCGGATTGCGATTATCGGGTGCGGCGAAATTGGACGCGCGTACGGAGCGCTGCTCCAGGAACAGACCAGCGCGGAGGTCACCTGGGTCGTCGATGCCGATCCGGACCGGGCCCAGGCCGGCGCGCGGGCCATGGGGTCCTCGTCATGGAGCACAGACGCCGCTGCGGCACTCCGGCACCCGGACGTGGACGCTGTCATCGTGGCGTCGCCGCATGCCACGCATCCGCAGTTCGCCTGCCAAGCACTGGATCTCGGACTACACGTCTTGTTGGAAGCGCCCTTGGCCCTTCGATTCCCGGACGCTCAGCGGGTGCTGGCGTCCGCCCGTGCATCCAGTACGGTCCTGGCGGTCAACTTCTGGGCCCGCGACGCGCTCGAAATTCGCCGAATCCGAGGCAGGATCCCGCGGCCAACGTTTGTCCGCATTGAAGCCGTCGTCGATTCGCTTGGCGACTCCTGGATGGCCTCGGCCGAGCACGGCGGCTTGTTGGGGCTGCTGGGCAGTCACGCGTTGGACCTTGCCAGCTACCTCATGCAATCCGCGCCGCTCTATGTACAGGCCCTCGGTGGTCGCCACACACGCCGGTCGGACCTGGCCGACACCGTCTCGGCCGGCATCAGATTCAGGAACGGCGGTCTCGCCCGCCTGACCATCGGGGAATACGGCCACAGTTCGACCACCACCGCCTGGCACATTCTCGTAACCGACGGAATGATCACGGAGACCGCCAACGGCGACCTGATGAACGGCCAGCCGAATGTCGGCAGCGTCTTGCAGCGGGGTGCGCCGGATTCCGGGTCCCAAGGCGGATCTCAGCTCGCAAGCCTGAATGCCTTCCTGAAAGCCGTAGCCGCCGGCGACCCTCCGCTTGCCGGGGTTGAGGATGGCGCCCGGGCCACCCAACTCGCCGACGCGGTGTATGAAGCCATGGGTGGGCGTCGACGGATCGCGATTCCCGAGCTGTCCCTACAGGTCGGCGCTGGACCCGTCTACATTGATGATTCCGTCCCGAACCGCCCGAACCACGGCCTCGGTGCGTGAGCGCACGCGCAACTTTCCGTACACGCTGCTGAGGTGCGCTTCCACCGTCTTTGCCGAGACCCCCAGCATGGTCGCGGCCTCGCGATTGGATGCGCCTTCCGCCACCAGCCGAAGCACATCAAGTTCGCGCATCGTGAGTGGCTCGACAGCCAGGCGTCCGTCGGCCGCATGGGCTTCGGACTCATGAAACTCATGAAAGACCGTGCCGCCCGCATGGATCGCTCGCACGGCATCGGCCAACCCCGCGGTGTCGAGATCCTTCAGCACATAGCCCCGCACGCCCGCGTCTCGCATTGACCGCACGTAGTCCCGTTTCCCGTAGGCCGACACGACCAGGACTCGGGTTGCCGGGGCAATGTGCGCCAGCCGCCGAGCCAACGGCGGCCCACCGCCAGGGATTCGGAAGTCCAGAAGGCAGACGTCAGGTGCGAGTCGACGGCACGCACGCTCCGCTGCCGCCGCGTCGCCGGACGCCCCAACAACCTCGATGTCGGGCACATCAGCGAGAATCGCGGCCGTTCCTTCCCGCACCATGGCGTGGTCATCCACGAGCAGAACCCGGATTGGGCGGCGCGGCGTCACTCGCCGGCCCTGGCTGCGGCATGGATCGGTGCTTCAACCGTCAGGACCGTCGGACCGCCTGGCTGCGATTCAACCTGCATCACGCCGCCCAGACGCGTGAACCGTTCACGCAGACCGGCTAATCCAAGGTGTCCCGTCGCCGCATATGCGGCGAAGTCCGGTGACGCCTCAAACCCGCGACCGTCATCTCGCACCGAAAGCCGAATCGCATCGGACGCACGGGTCAGGCGAATCCGAACGGACGACGCCTGAGCGTGCCGTAGGGCGTTGTTCAGTGCCTCTTGTGCCGCGCGGAAGACGTTGGTCTCAATGTCAACGTCTGGCCGTTCGGCCTCCGGCGTGCCGTCCATCTGAAGATCAATCTGAAACGGGGCGGCGCGACTAGCCTCGTCCACCAGCCAGCGCAGCGCAGCCTCCAGCCCCAGGTCGTCCAGGACCGGCGGTCGCAGGCGCTCGCAGATCTCACGCAGGTCGCCGGCAGCCGTATCCACCAACCGCAGCAGGGCATCGCGGCCGCGGTACGGTCCCGGCGCGGCAGAGCGGAGCGCGCGCTGCAAGAGCACCAGCTTTTGCAGCGGTTCGTCGTGCAGGTCGTGCGAGATACGTTGCCGCTCGGCCTCAAGCATCCCATTCACTTGGTCGTACAGGTCACGCAGCGTCTGCTGGCTGTCTTGCAAACGCTGCGCCGTTTCGTCGAGTTCGCGCACTCGATCCTGCAACTGGCCCCACAGGTCAACGCGCACCATGAAGCTGGCGAGTTGACTGCTCAGTGCGTCCAGCAACTCGGCATCGGCCTGGCTGAGGCCGAACGATTCTTCGCGGATCGAGGCGACCACATAGGCCGCCACCGGCTCGCCGATCTTGCACGGCACGACCACCGCCGCGATTTCCGATCGCCCCCCGCCTCCCGCCGCGACGACGGCCGACCGTACCTGGGTGTCGTCGGGCGTCGGGGCCAGACTATTGAAAGCAATGGCCACAAGGTCGTGCGGTGGGGCGGCGCGGGTTACCGCAATCCAGTCCAGGCCGATCGCGCGCCGCACGGGAGCCAACACGGACTCGGCAAGCTGCTCGACCGACGTCGTGGAGGCCAACGCAACGCTGGCCGTTCGCATCACGCGCTGCGTGTCATAGCTGTCCTGGTAAACCCAGCCGGACAGCACTCGAAGAACCAGCCAGCGCGCAAACGGCGCCGTCACACCAATCCCAACCAGCGCTGCCGCCAGCGTCCACACCACCGGCAGCGCTCCGGCACGGTCCGTCAGATAACGACCAATCACGCCCACCAGCAGCGCGTAAAACGTAAAGAGAAATATCCACGCCGCGCCGTGTAGGAAGAATGTTCGAAGCACCCGCTGAAATCGGATCCGCCACGTCGGCACGGCCACGTGAACGACTCCCAGCGCGGTTGCCGCGATGGCCAGCAGGGAGACCGAATACGGAAGAATCTCGGCGCCGCTCACGACCGCCGGCACAAGCGAGAGCGCGGTAGGCGGCAGCGCGGCGGTCAGGAATGTCGCCAGCAATACGCGGGCCACGCGCCGATCACGCGGAAACGTGATATCCAGCAGCGTGACCAGGCATTTGGCCAGAAGCGCCGTCAGACCCAGGGTCGGAAGAATCGCCACCGTAACCCAGGCCGCGTTATACAAATCTGGTCGGCCCTGGTACGACGCCACCAGCACCGTCACCGGCCCGGCCAGGGCGGTAACCGCCAGGGCCGGGACGTATGGAACGATGAACGACGGTCCACGGATGGGACAGACGGCCGCGAACCACAGCAAAGCGACGCCCGTCGCGCCGGTCGCCGCGAAGACCAACAGCGTCAGCACGCCCTCGGCGTCCGGGGCCACGGAGCCAAGCGCAAGGGCGATGGCTACGCCGAACATGGCGGCGGTGGCCGCTCCCAGCACTCGCCGCCGGCCGTAGAGGGCAACAACCGCGCCGCCCGCCGCAAAGGCCGTCGCAAGCGCCAGCGTGGTAGCGCGCATGGCCGGATCCAGACCTGGGATCGGGATCGCGGCTCCGGTCTGTGGATCGGCAACCGCACCTGCGCCGATCTCGGCGCTCAGCTCAACGGGCCGTCCAATTGATTCTCCCGGCCGGCCATCCCAGGCAACCGCCTCGCCGGCGCTAAGGCCAGCGCGCCACGCGGGCCCGCCCGGAGCCACGCGCTCGATCAGCCACTGACCCCGCTCCGCCGGTACCACCGTCGCTCCGTGCTCGAACGGCTGCATCGCAACCGTTGTGACCAGCACCAGTGCTGCGACCCACAGCGTCAGACCAAGCGCGAGGGGAACCCCTCGACGCGGCCAAATGCGGGCCAGGCCCCCGCGGCGGCGATTCTCAGCGGCGAGCCACTCGCCGAGGCTCTGACGGCGTGTGCGACTGGCGGATTCAGCCAGCGAAATGCCCCCTGGCAGTGGGCGCTCCCAGCATACGCCCGCAGCCCCTGCCTACGTCAGGACGACGGGAACTTCTGGAGTGGCTCACGTTGAATGACCTTCACTTCCCGGACTCGCCCGTCGTCTTGCTCGCCCTCCCGCTCATGACCCTTCCGCGGCGCCCTTCGCCCTCGAAGGTGTGGCGCCACCCTATGGATCCGGTTGAATAACAGCCAGAACATGTGATAGACGATTCACACCTGTGCCCTGCCGAAGTCGGACCGATGCCGGGCGGGCGGAGGGCGAGCGTTGACGGGATACGGCGTGCTGTTCAGGAACAAGCACGTGGCGCAGCCGCTGTGGCATTAGGCGGACGGGATTCGCAAGAGTTCCGGAACCCTCCCGCCATCCTCGTCCACGAATTCGGCACGTGATCGGCTTGCAGGGCGGAGGCCTGCGGATCGGGTGAATCAGACGATGTCGGATCGCCTGATGGCGGCAAGCCAGACGGACGAAAGACTTCAGTGCTCTCGAGCAAATCCGCGGAAGTACGCGGGGTCGTGCCCAAGCCCCGGAGAGCCGCGTGAGATTAGGCAAACAGCCGGCGTTCGTCGCCCGGGGAGGTAGCGATGCGAAAGTCGATTGGCGCGGCTGCGGCTGCGTTGCTGGTGGCCGGGATGGCCTTCATGGCGTGCGGAGGAAAGTCGGAATACGAGCTAATGCGCGAGGGGGTTTACCGGCGTTCGAATTTCCATGCCCAAGTCAATTGCGTTCAGACAGAGGTGCATCTGCGCGGTCAGAAGGGTCTCGAGGTGACCGAGGAAGACCGCAGGCAGATCGCGACCGAGTGCATACGCAGGGTCGGGCGATAGACCAGTGAACCGCGCGATCAATCGAGACTACGCACCCCTGGGACCCGCGGCGACCGACGCCATCGTGGCGCGGTTACGGCGGGTTCTCGTGACATTGGGCGTCAAGCGCGATACCCGGAACGGTTATGTCAACCACAAGGTGACGGATGCGGTGGCGGTGGGACCGGCGATGACTCCGAGGGGGCGAGGGTCTTTTGGCGTTTTGGGCAGCACGGACCATCACCCCTGACGCACGTCCGGAGCAGGCCTGCGAACGTGAACGTTTTCACGGCCGCACCACATAGACCAGGCCAATACGGCGCGGACGCGTATGCCGGTCGGGATGCGGCGAGAACGCTACTGTGAACGAGTCTGCATGCCGTATCGGGTAGCGAGGGGCCTTGTGCGGAGGCGCTGGGGGGGCGGACGTGGCCAGGCGCCCTGCCGCCGGCGCGGTCGGCCCTCGGTGACTGGGCGATCGGTCCCGTGGGTGCGGGCGCGGCCGGCGCGATGCGCGCTGGGGATGGCGCGTGGTTTCCAGGCGATGGCCTGGGTAGCCCTTGGCCGCCGTCTGGCGACGGGGCTGTTGATTGTGACGTTGGCCGCCGGGGCGCTGGCGGCGGCGGCCTGCGGGCCGGGCGACGATGCCCCGCAGCCCACGGTCTATCCCGATGTCTCGCAGCGACGGGTCGCCACCCTGCCCGATCCCACCTGGCGGGTGGCGCCGTCGCTGGAGGAGCAGATCGTACGCTCGACAACGATCGTGCGGGCGACGCTGCAGTCGGTGACGGCGGCGGTGGTGGCCGAGCCCAATGACGGCGGCTACCGGCCGGTGCAGGAGCTGCGCTTCACAACGCACGAATACCTGAAGGGCACGGGGCCGGCGACGCTGCTGGTGGCGGTGCCGGGGGACTCGACCTACGCGACCGAGGCGGGGGCGCGCGCCGCCGCCGACTTCGCGATTGCGGGGCGCGTCACGACCTGGGATACGCGCCAGGGCGTGCTCTTCCTGCGCGCGGCCCATCCCACCTACGCGCCGGTGGGGTCCGGGGCGACCGACGCCACCGTGGCGGCGGGGGCGCTGGCCTTCACGGTGTCCAATCCGGACCAGTCGCCCTGGGCCTACAGCGTGGATACGCTGAGCCGGGCCTGGCTGCCGGCCGAGAACATTCCGGCCGAAGGCGTAACGCCGACGGCCTTCATCACGGACGGGGCGCCGACGCCGCCTCCCACCATCACCCTGGCCGACCTGCGGGCCCAGATCGCGGCGGCGGTGGCAGGACTGAAGAGCGGAGAGGCGATCGCAGGGTACGCCGAGTGTGTCGAGAGGCGGATTCTCCATGCGCAGCACCGTCGCGCGAATCCCTGGACGTCGTCGCTGTCAGCCGCGACGCTGGCCTCCGGGTCGGCGGCCGGGACCGAGGTTTACCGGGAGACGAGGGCTTATGACGAGCCGCGGTACGATCGCTTCTGGCTCAGCGGTCCCGATGCGGCCCTGATTCGATCGCTGATCGTCGATGACGACGATCAGCCCAACACCGGCTACGACAACCGGCTGGCCACCGGCCGCCCCTTGCCAGCCGGCACGTATCGCCTGCAGCGCAACTGGCAGCATTCCTCGCAGATCCCCTGCAACTTCGTTCCCGACGACACCTACCGCGACTGGACGATTACGGTCACGGCGCCGGCGGGGACGGTGCACGAGGCGTTCTTCGATCCGGCGGCGC
>JAPPKM010000044.1 GCA_028874315.1 Chloroflexota bacterium
CCAGGGCGAGGAGCTGCGTGTCGATGGCGGCCTGGTTGACGGCGTCCTGGCCTTCGATTTCCAGGGAAATCGTGTCATTGACGTGTTCGACAGCCCGGAGGACACCTTTGCCGCGGTAGCGCTGGGCGTCGTCGTCGCGAAGCTCGTGGGCTTCGTGCTCGCCGGTGGAAGCGCCGGACGGGACGATGGCGCGGCCGACCCCGCCGCTTTCGAGGGTGGCTTCGACTTCGACGGTCGGATTGCCGCGCGAGTCGATGACTTCGCGGGCGGTCAGGCTGGAAATCAGCGTCACAAAGGGCTCCGGCGGCGGCGGCATGGTGAGTGGGCGTTGAGTATACGAACGGGTACTGATTGGGCGGCGTGTCCGTGGCCATACACTGCGCGCGAGCCTGGCGCCGTGGACCTGGGATGTGAGCCATGGAATCTGAACTTGTCGTGCGAACGCGCGCTGAAGTGGGCGAAGGGCCGCTCTGGGACCCGGGAACTGAGACGCTGCTCTGGGTTGACATAACTGGATCGGCCGTACACCGCTTTGATCCGGCGAACGGGCGTAATGACTGCACGGACGTTGGTATTGACGTGGGCGCGGTGGCGGTGCGGGCGAGCGGCGGGCTGGTGATGGCGGCGGCGGATGGATTTCGGTCGCTGGAAGCGGACGGCTCGCAGACGGTGCTGGCCGAGGTCGGGGCTGATGACCCGAGCATGCGGATGAACGACGGGAAGTGCGACCGGCATGGCCGCTTCTGGGCGGGCACGATGGCCTATGACGAGGCCGCTCCGGCCGGGCTGGGGAAGCTGTACCGGCTGGACCCGGACCTCGGCGTGCAGGTGATGGTGGACAGCGTGTCGATTTCGAACGGGATCGACTGGAGCCCGGACGACCGGCTGATGTATTACATCGATAGCCCGACCCGGCGGGTGGATGTCTTTGACTTCGACCTGGACGACGGGGCGATTACGAACCGGCGCACGCTGATCGAGGCGGATGCGTCCGTCGGGTTTCCGGATGGGATGACGGTGGACGCGAACGGGGACCTGTGGGTGGCCTTCTGGGGCGGAGCGCGCGTGGGGCACTTTGCGCCGGACGGGAGCGAGCGCGGCATGGTGCGGTTTCCGGTGAGCCAGACGTCAAGCTGTGCGTTTGGCGGATCGGATGGGCGGGATCTGTACGTGACTTCGGCGGCGCGCGGCATCTCCGAGGAGGCCGAGCCTGAGGCGGGCAGCTTGTTTCGCGCGCGAACGGGGGCGGTCGGACAGGCGCCTAACAGTTTTTCGGGATAGGCGTCCAGGCTCTAGCGCAGGGCGACGTTGATGCCCTGGCCGACTTCGTCGATGGGGATGAAGGTGATCGCGTCGTGTAGCGGCTCCGGGATGCTGTCGAGGTCGTGCTCGTTCTGGCGCGGAAGCACGATGCGACGTATGCCGCCGCGATGGGCTGCCAGAATCTTGGCCTGAACGCCTTGCGCGCGACGCACGTGTCCGTGGGCCGTCATTCCCCCAATGGCCAGGAATTCCGGATCCGCTGCCCGGTCCCGCATGAGTGAGACCATGGCAATCGCGGCCGCGATGGCGAGTGAGCCTTCGTCGCCGGGCAGGTCGCTGGCGGGAACCAGCAAGTCCGTGTCGAACTCTTCGAGCGACCGGGCCGAGACGCCCAGATCCGAGAGACGCGACCGAACGTATGAGGGAACGATTGCATAGCGGCCGGTCAGATCCGCGCCGGCCGTGTCCAGGATCCGAATTCGTCCGGCGCCCGGCATCTGGACGGCCTCGATGTGTCCCAGCACCCCGCCGCTGCGCCGAACGACTGCTCCCGCGGTCATTCCAGGTGTCTCGCGTCGTCGGCGATGCAGGCCAAGTCGCGTAGGTCGACCGACCGTAGCTCCCAGGTCCTCGATGGCTATGGACACGGGACCGGATTCACCGCGAACCGCGCGACGCGTCAGCGCACGGCGAACGACCTGGCGCAGCAGGCCGTCGAGTTCGTCGACACCCGGCTCGACCGTGTAGCTGCGGACCAGCGCGGCGAGCGCGTCGTCCTCGATCGCGATGTCGTCCGCTGCCACGTTGTACTCACGCAGCATGGCGGGCGCCAGCGAGTCACGCGCGATCGCGACCTTGTCGTCGTCCACATATCCGCCGAGCTCCACGATGTCCAGGCGCCCGCGCTCCAGCGGTGGAATGTCGGGCAGCCAGCGTGCCGTCGTAATTACGAGGACACGGGACAGATCGAACGGGACGCCAAAGAACTGGTCCTGGAACTTGCGTCGCGCCGCGGCATCCGTCAGCGACGCCAGGAGCGTGGCTCGAGTTGCCGCCCAGCGGTCGCTGATGGCCTGATTCTGGGTCGACGCGGTCGGCCAGCCGCCGCCAATCGCGTCGATCTCCTCGAGCAGCAGGACGATTTCGCTCTGCCCCAGCCCCTCGATAGCCGCCATGATTTCGCCAGGGGCCTGACCGTTGCCAAACAACTCGTCGGGCGAGCCCAGACGGTCCAGGCGAATCGTTGCCAGCGGCAGGCCGATGTGCTCCGCGATTTCGCGGGCAATATGCGACTTGCCGACGCCGGGAGGGCCGACAAGGCAAAGCAGCGCTCGGGGACCAGCGGAATCGGGCGCCGACGTGAGCTGGTGCTCGCGCACAACGAGGTGGTCGCAGAGCAGGTCGGCAACCTCCTCTGTGGCAGCGAGATCGTCGACCAGGTGTTCGTGGAGTTCGCCAATCCGCGGCCGAGCGACGCCGCTGGCCGCCCAGGGCAAATCGAGCGCACGACCAAGCCGATCCTGGCCCTCCAGGCTGCCGTCCAGACCGTCAAGTCGCCGGCGCAGGGTGGCGGCCACGTCGTCCGGAACTGCAGTCGCCGCGAGGCGGGCTGCGAGCTCAGTAGTGTTCACAGGGACTTCTGTCACGATGCGCGTGCTCGATCATAGCTTTGCCGAGGCAGGCAAAGTCAGTAGGAATCCTCGCGAGACGCCGCGACGTTACGTTGACCTGCCGACCTTGCGGCGCGATGCTTGAGCGTAGACGGAACATTCGAAGGGTGCCAAACGATGGGTCTGCCTGGATCGCCTGACTTCGACGTCGACATTCACAAGGCGAAGGAGATGATCGAGAACGGTGAGGTGGACGTGGTGGACGTCCGCACCCAGTTTCACGCTCCGGCCATGCCCGGGGCCGACTATGTGCCGCTGGATGAGATTCTGGCGCGCCCCGGCGATGTCATCCCCACCGGCAAGCCGCTGCTCTTTATCTGCAACGTGGGACAGACCAGCGCGGTTGCCACCCAGATGGCGCGGGCGCTGAACGTGACCGAGGCGTACAACATGGCCGGCGGCATGACCGAGTGGGCCGAAGCCGGCTACGAGACCGAGGAACCACCCGCCGGGCACTAAGCGCCGGCATTACCTGGAAGGCTCCTGATCGTGTTCACCGTTGAGCAAGTTCAACGCTACAGCCGCCACATGTTGCTGCCCGAAGTTGGGGCGGCCGGGCAGGCGAAGATTCTGAATGCCAGCGTGCTGGCGATTGGTGCGGGCGGGCTTGGCTCTCCCGTGCTCTATTACCTGGCCGCGGCTGGGGTGGGCACTCTGGGGGTGGTGGATTTCGACACCGTCGACCGTTCGAACCTGCAACGACAGATCCTGCATCGCGACGATCGGGTCGGGATGCCAAAGACCGCGTCGGCGGAAGCCACGCTGACGGGCTTGAACCCGGACGTGACGGTTGTGCGCCACGACGAGCCGCTGACCTCCGACAACGCGCTGGAGATCCTCGAGCCGTACGACATCGTGGTCAACGGCTGCGACAACTTCCCAACGCGGTATCTGGCGAACGACGCCGCCTACTTCCTCGGTAAGCCGCTGGTGGACGGGAGCGTCATGCGCTTTGAGGGCATGGCGACCGTGTTCGAGCCCGGTACAGGGTGCTACCGCTGCCTGTACCCCACACCGCCGCCCCCGGAAATGGCGCCGAGTTGCGCCGAGGCCGGTGTGCTGGGCGTTCTGCCGGGCCTTATCGGGCTCATCCAGGCAAACGAGGTGCTGAAGCTCATCGTGGGCAACGGGACGTCACTGACCGGACGGTTGCTGCTGCTGGACGCCATGGAGATGGAATTCCGTGAACTGAAGCTGCGGCGTGACCCTGAGTGCCCGGTCTGCGGGGAGGCCCCAACGATCACGGAATTGATCGACTACGAGGAATTCTGCGGTTTTGCGGGCGGCGACGAGTCTCCGGCCGAGGTGGCGGCGGTGGCCGTTTAGCGAGGCCTTTAGGCTTACTCGCATTCGGTTGGCTGAGGACTCGCGTACTGGGTCACTTCGAGGTGCGAGGAGCGAAGACCCTCACCGCGGGATCGGGTCCGGGACAGGCTCTGCCCAATTCCTCGAGGAAGACCTTCGGATAGCCTGAGGCTGGTTGCCCGGAAGACCCCTCACCGATTTCGGCCGAAGACGCCCGAATCACCCTCTCCCCTTGGAGAGGGTGAAGAGCCGCCGAGCCTTCAAGGGCGAAGTGCGTAATGCAAGGGTCTCTCGTGGGGGCGAGAGCCGGAGCGTGAGCCGGACGCGGTCCGGGGTAAGGGTCGTCCGGTCGCGCCCCACTGGCGGCCCTCAGCCCGCCTGGGTCACGATCAGGGCCACGGTGGTCGTGGCGGTACCGCCGTCGGCGTCAGTAGCCGTCAGGGTCAGGTTGTAGCTGGGCGTGGTTGCATGGTCCAGCGTCCCCGCCACCGTCAGCATCCCGGAACTGACGTCCAGGGCGAAGGCCTCGGTCTCGTTGCCGGCCGTCAGGGCGTAGGTCAGCGGGCCGGCGTCCAGGTCGCGGGCGGCGGCGGTGCCGATCACGGTGTCCACAGCAGCATTCTCGGCCACGCGGAAGGTCCAGCCCTCCGCCGGGAATAGCGGGGGAACCCGCTCATCGGCGTCGGCCACGGCCACCAGCACCGGCACGCGGGTCAGGCCGCCCCGCGCGTCCGTGGCCGTGACCGTCAGGCCGGCGCCGCCCGCCGGCAGC
>JAPPKM010000192.1:0-1625 GCA_028874315.1 Chloroflexota bacterium
CCCGCGGCATCTTCCGCGGCCCCGCCCAAAGCCACCTCACCGTCAACGTCCGCATAAGCCGGCTACCTGATCCGCCGGGACGATTTCCCGACGACGCCCGCTCGCGGTAGCCCCTCGTGCGGCCGGTGGCCACCGACCCGGATAGCCTCGGCCCCGGCGCCTAGACGGGGGCCGGCGACCAGGCGGGACTAAGGTCCAGGGCGGAATTGTGCGTCAATTGCGTCTGGCCGCTGCCGTCGGCATTCATTACGAAGATTTCGACATCCTCCCCCTCGCGGACCGACTCGAATGCGAGGCGCTGTCCATCCGGCGACCAGGTGGGAGAGACGTCGTAGCCGGAATTGTGCGTCAGCTGCCTCTGGCCGCTGCCGTCGGCGTTCATCACGAAGATCTCCGTATCGCCGTCGCGATTCGACCAGAACGCGAGGCGGCGCCCGTCCGGCGACCAGGCTGGCGTGCCGTCCCCGACGGAATTGTGTGTGAGTTGCGTCTGGCCACTGCCGTCGGCGTTCATCACGAAGATCTCGGAATCCCCGTCGCGATTGGACCGGAAGGCGATGCGACGCCCATCCGGCGACCAGTCGGGGAAATTGTCCGAAGCTGCATTGTGCGTCAATTGCGTCTGGCCGCTGCCGTCGATATTCATCACGAAGATCTCGGTATCCCCGTCGCGAGTCGACCAGAAGGCTAGGCGTCGTCCGTCCGGCGACCAGGCGGGGGTTCCGTCCCCGGCGGAGTTGTAGGTAAGTTGCGTCTGGCCGCTGCCGTCGGCGTTCATCACGAAGATCTCCCAATCCCCGCCGCGATGCGATGCGAAGGCGAGGCGACGCCCATCCGGCGACCAGACGGGATGCGCGTCCCAGGCGTCATTGTGGGTCAGCTGGGTTAGGCCCGTGCCGTCACTGTTGACGACGAAGATCTCGTAGTCGCCGTCGCGGTCCGACTCAAAGGCGATGCGCGTCGGCCGCGGTGGCGCGGGAATACCGAACGCCCACCCGAACACGCCCTGCACGTCCGCCCGGTGGTCGCTGCGGCAGGCCGCCTCCGCCTGCTCGCCGAATACGCGCTGATAGATCTCCACGTTGTTCACGTTGCCCAGGTGCGCTTCCACGATGTCGTTCAGCTCCACGCAGTCCGTCGGCCACGCCAGGTCGGGCGCGGCGGTGTCGGCGGACTGCGACGCGTCGGCAAACGCCCAGGCGAACACGCCCCGCACGTCGTCCCCATGATCGTTCTGGCAAGCCGCCTCGGCCTGCGCGCCAAAGACTCGCTGGTAGATCCCCACGTTGCCGTCGTTCCCCAGGTGCGCCTCCACGATGTCGTTCAAGTCGACACAGGTCGTCGGCCACTGCGCCAACACCGGCCCGGCCCCCGCCGCCGCCATGACCGCCGCCAGCACCACCCCAACGATCGCGACCCGGACGCCTCGCATGCTTACGATCTCCTCCCCTGGGCCGGACCGGTGCCCGGGGAACCGCGCCGCCGGCCGAATGGTCGGGCGGCGCCGGTGTGGCCCGGCCCCCCCCGCCGCAGCCGCGCCCACCCCCCCCCAGCGCGCGAAAGCGGCCCCGCCCTGTCAAACCGCCCCCCGGCGGTGTCTTTTAAAAAAAAGACGCTGCCCACCA
>JAPPKM010000192.1:1635-39164 GCA_028874315.1 Chloroflexota bacterium
CCGCACCCCCCGATTGATACCTTTCCCCCCCCGGGGCCGGGCCGGGGGCCGGGGAACCCCGCCCCCGGGCCTATGGGGGGGCGGGCGACTGTGTCGCCGGGCACCGCCGGCAGAAGACTCGCACACCGCCGACCTGCGAGCTATCGCTGCCCCTCCTTGTCATCCGGCCGCGCGGAATGCATGGCGAAGCCCCAGCGGCCCGCTCGCAACCCCTCGCCGGCTGGTCGCGTTCGCAGTAATTGCCGCTGGTTCTCAAATAGTGTACACTGGCCGTGATGTCACTGCAACTCGGACCCCGCATGCCGCTCACCAGCACGCCGCTCGCTGTCGTCGCTCCCTCGCCGGATGACGCCCCGCGGCGCCTCAAGAGTTTTTTGGAAAAAACTCTTACGTGCGCGAACCCGCCCCAATCCTCGCTCCGCGACCGTGCCCTAGAATCGCCCGTGAGCGCCACCGACCACTCCCCGCCCACCGGCCTCGTGCCCCTCGATCTCAGCGGTCTGAACCCCCAGCAGCGCGCCGCCATCGACCACGTCCACGGCCCCCTGCTCGTCTTCGCCGGCGCCGGCTCCGGCAAGACCCGCGTCATCACCTGCCGCGTCGCCAGCCTCATCGCCTCCGGCGTCGCCCCCTGGAACATCCTCGCCGTCACCTTCACCAACAAGGCCGCCAACGAGATGCGCGAGCGCATCGTCGACCTGGTCGGCCGCATGGCCGCCGGCGTCCACGTCGGCACCTTCCACGGCCAGGCCCTCCGCATCCTGCGCCGTGACATCCACCACCTGGGCCGCGAACCCGAGTTCACCATCTACGACGCCGACGACCAGCTGCGCCTCGTCAAGCAGGCCATGGGCGACGTCGGCATCGGCCTCACCACCATCAGCCCCGTCGCCATCCGCAACGCCATCTCCCGCGCCAAGGACGAGCTCGCCGATCCCTTCGTCTACGCCGAGCGTTCCGAGGGCTACTTCGAGGAAGCCGTCGCACAGGTCTACCACCGCTACCAGCGCTTGCTCGACAGCGCCAACGGCGTCGACTTCGGCGACATGATCGCCTTCTGCGTCCGCCTCTTCCGCGAGTTCCCCGACCTGCGCGCCTTCTACCAGGACCGCTACCGCTTCATCCTGGTCGACGAATACCAGGACACCAACCGCGCCCAGTACGAATTCGTTCGCCAGTTGGCCGAGGGCCGCGGCAACGTCTGCGTCGTCGGCGACGACGACCAGAGCATCTACACCTGGCGCGGCGCCGACATCCGCAACATCCTCGACTTCGAAGCCCAATTCGCGGAGTCCAGGGTCATCCGCCTGGAACGCAACTACCGGTCGTCGGGCCACATCCTGGCTTCAGCCAATGCTGTGATATCGAAGGTCGCCAACCGCGCCGAGAAGACCCTCTGGACCGAGCGCGACGACGGTCGGCAGCCCGAAATCATCGAGGCGTTCGACGAAGACGACGAAGCCCGCCAGGTCGGCAACCTCATCCGCGAGCTGCGTGGCGAAGATGTCCCAAACCACGAAATCGCCATCATCTACCGCACCAACGCCCAGTCGCGGCCCCTTGAGGAGTGGTTCGTCCGCCAGGGCCTGCCGTACCAGCTTGTCGGCGCCACCGAGTTCTACGGGCGTCGTGAAGTGCGCGACGTGCTGGCCTATCTTCGATCCATCGCCAACCCGCGCGACCTCGTCAGCTTCGAGCGCATCGCCAACACCCCGCGCCGCGGCATCGGCGCCAAGACGCTCCAGGTCCTGCGCGAGTGGGCGGAGCACACCAGCCGCTCCTCCGGCGAACTCGCGCGCCTGCTGGCCGCCGACGCCGACTCCGGCGAACCGGTCCAGTCCACGCTCGACAATCCGCTGCCAACCCGAGCCACTCGCGCGCTGATTGAACTCGGCCGCCTTCTGCGCCGCCTGGACACCCTGGCCGACGAGGGTCCGGTCGGCGGTCTCGTCAACGCGGTCGTACGCGAGTCCGGCTACGACGAAGTCCTCGACAACGACCCCGACAGTCCCGAAGAGCGTTGGGAAAACGTCGTCGAGCTTCAAACCGCCGCCTCCAAGTACGACGGCCTCGGCCCACGCGAAAGCTTGTCCCGCTACCTCAGCGAAGCCGCCTTGGTTTCCGAAGTGGACAACTTGGCCACCGGCGGCGACGCCGTGACCTTGCTCACGGCCCACTCGGCCAAGGGCCTCGAGTTTGGCGTCGTCATCCTGGTCGGTCTCGAGGAAGAGCTCTTTCCCCACGCCCGCAGCTACGACGAACCCGCCCAGATGGACGAGGAGCGCCGCCTGGCCTACGTGGCGCTCACCCGCGCCAAGGACCGCCTGTTTCTCACCTACACCCGCCACCGCTCCGGCTGGGGCGCCCCCGTGCGATTCCCATCCCGCTTCCTGCAGGACATCCCGCCCGAGCGCCTCACCTATCGGCGCCGCCTCGACGCCCGACCCGGCGTGCCGAGCCCTGGTCTGGATATCGACGAGGACGACCAGCCGCAACCACCGGCGGAGCGCATATACCACGACGGTCAGCGCGTTCGCCACCCGGTCTTCGGCGAGGGCCTGATCGTAGCCGGCCAGATCACCAACTTCGACGAGGAAGTCACGGTCATGTTCCAGGGTGACGTGGGCCTCAAGAAGCTCGCCGTCAGCTATGCCAAGCTCGAGGCCGTGACCTGACCCGCAAGGCGGCCCGCTGGGCCTTCGTCTTCGACTTCGACGGCACCATTTCCCCCAACGACATGGGCCACGTCATCTTCAACGCCTTCGCCGACTCCACCTGGCGCGACATCGACGACGAGTGGATCCGCGGTGAAATCCCCACCAGCGAACGCGCCCGCCGCCAATTCGCCCTGGTCAGCGCCCGCGAACCGGAGTTCCTTCAGCTCATCGAAGAGCACGCCGTCGATCCAGCCTTCCCGGCGCTGGTCGCCGACCTCAGGACGCACGGCATTCCGGCCCAGGTCGTCAGCGACGGCTTCGATGCCTACGTAAAGCCAATGCTCAGCCGCGCGGGCCTGCCCGACCTGCCATTTCAATCCAACCGGCTCTCTTTCCGAAACGGCTCGATCAAGCTCGAGTTCCCCCACGAACGCCCCGGCCACGACCCCCGCGGCGGCTGGAAGGCCGGGCCGGTCAGGGCCCTTCAGGCGGAGGGTTGGCTCGTGGCCTACGCCGGCGACGGCATGAGCGACTGGGCCGCCGCCCGCGCGGCCGATTTGCTGTTCGCCCGCTCCCAGCTGGCGAACCGCTGCAAACAAGACCGCATTCCCTACCATGCCTTCGACGACATGCGCGATGTCCACCACTGGGTGCGCGCCCATCTGCTGCCCGCGGGCAAGTCCACATGACGTTTCGCGAACTGGCCGAAGTGTTCGAACGCATTGACGCAGTCTCCGGCCGCAACGCCATGATCGAGATCCTGGCCGAGCTTTACCAGCGGGTCACCCCCGAGGAAGCCGCCCAGGTCACCTACCTGATGCAAGGCCGCCTGGTCCCCAAGTTCGTCGACCTCGAGTTCGGCATGGCCAGCCGCCTGCTGCTGCGCTCGATCGCCCAGGCGTTCGAGGCCGAGGCTGACGAGGTTCAAGCCGTCTTCCGAGACGCCGGCGACCTGGGACTTGCGGCCGAAGTCCTGACTCCACCCCAGTCAATCACTGCCACACCGCCGTCTCCCCAGGGATGGGGGCTGATGACTACCGGACAGCCCGGTCGGAGTGCCCAGCCACGATGCTTCAGCAAGGGCCGGATCCATTGGCACACCGCAGTCGGCAATCCGTCCTGGCGGGCGCGTCGCCAGCGCGAGCTAGCCCAGGACTGGGCCCGAAATGTCTCGGTCGGTGGTGTCTTTGCGCGACTTCGCGAGGTCGCCGAGGCGGAGGGCGCCGAGTCCCAGGAGCGCAAGGTCGCCGGCATCGCCAGCCTGCTTCGCGACCTGGATCCGCGCTCCAACCGATACCTCCCGCGCATTCCCGTCAGCCGCTTGCGCCTCGGCATCGGCGACCCCACGTTCATGGACGCGCTTTCATTCGCTGGAGTAGGCGACAAGTCCGATCGCAAGGCCATCGAACGCGCCTACAACTTGACCTGCGACCTCGGTCAAACCGCCCGCGACTATCTGCGGGGCGGCGCCGACGCCATGGCTCTCGCCCGGGTTCGGGTGGGCAATCCCGTCCGCATGGCCCAGGCCGCACGGATGTCCAGCGGGCAGGAAATCGTCGACAAGATCGGAACGGCCGCCGTCGAACCCAAGTTGGATGGCTTCCGTGTCCAGATCCATCGCGACGGCGACCAGGTCCGCATCTATAGCCGCAATCTGGAAGACATGTCCCGGATGTTCCCTGACGTGTCGCAGGCCGCCCGCGCTGGCCTGAAGAAACCCCGGGTCATCATCGAGGGCGAGGCCATGGGGGTGAACCCGGAAACTGGCGAGTTCCTTCCCTTCCAGGTCACCACGTCACGCCGCCGCCGACACGGCATCGAGGCGGCAGCCAAAGAGATTCCGCTCCACGTCCACGCATTCGACCTGCTCTACGACGGCGACAACGTGATCGAACTGCCCTTCACCGAGCGCCGACGCCGGCTCGAAGAGATCGTGGAAGACGAAGGCGAAGACCTTCAGGTCTCGGAGTGCATCGTCACCGACGATCCGGAAGCAATAGACGTTTTCTTCAACGAGCAGGTCCACGCTGGATTCGAAGGCGTCATGGCCAAGCGGCTTGACTCCGTCTACCAGGCCGGACAGCGCAACTTCAACTGGATCAAGTACAAGGCCAGCTATTCATCGGCCCTCACCGACACGCTGGATTGCGTCCTGATCGGATACTGGCGCGGCCAGGGCAAGCGCACGCCGTGGGGTATCGGCGCCCTGCTCAGCGCCGTCTGGGACGCCGACGAACAGGTCTTCAAGTCCATCGCCCGCATCGGCACCGGCTACTCCGACGAGGAATGGGTCCGCATCCGCGAGAAGCTGAACGAAATCGCCGTCGTCGACCGCCCCACAAACGTCCATTCCGACGTCGTCCCGGACGTCTGGGCCAGTCCCGAAATCGTGGTCGAGGTCCTGGCCGACGAGCTGACTCGCAGCCCCATGCACGTCGCCGGCCGCACCGACGACGAGCTCGGCCTGGCCCTGCGTTTCCCACGCGTCATCGGCTTCGTCCGCGAGGACAAGGCTCCCGCCGACGCCACCACGGTGGCCGAGGTCCGCGACCTGTTCGCCCGCCAGGGCGGATCGAGCTAGGCGGCGAACGGCCCCCGCGCCAGCGCCGCCGTCCGCGCGATCAGGTCGCTCAACCGCAGCGTCCCGATCCCGCTGACAATCGTCTCAACCCGGTCGTGAAAGTGTTCGGTCCACTCCGCCGGCACCACCTCCGCACCCTTCGTCGCCCCAAGGATCGATCCGGCCGTAGCGCCATTGCAGTCCGTGTCCTCGCCGCACTCCACCGCAATCCCAACCGTCGCCGCAAAGTCCCCGCGCCCATACGCAAGTCCGAGCACCACGAAGCAGGCGTTATTGATCGTATGCACGAAGTTGTAGTGCCCGTACGCCTCGTCAACCCGCTCCCATGCGTCCTGCCAATCGGCGTATTCCTCGCTCCAGGCCAGCGTGTTGGTCAACGCCGCGTGCAGTCGGCTGTTGGCCGGAATCTGATCCATCCCGGCCCGCACCGCCTCCAGTGGATCATCCAGGCTGAACGCGGCAGCGATTGTCGCCGCCGCCCACATCTCCCCGTAGATCCCGTTCTTGACGTGCGAGAGCGCGGCATCGCGATACGCAAGTGCCGCCGCTGCTTCGGGCCGGCCCGGATGCACCCATCCCAACACGTCGGCCCGAATCTGGGCGCCAATCCACTCGCGATACGGATTCCGAGTCGTCGCCGCCTCGCTGGTCGGCAGTCCCAGAACCAGGTTGCGGTATGCAGCCCGCTCAGCCGTATACACGCGCCAGTACGGCAACATTTCCAGCCACGACTGTCCGAAGTCGGCCGTCGTCACGCCGGGGCCGTAGGTCTCCAGGATCTCCAACGCCAGGATGCAGTAGTCGATGTCGTCGTCGCGCGGAACCCCATTGATTCGCCCCTGTGCGGAATACACCGCCGACGGGTGCCAGGCACGATCTGTGGGATTGGGATCCAGGTACGGAACGTAGAACCGCAGGTCGCCAATATCGGCCGCGTCCAGCAGCTCGCGAATCTCGCCCCGCGACCAGCCCTCCACCGGCTTCCCCAACGTGCAGCCGGCGCAGCGCCCAATCCAGGCGCCGCGCAAGCGCCGTTCGTAGTCGGAGTCGTCGGTCTTGGGAACGGGTCGTTGCGCGGGCCGCGCAGCTTGAATCCCGGCCAGGTCGCTCGGTTCCTCGAACTGAAAGTCCGACCGCAAAGGCAATCCATCCAGCTGGGCCAGGTAGTTCTCAACGGTGGCCACGTCCATTGACAGCGCGTCAGCCGCAAGTACTTCGGCCTTGATGGCCTCGACTTCGCAGCCTTCTTCGTCGAGCTGAACCAGTTCGTCCACCAGCGTCTTGCGCAGGTTGACGGCCGGATCGTCCGGTCGCCGGCGCCTGTACTGCTCCTGCAACTGGCGGTCGACTTGCTCACGAAGCTCCAAGATTCCCATCAGCTTGCCCCTCCAGCCGCGCTTCTCGCCGGGCTCGCTGCCACTTGACCGCTGCCCGTCCGGCCGGGAATCCAGCGTAGCGCTACCAGCACGGCGACTTGGGCCACCGCCAGCAGCATGAAGCCCATGTTGAGTCCGGCCACGTCGCCGACGAAGCCCGTCAGCGGGTTGCCGATCACCGGAGCACCGAACGCCACGCTGAGCACGATGCCAGTCACGACGCCCATGCGATTGGGAGCCATCCGCTGCATCAGCAGAACCGTCGGGGTAAAGCCGGCCCCAATCAGTGCTCCCACGGCAGCCGCCGTCACGTACGACGCCGGCCCGATCGGCAGCAGCGCAAACGCCGCGATGAATGGAATGAGCAGTGCCGAGGAGACACCGATCAAGCGGCGGGTACCCAGGCGCTCGGCCAGAACGCCGCCGCCGAACGCGCCGGCGGCATGAAAGCCGAAGTAGAGGGATAGCAGGGAGCCGTACAACAGCGGGTCAGGCTCACCCGGCGACACAAAAAAGGGGATGTACGTATTAAGGCTTGCGTACGCCCAGCCGCGAACGAATGCGATCACCAGAATGGCGGCAAACACAGCGCGGGTCGCATCTGGCATGGAGAAGCTACCGCGGCTTGCCGCCTGCCGGGCGCTGGAAAACCCGCGCAGCCCAAACGGAAGCAGCGCAGCTATCAGCAGTGCCGGGGCTGCCATCAGCGGCATCCACTCCAGGCCGCTGGCCGCCAGGACCAGCCCGGCCGCCAGGGGAGCGGCAAAGAACCCCAGGTGCCCGCCCAGAAAAAATGTCGCCACGCTCGGGCCCTTGTTCTGGCGGGCCGCCTCGTTCGCAATTGCGCCACCCTGGGGGTGATACCCGCCCACCGCTACTCCGGCAATCCCGAGCAGGAGCAACAACACCGCGAACGACGGCGCGTGCGGCACCAACGCCATGAACACTGCCATCACTGCAATGGTTCCCACGGCGAGCCAGCGGCGTCCGAACCGATCGCCGAGGTACCCGAAGGGCGGTTGCGAGAGCGACGAGGTGAGCGCCCAGACTCCCGTGGCAATGCCGATGAGCCCGTAGGAGCCAACCCCGAGCTTGAGCGCCAGGAACGGGTACATCATGTTGGGCAGATTCGCCGTGAAGTCCACCGCAAAGTGGCCCAGGGCCACCGTGGCCACCCAACGCCGGCCGGAGTCGAACCAGGAAATCTGTCGGCCTTCTCCCGTAAGCGCGGCGGCGGGCGCGCCCCATGGCGATGTTACATTCGAGAGCCGCGCGCGCCGCGCCCCTGCGGCGCTTTCTCGCCTGAACTCGGAGCCGCTGCCGCATGTCCGCCACTGAGCACAAGTGGGTCTACCTGTTCCGCGAGGGCGCTGAGTCCATGCGCAATCTGCTTGGCGGCAAAGGCGCCGGTTCCGCCGAGATGACCCGTGCCGGTATCCCCGTGCCGCCGGGCTTCACGATCACAACCGAGGCGTGTCTCGCCTACTACGAAGACGGCCGCAAGTTTCCGGCCGGCATGCAGCAGCAGATCGATCGCGCGCTGTACGAAGTCGAAATGCAGACCGGCAAACGCTTCGGCGACCCAACGAATCCGCTCCTGGTATCGGTGCGATCGGGCGCTCGCGTGTCGATGCCCGGAATGATGGACACCGTGCTGAACCTCGGACTCAACGCCCAGACCCTTGAGGGTCTGACGACTCTCACCGGCGACGCGCGCTTCAGCCGCGACTCCTACCGGCGCTTCGTACAGGGCTTCGGCTCGATCGTCCTGGGTCTCGACAGTCGCGCCTTCGAAGACATCATTCACGAGCACAAGGAGCGCCTCGGGAAGTCCGAGGATCCCGAACTGACCGCGGCCGAGTGGGAGGCGGTGACCGCCGATTTCAAGAACCTCATCTTCGAGGAAACCGGTCAGCGATTCCCTGAAGACCCGCACGAGCAACTGGAACGCGCGATCCGGGCCGTCTTTGACTCGTGGCACGGCCGCCGGGCTGTGGACTACCGCAACTTCCACCGCCTGCCGCACGACTGGGGCACGGCCTGCAACGTGCAGACCATGGTCTTCGGCAACATGGGCGAGCGCTCGGGTACCGGCGTGGCCTTCACCCGCGACCCCAACGACGGCAAACCCGAGCTCTTCGGCGAGTACCTGCTCAACGCCCAGGGCGAAGACGTGGTCGCCGGCATCCGCACGCCAGAACAGATCAGCACGTTGCGCCAGACGCTGCCCGAGGTCTACGGCGAGTTCCAGGCGTACGCGCATGCCCTCGAGGCCCACTACGCCGAGATGCAGGATCTCGAATTCACGATTGAGGACGGCCGCCTCTTCATGCTGCAAACGCGCGCCGGCAAGCGCAGCCCGGCGGCTGCCGTACGCATTGCCGTGGACATGGTCCACGAGGGCAAGATCGACCGCGAGACCGCCGTTCGACGCGTCGAAGCCGAGCAGGTCAGCGCTCTGCTGCACCCGCGCATTGACGCGTCAACGCCCGTGAATCCTATTGCTCGTGGCCTCAATGCATCCCCGGGTGCCGCGACCGGCGAAGTGGCGTTCACCGCCGACGATGCCGCCGCGCTGGCCGAGGAGGGCCACCCGGTCATCCTGGTGCGGCCCGAGACCTCGCCGGACGACTTCCACGGTATGGCCGCCTCGCAGGCCATTTTGACGTCGCGCGGCGGCGCCACCAGCCACGCCGCCATCGTGGCCCGCCAGCTTGGGTTGCCGGCCATCGTGGGCTGCGAAGTCCTCGACATCGACATTGAGGCCGGCGAATTCCGGGTGGGTAGCGAGGTCGTGTCAGCCGGCGACGTGCTCACCATCGACGGCACCCTCGGCCACGTGATTCGCGGCGAAGTGCCGCTCATCCCCGGCGAAATGACGCAGGAACTTCACGAGTTGCTCAGTTGGGCCGACGAAATCCGCCGGCTCCAGGTCTGGGGGAATGCCGACACGCCGGAAGAGGCCGAACTCGCCCGCTCCTACGGTGCGCAGGGCATCGGCCTTTGCCGCACCGAGCACATGTTCCGCGAGGGCGACCGCCTGCCCATCGTGCAGGACATGATCCTGGCCGAGTCCGAGGCCGAGCGACGTCGCGCGCTCGACCGCCTGTTGCCGATCCAGCGCAACGACTTCATCGGCATCCTTCGGGCGATGCATGGCCTGCCGGTCATCATTCGTCTGCTCGATCCGCCGCTGCACGAATTCCTGAGCGGGGTCGAGGACGAACTGGCGAGCCTGGAGCAAAGCGGCGCGTCGGAAGCCGAGCTCGCCCTTGCCCGTCGCAAGGTGGCGCGCGCCGCCGAACTCCACGAATTCAACCCCATGCTGGGCTTGCGCGGCTGCCGCCTTGGTCTGGTCTACCCCGAGGTTTACGAGATGCAGGTCCAGGCCATCGTGGAGGCCGCGTTGCAACTCAAGGCCGAGGCCGTTCACGTCCTGCCGGAAATCATGATTCCCCTCATCGGGCACATTTCCGAGCTCACGACCATCGAGACCCGCCTGCGCGCGACTGCCGAGCACGTGCAGCAGCGGGTCGGCGACCGGATCGACTACAAGTTCGGGACCATGCTGGAAGTGCCGCGCGCCTGCCTTACCGCGACCGAGATCGCAGGTGTTGCCGAGTTCTTCAGCTTCGGCACCAACGACCTCACCCAGACGACCTTCGGCATCAGCCGAGACGACGCGGAGGGACGCTTCCTGCTCAAGTACGTGGAAGACGGAATTCTCGTGGACAACCCCTTCGGCGTGCTTGACCGCGACGGCGTTGGCGCCTTGATGCGCACCGCCACCGAGCAGGGCCGCGCCGCCCGCGCTGACATCGAAGTCGGGATCTGCGGCGAGCACGGCGGCGACCCCTCCTCCATCGACTTTTGCGAGTCCCTGGGCCTGGATTACGTCAGCGCCTCCCCGTTCCGCGTGCCGGTAGCCCGCATCGCGGCTGCGCACGCCCGCCTGGAGCAGGGCTTCCGCGACCGGTAGCTCGGAATCAAGGTCCAGGCCGAGCCGCCAGATGGCAAATCTCGTCGTAAGGCGGCACCCGGACACGCAAGCGTTTCTGTCGCAAGCGAAGGGATTCCTCGCCGAGCGCGAGGCCGAGAATGTGCTTATGCTCGGGGTGGCGTTCAGCGCGACGGAGGCCGAGCACGCGCTGACCGTGGATCGCGGCGGAGTTTGCGTCATGGCGGCGCTGCAGTCCGGGGCGAATCTGATCCTGTCTCGGGGGCAGCCGGGAGCCGTTGAAGCGTTGGTCCAGCAGTTGAGCGCGGCCACTCCCTCACTTCCCGGAGTTATCGGCCCAGCCAGAACTACAGAGAGCTTTCTGGAGAACTGGCACGCGCGGACGGGACACGAGACGCGTTTCCAAATGCACTCGCGCGTCCACGAGCTGACCGAGGTCATCCCGCCCAGGCGACCGCCTGGCGCATTCAGACGGGCTGCCATGTCCGACGTTGAATCCCTGGCCGGGTGGGCCGATGCCCTGAACGTTGAACTGCGGTCCGAGGACCCGGCACCTGGCGAACAGAGCGTGAGAAGGCGCATCGGCCTGGGGCGCATGTACGTCTGGGACAACGGGGGACCTGTGTCGATGGCCGCCTGCGATGGGCCCACCCCGCGCGGCATCAGGATCAACTTCGTTTACACCCCGCCCGAACATCGAGCCCGCGGGTACGCCTCGGCCTGTGTCGCTGACCTGAGCCAGTTACTGCTCGACGATGGACGCCGGTTCTGCGCGCTGTTCACGGACCTGGCTAGTCCCGTTTCCAACCGGCTGTACGCGCGTTTGGGCTACCGACCGATCTGCGACTTCGACGAGTACATTTTTGAGCCCTAGGGGGCGCCGCTCGGACAACCTCGCGCGCTCGAAACGCGACTCTCGCGGTGCCTAACCTGTACGGCGCGACGCGTCGTACGGTGCCTTAAGCTCGGCTTGAGATGGCGACGCCGGTAGAGGAAGTCAAGGCCCGGCTGGACGCGGTCGAGTACATCGGCCGAGACGTTCGGTTGCAGCGCGCCGGCCGCAACTGGAAGGGCCTGTGCCCCTTCCACAGCGAGAAGACGCCCTCCTTCTTCGTCTTTCCCGACCGCGGCAGCTACAAGTGCTTCGGCTGCGGCGAGGGCGGCGATCTGCTCACCTACGTCATGCGTCGCAACCGGATTGAGTTTCCCGATGCCCTGGGCGAACTCGCCCGCGAAGCCGGCATCGAAATCCAGCGCGGACCGGCCGATCCCGAGCGGCGCGGGCGGCAGAACGCGATGCTTGCTCTGCTGGCGGAGGCGCAGAAGTTCCTGCACCGGCAGCTACTTGAGTCGCCGGCCGCCGAGGAAGCGCGCGTCTACGTGCGGACGCGAGGTCTGGCGGACAAGACAGTCGCGCAATTCGGTCTGGGCTACGCCAGCGCGCACGGTTCGCCGCTCCTGGCCCATCTGCGCAGACTTGACTTCAAAGACGACGCCATTGAAGCCGCAGGCTTGGCCCGCTCCGATGAGCGCGGAGTCCGCGACTACCTGTTCGACCGCCTGATCTTCCCCATCTGGAACCGCTCCGGCGCCGTCGTCGGCTTCGGCGGCCGCACGCTGCGCGACATCGAGCCGAAATATCTGAACACTCGTGATTCCGAGGTCTTTACCAAGGGCCACCTTCTGTACGGCTACCACCTGGCTCGCGACGCCATCCGCGAAGAGCGAACCGCGGTCATCGTCGAGGGTTACATGGACGTGATCGCCGCGCACGAAGCCGGCTTCACCAACACCGTGGCCTCCATGGGCACCTCGCTTACGCCCCAGCAGGCGCGCATGCTGACCACATCCGGCGCGTCGCGCGTAGTCATTGCCCTGGATGCCGACGCGGCAGGCGCGGCGGCTGCCCGTCGCGGGCTGGACGTCGTTCGCGAGGCCGGTGATTACGAGTCGGGAACCACGGTCGACGTCCGCGGCCTTGTCCGACATGAAGACCGCCTGACGACGGACATCGGGATTGCCGAGCTGCCCGCTGGCGACGATCCGGACTCGCTGGTTCGCTCCAAACCGCAGCGTTGGCGCGACCTGATCGCCAACCCAACGCCGCTGGCGGACTTCGCCTTTCGATGGGCCGGCGGGCAGCACGATCTGGGCAGTCTGAGCGGTCGGCGTGCGGCAATGCGTGAACTCTTGCCGATCGTTTCCGAGATAGGCGATGCCGTGGTTCGCGCTCACTACTTCGGCCGATTGTCCGAGTTGAGCGGCGTCCCAGTTGACGAACTGCGGCGAATGGCAGCGCGCGACGGCCGGCGCGGCGCACCCCGAGCGGCGGCTCGACGCACTCAGGAAACCGCTGGGGCGGCTCCGATGCTGATGGACCGGCTGGAAGAGGGGCTCTTGCGCTGCGTCGCGAAAGCTGGCGTGCGGGACGCCGAGCTAGTCAGTCGACTCGATCCGGCGCTGCTCACAGATCCCGCAGCGCGGCACATCCTGGCGCGAATCGTGGCCCAGGCTCGCGAACACGACGATCTCGACTGGGAACGCATAAGCGCCTCTCTCGACCCTACGTCGCAGCAGCGTCTGACTGCCGTTCTGGAACGCGCGGCGGAGGCACCCGGCAGCGACGCATCCCTGAGCGTGGAACTGCAATTCGCGACGCTTCGCCTGCGCGAGCGACGGCTGAATGCCGAACTCGAGGAAACCCGGCTCGCGGCTGACGGTGACGCCGCCGAGCCGATCACAGCCCGGCGTCAGGAACTGATCAGCGAGATGGATAGTGTCCATCGCGCCAAGCTGGAGTTGATCGGCGCGCGCAGCTTTGCAGCCGGCTAGAGAGTCCCTAGGCGCCACCTGCCCGCGCGACGCGTCGGCTTGGTGCTATGCCCCGTTCAGCGCCTGGTCCAGGGCGGCGGCCAGATCCGACTTCGGGCGGAACCCGACAATGCGGCCGACTTCCGCGCCGTCCTTGAAGACAAGCAGTGTGGGTATACCGCGGATGCCAAATTGGCCGGGCGTCATGGGATTGGCGTCAACGTCGACCTTGGCAAAGCCGACTCGGCCGTCATACTCCTCGGCCAGTTCGTCCACAATCGGGGCGATCATCTTGCAGGGCCCGCACCACTCGGCCCAGAAGTCCACCAGGACCGGCGTGGGGGCTTCGAGAACCTTGGACTGGAAATCGCTGTCGCCGACCGCTTCGGGCGCTGCCATCGGAACTCCTCAGAGAACTGCCAGACGTTCTGATTCGAGCGTAGGCAGGCCGATGCGTGAAGTCAACGGAAGTCCGTCCCGATGACTACCCCACGATTCTCGGTCGTCATCCTGGCCGGTGGACAGAGCCGGCGCATGGGCCGTGACAAACGCGGCCTGCCCTGGATACCGACGCCTGGCGGCTCGCCGCAGACGCTCCTCGGGCACGTGGTGGCCACCGTCTCGCGGCTTACAGACGACGTCGTGCTGGTGGCGAACGATGATCCAAGTGTGCCGGGCGCGCGCGTTGTCGGCGACCTCTATTCGCGCTCCGGGAGCCTGGGCGGCATCTACAGCGGACTTGCCGCCGTGGCCCATGACCTGGCGTTCGTTGCGGCGGCGGACATGCCTTTTCTCAACCCACTGCTCGTTCTCGATCTTGTCAGGCAGGCATCTCGCGTGGACGCGGTTGTTCCCGTGACCGGCGGCCGGCCCGAGCCGCTGCATGCGGTCTATCGAAAGACGGTATTGGCACCAGCCCGCCGACAGATCGAGCGACGCGAACTGAAGATCGCACTCCTATTCGACGCCGTGTCGACCGTCGGAGTTCCGGAGGCCGACTTGCGCAGGCTCGATCCAGATCTCCGATCGTTCTGGAATCTCAACACGCCGGAGGAGTACCAGCGCGCGTTGGCCTTGGCTGGAGGTCGGAGATCCGGGGTCGCCTAGACTGGCGGCACTGGATCCGCAGACCGATCTCCAATCGACCTCGACCTGACCTCGTTTCGACTTCGCATCCACGACGCGGCTGCGCGTCCGCTCCGGGTCAACCGGGATGAGTCCGGGTCGCTCGTCGAAATTCTGCGCACGGACTGGCCGGACGTTTACGAGGACGAACAGCGGCCGTTCGCGCAGACCTACTTTTCCACCACGCCCGCGGACCTAGCGCGCGACGAGGACGAGTGGCACGTTCACCAGCACCAGGAAGACCGCTTTGTGGTGGCGGCCGGCGACATCATCCTGGCGCTCTGGGATGGTCGGGACGGCTCGCCTACAGCCGGCACGCTTGACCTGCTACCGATGGGCCAGTCCCAGCCGGACAGCGCCCAGTTCACAGTGTTGATTCCAAAGCTGGTCCACCACGGTTTCATGGTGTCGGGCAGTGGTCCCGCGATCCTCTTGAACTCCCCAACGCAGCTCTATAACCCAAGCGACGAAGGCCGCGATCCATTTAGCACTGTAGGCGCGACGTTTGACAACGGCAGTCCGTTCAGCTGGGCGGCCGTGCGCGAAATCCTGCGCGGCTAGGGATAAATCCCCCGGAGCTGTGTGGCCTCGGCCACCCGTCCGACCGCTATCTGGTAGGCCGCTTCGCGCAGGTTGACGCCGCGGTCTTGTGCCAGATTCCAGACTTCCTGCGCGGCGCGCCCCATGTGGTCGGCTAGCAGCCGGTTGATCTCGTCGCGGCTCCAAAAGAAGTGCTGCATGCCCTGCACCCACTCGTAGTAGGACACCGTGACGCCACCGGCATTGGCCAGGATGTCGGGAACCACCACCACGCCCCGGTCGTTCAGCAGGGCGTCGGCCTCCGGCGTGACCGGACCGTTGGCGCCCTCGACGATCAGGTTGGCGCGAACCTTTGCGGCGTTGCCCGAATGTATCTGGCCTTCGATAGCGGCCGGCGCCAGCACGTCGACGTCCAGCGCCAGTAGCTCGGCGTTCGAGATGTGCTCGGCTTCGCAGTAGTCGGCCAGCCAGCCACCGTCCGATACGTGCTTGTAAACCCGCGGCGCAGCGAGCCCGGTCGAGTCGTAGACGCCGCCGCTGCTGTCGCTGATGGCGACGACCGTGAAGCCCGCCTCGCTGAAAAGCTGCAGGGCGTTCAGGCCGACGTTGCCGGCTCCCTGGATGGCGACGGTTCCCGATACCGGACGACCCAGCCGCTCCAGCATGGCTTGCGTTGCCACCAGCAGACCCCTGGACGTGGCCCTCTCGCGGCCTTCAGATCCGCCAATGGCCACCGGCTTGCCCGTGACTACCGCGGGAACCGAGTAGCCCACGTGCATGGAGTAGGTGTCCATGATCCAGGCCATCACCTGCATGTTGGTGCCCATGTCGGGGGCGGGGATGTCGCTGTCGGGGCCCATCAGCGGGATGATTTCGGTGGCGTAGCGGCGGGTCAGGTTTTCGAGTTCGTGGCGGCTCAGCGTGCGCGGATCCACGGTCACGCCGCCCTTGGCGCCGCCGTAGGGCAGGTTCATCACGGCGCATTTCCAGGTCATCCACATGGCCAGGGCGCGAACCTCGTCCAGGTCGGCGCTGGGGTGATAGCGGATGCCACCCTTGGCCGGGCCGCGGGTGACGTTGTGCTGCACGCGGTAGCCGGTGAAGCAAGTGATTGAGCCGTCGTCCATCTCGACCGGGAAGTTGACCGTGAGTTCTCGCTTGGGACAGCGCAGGACTTCGCGCAGGTTCGGATCCAGGTCGATCTGGTCGGCCGCCTGGTCAAATTGGGCTAGGGCAGCGGCGTAAGGTCCTTCGGTCGGCGCTGTGGTTGAGTTCATTTCGGGTTTTTTGCCTGTCGGGTCATGTTGAAGTTCGAGCCCAGGTGGTCTTGATTCATCCTAATCTCCGGCTCGACGAGGCGTCGCGCTAGGGTTTTTGCCAGCGCATGACAGTGAATTCGGGGATGCGGTACCAGTCTTCGAAGCGGGGGTTGTGGCGGAGGGTGTCGTGGGGTGGGACGGGTTCGAGGAAGGTGCGGAGGGTGAGGTTGGCGGCGAGGTAGGCCTGCATGTAGGCGCTGAGGGGGCGGTGCCAGTTGACGACCTGGTGGCCGCGCCAGTTGAGGGTGATGGGGCGCTCGTCGGCGTATTCGTCAACCGGCCGGTAGAGGCGGCGGCCGTCAGGGGCACGCTCCCAGCCGGGGGAGGCGGTGATGAATCCGAGGTTGGCGGCGACGAGGTGTCCGTCGGGCTTGAGGACGCGGGCGGCTTCGGCAATGGCGGATCGAAAGTCGGGCACATCCACCCAGACGATGTAGCTGACTACGGTATCGATGGTGGATGAGGCGATGGGGAGCGCGGTGGCGGGGGACCTGACGAGGGCGCCCTGGCCGGCGGACCGGTGTCGGGCGGCCTGGACCATGGGCCAGAAGAGGTCGAGCGCGATAGTGCGTGCGCCGCGCCGGGCGAGCATGCGGCTGAAGCGGCCTTCGCCGGCGCCGATGTCAAGGACGAGCTGTCCGTCTACGTTCCCGCATTCCTCCAGCATGACGTCGTCGAGGAGCATGGTCCGGCTGGAGTCGCCTTCGTCGACGAAGCGGATGTACTCAGCGGCGAAAGTCTGCCACCCGCTAGGGTCGTCTTCGTCGGGCATAGTCCACGGGATCCTCAGGGGGAGGGGCATTGTGCATGAGGCGCAGCGGCTATTGGACGCCTTCGGCAGAACAGACGACATTGCGCCGATGCAACGGTGCTTGTCTCGTCGCGTTTTCGCCGTGGAAGACCTAGGCTCGCGGTGTTCTGACGGGCTCGCGGACTGAGGTCTGAGTCCAATGACTGAGTTTCCTGTCGTCGATGCTGCCGGATCGCCGTATGAGGTGGGGCGGGTGCATGGGGCGGCGGTGGCGGGGATGGTTCGGGCGGAGGTTGAGGCGCGGCTTGGCGGACAGGATCGGGATGTGGCGTTTCGGTATGTGGCGGATGTTCAAACTTTCGTGAAGGGTTGGGCGCCGCACTTGCTGGATGAGGTGCGCGGGATTGCGGACGGATCGGGGATCGATCAACGGGCGGCGTTGTGGTTGCAGTGGGGTACGGCGGCGCCGGATGTACGGCCTGAGGAGTGCACCTCCTTTGCGGTGGGGCCGGAGTTTACGGGCGACGGGACGGTGTATGCGGGGCAGACGAAGGACACGGGGCCGGGGGCGAATGAGCAGTCGATCGTGCTGCGGGCACGGCCTGACGGCCGGCCGGCAATTCTGAGTTTCAGCTATGCGGGGAATCTGGCGCAGATAGGCATCAGCTCCACCGGCGTGTCGCTGTGGGGGATGTCGCTCTATATGGACAGTCCTGGCGGCGGTGGAGGCCCGCTGCTGAAACGGATGCTGCTGGAAACCGACAGCGTGGCTGCGATGCGCGAACTGGCTGGAACACTATCGGACGGCAACGGTGGCGCGTTCGCGTTCAGCGACGCGGCCGGACGTGTGGGGGTGCTGGAACGGCTGCCGGGCCGGCAGGTCTGGCTGGACGGTGGGCGGGACTCGATTGGGCACGCGAATATGATTGCTTCGCCGGAGCCGTCGGACCGGGCGCTGGATTGCTATCCGACGCGGTGTCCCAGCGCCGGGGCGCGGCACCGCCGGGTGAATGAAGCGCTGGCGGAACGGCGCGGCGGGTTCGACGCGGCGGCGGGATTTGCCATCCTTTCCGACCAACGAGATCACCCGAAGTCGATTTGTCGGGAGACGACGGAGGTGGACGGCATCCTGACGAACTCGGCGATTGTGGCGGAGCCCCTGGCGGGGCGGCTGCATGTCACCTATGGGCCGCCGACGAAGGCGAAGCCGCAGACGGTGAGCTTGAACTAGCCCGACGCTTGCGTTCTGGAAGACTTCGTCTGGCTGAAGTCAGATGGGTCGCTAGTCGTCGATTTGCCTGGCCCAGGGCGTTTCGGCGATGCCGCAGAGCACACCGCTGGGCAATGCGAAGCGCGCCGTGGTCTGGCCCCAGGGCTCCGTTTTCGGGCCGTGGAGCAGCTCGATGCCACGGCCTTCAAGAGCCTGAGTGGCTGCCGGGACTTCGTCGACTTCAAACTCGATGGTCAGGCCCGGGGCAACCCGGTCGACGGCCGACCTGTCGCCGAACGTGGCTTCGGCGGCGGCCTCGCGGCTCCAGAGTCCGAAGTGGACGACGCCGGGGATCTTGACTGAGGCGTAGTCGGCTGATGCGGAGTCGTCGACTTCCAGGCCTAGGTCGTGGCGGTAGAAGCTGACCGCGGCTTTGAGGTCGTCGACGATTTCCGCGATGCCGGCGACGTGTCTGATCATATGGAGGGTCCTTCGAGGGTGGCGCCGGAGGTCGGCGAGGTCTGGAAACCGCGGTCAGCGGTCCGTTCCAGGCCGTGGTTGGTCAGTGGCCCCGCGGAACTCGGGGGGAACTGAATCCTGCCGCTCAGGGAGGCCCGCACGCTCGGCTTCGGTCAGCGGACGGTGGGTGTCGAGGGTGACGGTGTCGCTGTGGTCGGCGGGGTAGGGCGGGCTGGTGATAAAGAGGACGCGGGCGGGCGTTTCGCCGGCCGATGCGAACTGGAGGGAGTGACCGGGGAGGGTGATGACGGACTCGCCGGCGGCGGCCTGGATTTCGTGGGTTTGGCTGGATTGCGGGTCGTGGGTCATGACGCGGATGCGGCCCGAAAGGACGTAGGTGACCTGCTCGAGGGTGAGGTGGGCGTGGATGCCGTAGGTGTGGCCGGGCTGGATGCTGCCTTCGGCCAGGGCGAGGTGGGCGCAGGGGGCGAGATCGATGGGGTAGACGACGATGCCGTCGGGAGCAGTGACGGGTGGGCTGGCTGAGCGGCCGGATGGCGTGCTGGTCTCTGGCGATCTGCCTGCCGTCTCCTGTGCCTCTTGGTCAGTCAATGCTCTCGACTTCTAATGTCACGGCTCGTCGCTCTGTGCGCTATTAAGTCGGGCGCCGCTGGTCACTCGTATTGAGCTCGAGATACCGGTCGGCAAACGCTTGCAACCACTCACCGGCGAACGGTCGCCATGCAGATACGACCTGCGCCAGATCAAGAGCAGAAAACGTGGCGTTGCTACGCAACAACCTTTGGTATTGGTCAATCACGCGGCGACACCGGTGGTCCTCAGGATGAAGTACGACGGACAAGTGACCGGATTGATATTTGCTCGACGCGTGCTGGAGCGTCGACCATGCCAGCAGGTGGTCACGCCATAGCTGGTTGTACTGGATGTCGGCGACTGCTTCGTGAGAGTCTGCACGCCACGGACTCTCGGGTGTCATCCACCGGCGATACGTCGGTTTGTCGTAGTGGCGCTGGGAAAACGGCTCGGTCAGCTTGACCTCGATGCCGATGAATCCAGCTTGGCCAGCGTCACCCTCAAATTCGATGAAGGCGTCAAATGCCGTTCGGTCGTCCAGGTATTCGCTGGCTGGCTGAGGTGACCATTCAATTTGCACATCGGTCACGCGATTCACGTGCGGGCCCCAAAGCGCGCGAACCATATCGGTTGCTTTGTCGTGGTTGAGTGCCAACTCTCCGAAGAGGTTGAAGCACATCGGCTGGCTGGACAGCATGTTTCGCATCAGACGGAACTCTTCGACCACCCCGGATCCTGTCGCGACCCTCTGCTCGGCCAGTTCAAAAATTTCGGGTGTTAGAAAGTTGAGCCCACGCGACGCCGCATCCTCGTTCAGCATGTTGCCGTAGGCCGCTCGCGACGACGGCGATGGTCCGGTGCCCTGCGGTACCTGCAGAACGCACGCGCGATACCAGCTCTGATGCAATCGCATGCGCCGCGTGAATTCGTCGTCGCCTTTGTACTGCGGGCCGATATCAAGCACGCGTCTGACTTGGCCCGACGTTGACGGCGGTTCGACCTACTCGACGCAGCTCACTACCCGATCATGCGCCTAGTGGGATGCCTCGGCGACGGGGACGCCTTCGAGGAGGCCGGCCTGGTGCATTTTTTCCCAGGCAGTGAGGAAGGTGGCGTTCCACTCGTCGGTGAGGGGGTTGTGGAGCATGTCGCGGAAGACTTCCCAGAACACGATGATGCCGTCCGCGCCGGCCTGCAGGGCGGCGTTGGCGACATCGACCGAGCGCACCAGGGCGGCGGTGATGTAGGGCCGCTGTTCCCAGCCGGCGAACATGTCGGCGCACTCGCGCACGTGCCACACCGGGTCGACGCCGACGCCCTTGTACGGTTCGCAGAAGGGCAGGATGTGGGTGGCGCCGGCCTGGGCCACCACGGCGGCCTGGGTGAGGCTGAAGGTGGTGGTGCAGAAGGTCTCCACACCCTCGGCGGCCAGGGTGGAAAAGGCTTCAAGGCCCTGGGTGGCGCAGGGGATCTTGATGACGATCTGGTCGGACATTCTGGTGAAGACGTGGGCCACGTCCAGCAGTTCGGCCGTGGTGTGGCCGTCGATCTCGACCACGACCTGCTTGTCGGTGATGTCGAGGTAGCGTTTGATGACTTCGGTGAGTTGCCCGTATTTCTGGGTCATGTCGTCGAGGACGACGGTGTTGGTGACGATGCCGTAGCCACCGCGGGGCAGCCAGACCTTGAGGTCTTCAGGGTCGCCGGCCAGCCAGATGGCGGGGCCGCGCTCGGTGAGGCGCGCCTGGGTTACCGGGCCTACGTCGGCCTCGACGCCGTCTGCCGTGATTGTCATGCCAGCCATTAGAGATGCCTCCCGTCGACCAATTGCAGTCCCACGCCCAGGGTCTTGTCGGTGTCGAGGAATGAAATGCGCCAGTCGGAGGAACTGACGATCGGGGCAGTGCCACCGATGCCGAACTCGCCGCTCAGGGTTGCCAGCGTGTCGTCCATTGCGTCGTCACGGAAGGCGACGTGGTGGACGCTGGGACCGTGCTCGTGCAGGTGGGCGGCGAATTTGCTGACCTCGTCGTTGGTGGGGCAGATGATCTCGAGGTAGCTGTCGGTGTCGCCGATCTGGAGGGCGGCGTAGGCGTTGCCTTCCTCCTCGGACTCCCAGATCTTGAAGGGGGTCATGCCGAGCTTTTCCTGGAACAGGGCCAGCGCGGCTTCGCGGTCGGGCACGACGTAGGCGATGTGGTGAACGGCGTCGAACATGACGGCCTCCGGGGGCGACCTACAGGTTTGGGGAGAGTGTACGCCTTCGGGCTCGATAGGGGATTCGAGGCGGCTACTCGATGAAGGTGCGCCAGGGGTAGGAGGGTTCGGGGCCGTCGGCTTCGTCGTCGAGGGCGTCGAGGTTCAAGTCTTCGATGCCGAGGCCGGGTTTGTCGCTGAGGTGCATGTAGCCGCCGTGGACTTCCATGGCTTTGCCAGCGACGCGGCGGCGGAGTTCGGCCTCGGGATAGGCGGTCTCAAGGACCTGGAAGTTCGGGGTGACGGCGGCGATCTGCATGGCCATGGCGGCGGAGATGGGCCCGCCGGAGTTATGAGGGGCGACCTGGATGTAGTAGGTCTCGGCGGCGGCGGCGATTTTGCGGACCTCGGTGATGCCACCGGCGTGAGTGAGGTCGGGCTGGATGAAGGCGGCGCCCTGGCCTTCGAGCAATTCGCGGTAGTCCTGGCGGCTAAAGAGCTTTTCGCCGCAGGCGATGGGGGTGGCCATGCGTGGGGCGAGGGCGCACATGGCTTTGACGTTTTCGGCGGGGATGGGTTCTTCGAGCCAGACGGGACGAGAGGGCGCGAGGGCCTGGGAGGCCTCGATGGCGAGGTGGGGGGTGAGGCGTTCGGCGCACTCGATGTGGATCTCGAAGTCGGGGCCGGTGGCTTCGCGGATGCCCTCCACGAGCTCGGCGGCGAAACGGATGGCGGCAACGTCGGTGCGCTGGCCGGGCGAACCGAAGGGGGTGACCTTGACGCCGCGGTAGCCCTCGTTCTGGGCGCGGATCGCGCCTTCCACGTGGTCGGCCACGGAGTCCATCCAGCGCGAGACACCGCCGGCGTAGACGCGGACCTTGCGGCGGACGGGTCCGCCCAGGAGCTTCCAGACGGGGACGCCATAGCGTTTGCCCTGCAGGTCCCAAAGGGCGCCGTCGATGGCGGAAATGGCGCTGTTGACGATGGGACCACCGCGCCAGCCGGTGTAGAGGTCGCGCCAGATGAGCTCGATGGCGGAAGAGTCGCGGCCAAGCAGGCGCGGCGCGAACTGCCGGATGACGGCGGCGACGGCGGGGCCTCGGTCGGAGGTTGAACCCTCGCCCCAGCCGACGAGGCCCTCATCGGTCGAGACGCGGACGAAGAGCCACTCGCGCCAGCGGACGAACTTGATGACGACGTCGATGCCGGTGATCTTCATGCGCGAACCGCCTGGAAAGGTGATTTGGCCGGCCGGACCGGCGCGGCGGACGAGGGGCAGATGTCGTTCAGGACGCAGCCCTCGCAGTCGGGCTTGCGGGCGTCGCAGACGCGGCGGCCGTGCCAGATAACGGCAATGCCGGCGAAGATCCAGTCGTCCTGGTCGAGCGTGTCGGTCAGGTCGCGCTCGATCTTGACGGGGTCGGTGGCGCGAGAGAGACCGAGGCGCTGGGACAGGCGCTTGACGTGGGTGTCGACGACGACGCCGCTGGGGATGCCGAAGGCCTCGCCGAGGACGACGTTGGCGGTCTTGCGGGCGACGCCGCGGAGACGCAGAAGTTCGGGCATCGTGCGGGGGACTTCGCCGTCGAAGTCGTGGATGAGTTGGGCGGCGGTTTCGCGGATGGCGCGGGCCTTGCTGCGGAAGAAGCCGGTCTGGCGGATGACTTCCTCGACTTCGAGCTGCGGGGCTGCGGCCAGGGCGTGGGGCGTGGGGTAGCGGCGGAAGAGTTCGGGGGTGACGCGGTTGACGGTGACGTCGGTGGTCTGGGCGGAGAGGATGACGGCGATGAGGAACTGGAAGGGATTGCGGTAGTTCAGCTCGGCGGCGGCCTCGGGGTAGAGCTCGCGGAGACGGCGGACGATTTCGGTGGCGCGGGAGCGGCGAACGGCCTTGGACTCGCGCCAGCGGCGGATGGCGAACGTGCTCTTTCGCGCGCGGGTGGAGCGGCGTCGGGTTGCCATGGCGGCAGGATATCCGGCGGGATGGGGAGGCGGCCATGGGGTCTTGGCGCTCTTCTGTAGCGGGCCGGTATTTCAGTGCAACGCACTAGACTGGCCACCGGACAGCTCCGAAGGCTGCGATGCCGTAGCGTCGTCAGAAAGGCTGGGCCTTGGATTCCAAGCGACGCCTGACTCGGCGCGTGGCGCTGGCTCTCTTTGGGTTGAGCATTGGTGGATCGATCGCCCTGGCGGCTTGCGACTCGTCGGGTGCCAATGGTGAGGCTGCGGCGCCGACACGCGGACGGACCGGCGAGACGCCTCTTGCTTCGCAGGTCTCGGCCACGGACGGGCGCACAGGCGGGGGCGAGGTCGCGTCGACGACGAGTGAGCAGTCGGCTGCGCGCGAGTCAGTCGAAGTCGCCTTTGCCACCGACAGCATCTACGGTCCGCGCGGAGCGGCCATGCAGTGGGGGTTGCGCCGCTTTGCTGAGATTCGGCCGGAAATATACGTGAAGCTTGAGCCGAGCGACAATCTCCAGACTCGACTCGTGGCAGATAGTCTGCCGCATGTTGCGCTCGTGCATCAGCATGACTTCTTGAGGTTTCGTGGAGACGGGGTATTCACTGAAGTGACTGACTTACTTGAACAGATGCATGTTGACAACGACGACTACTACTTTCTGCCTGACACGCATACGTTCAACGATCTTGATCACTCATTTCCGGCGACGGAGACGAATGGTGCCCCGCAGTACGGAATGCCGTTTGAGTTCGAGATCAACGGGTTTGTGGGAAACATCTCCCTGGCAGAGGAATCCGGCGTCTATTTCCCTATCAGCATAGACTCGTGGACCTGGGACGACTGGACGGAGTGGGACGCGCAAATGACCAATGCTGACGTTGGTATGTATGGGACATGGGCGCGACAGGACTATCAATACCAGTACTTGCCGCAAATGTATTCCAACGGACTCAAGAAGCCCTTTGATGACGGCCTAACGAGGACCATGTTCGACCAGCCGGAAGCGCTGGAAGCCTGGGAGTATCTGATCAACAAGATATTTCAATATCGAACGTCGCCGCCGGCCGATCAAATCAAAACGCTTTCGGGCGACTATCAGGACCCGTTTACGGCCGGCAAGATTGGCATCTGGCCGTCGGGCCGCGTCTACTCGACCGGGTTTTCGCTACCGTTCATCAAGAATCGATTCCGCTGGACACTGCTTCCAGCGGTAGTCGCCGCACGCGGCGGCCCGCCTGGGCATGGCGCCCACGCGGAACCAAACCTGATTACTCGCCGCGCTTCGGGCGAAGGGTCGGAGGAGCCTTCGCTGGCGCTGGCCGTGTACCTGGCGAGCGAGGAGTTCCAGGGCCGCGTTGGGATTGAGCGCGGGCACATGCCCGTACACAAGGCGGCCCTGAGAGTGCCGGAATCTCGTAATCCGCCACCGGAAGGTATGAAATGGCTGAAGATTTATGCCGACCGGCCGGACAATCGTGGGCTGTTCCCGTTTCACTCCTGGCGGGACTGGTGGATTCGGCACCAGCAGATCGGCAGGGCTGGCTGGGAGGGCCGGCAGGCTCCGGCAGAGGCCCTGGCGGCGTGCCAGGCATGGGGTGTGAAGCATCTCTCGACGTATGAGGGGCCCTCGCCGTTTGTGCGTGAGCCGGTGTATCCGTGAGTGTGATCGAAGCGGTTGAGAGACGCATGGCGCTGCGAGGCACGGACTGGCGGGCATGACGTCGGACGAACCGATGACGCGACGGCAGGTGCTTCGTCTGGCGGGTTTTCTTGGCGTTGGCACTCTGGGAACGGCGGCATTGTCGGGTTGCGTCGAGTCGGGTCAAGGCGGCGTTCAAGCCTCGAGGTCAAGCAGCGACAAGCCCCCTGCGTCTCCGTACGTCAGCATTAGTTTCTCCTCCACTCACCATGCAGGGCCGCGCGGGGCGGCGATGGAGTGGGGGCTGCGTCGTTTCGCCGAAAGGCGACCGGACATCTATGTCGAGTTCGAGCCGGACGTGAACCTCGTCGGTCGACTCCTGGCTGACACGGCGCCGCACGTGGCGCACACGCCCCAGGGGGCCTTTCTCAGCTTTCTGGTTGAGGGTGCGTTTGTGGAGGTAACCGACATCCTCGAGCAGATGGATGTGCGGAAGGAGGACTACTACTTCCTGCCTGACACTCACACCGACAACGGTCTTGATCACTCCTATCCGCCGCCACGACAGATGCGGGGGCCGCAGTTCGGCATGCCGTTCCAATTTGAAATCAGCGGGTTCGTGGCAAACCTCTCGCTGGCTGAGAACGCCGGCGTGCGGTTTCCGGATAGCGAAGCCTCGTGGACTTGGGCCGACTGGACGGAGTGGGACGCACAGATGACGGAACCCGACGTCGGCACTTATGGAACCTGGGCGCGTCAGGATTATCAATACCAGTACCTGCCGCAAATGTACTCCAACGGGCTCAAGAAACCATTCGATGACGGTCTGACCAGGACGATGTTCGACGAGCCGCAAGCGCTAGAGGCCTGGGAATACCTGATCAACAAGATTTTCGTCCATCAGACTTCTCCCGCTCCCCACCAAATCAGGACAATCTCAGGTGAATACGGCGAGCCGTTTGCCGCCGGCAAGATCGGCATCTGGCCATCGGGCCGTGCATTCTCGACCGGCTATGGGGACGGGGTTATCAGGGATCGGTTTACCTGGACACTTCTGCCAGCGGTTGTGGCCGAACGCGGCGGCCCGCCTGGCCATAGTGCAAGCGAAGTGCCAAATCTAATCACCCGCAGCGCCTCACGCGATGGGTTGGAGGAACCGGCGCTGGCGCTTGCCGTGTTTTTCGCTGGTGAGGAATTCCAGGGGCGCGTCGGGATCGAGCGCGGGCACATGCCCGTCCATACGAGGGCTCTGGAAGCGCCGGAGTCACTGGCCCCGCCTCCTCATGGAATGAAGTGGCTGAAGATGTATGCCGACCGAACCGATAACCGCGGACCCTATCCATTCGGCACCTGGCGGGAGTGGTTCATCCAGCACCAGAGAATCGGCTTGTCCGGCTGGCTGGGTCGGCAGACCCCGGGCGAATCGCTGCGCGCCGTTCAGGATTGGGGTGTTCGGCACCTTTCGGAGTATGACGGGCCGAAGCCGTTCGTAGATTCGCCGGTGTATCCATAGCGGCGCTGCCACGGCGGCGCGGCGCGTGGATGACTCACGGCGATTTCCGCGCTGAGCGTCAGCGGGGACTTGAGTCGTGGCGCTGGGTGTCGATAGAAGACGGCAGCGGCTGCCACGGCAGCAACTCAAGGAGCATCAGCGACGGAACCGACACGTTCCGCTGGCCCGAGTCTCCTGAATCGGGCCCGACGTCGTCGAGTGTTCGGAGGAGGAAGCCGCTGCTCCGAAAAGCGCTGACAAGGTCTTCGAACGTTCGGTGGTAGTAGCGCGCCTCAAACCCGACGCGCTCGATTCCGAACACGTGGGCAATTGACCCGGACGCGACGTAGGTGTGCACCTTGCCCCGAATCACCGCCGAGTAGGGGTTTTAGAGCGACAGCAGGAATCGACCGTGAGGAGCGAGCGCTCTGTTGACGCTGTGCAGAAGCGCCAGGTGATCTGCCACGCCGTCGAGCACCATGTTGGCGACAATCAGGTCAAAGCGCCGTCGATACGACGGAAGGCCGCGCGTGATCCGCTTCCCGGAACGTGATGTTGTGCAGGTCGACGTGCGGGTGGCTCTGCGCCGCCTCGATCAAGCGCGGCGCGAAGTCAACGCCGACGACATGGGCTCCGTGCCGGGCGAAGAGACGGGCCAGGTGGCCCTCGCCGCAGCCGGCGTCAAGGACCTTGCGGCCGGAAACGTCGCCCGCGAGACAGAGCAGACGGCGGGCGAGCCGGGACAGGAGGCAACCAGCGTTCCCTCGCGTACAAGGCTGACATAGGCCTCGGCGTATTGGCCGTAGCTGTCCATCTCGGCAAGGTCCATTCCGCGCCTTCAGTGATTGCTGAGTCCGCTTCGGCCGCACCATCGTGCCCGACAGCTGGCCGGTCCCTCGCGTAGAATCGGACGCGAGCAAACCCGAGCCGGATTCGTAGCGATGGATCGATTGCAGGCAGCGCCGGAACGGATAGCGAGACGGCGATTGTTACGTGCCGTGTCTGCATTGACTCTCGTCGCGGCAGGCGGCGGCTTACTGAGCGCTTGCCTGGGTGACTCGTCACGGGATGAGGACGGGTATTACAAGTTCGCCCGCACGCGAGCCCGTGGCGAGTATGCATACGACCCGCAGGAGCGCGAGCGGCTGCGGCAGGAATACCAGCCCAGCGGTGGCTCATAAACGGGCTAGCGAATTCGCGCGGCTGCTAGCGCAGCGCGAGCGGACCTGAGGTCGTGGAACGAGGTTTCTGCGTTGGCAGCGGCGCCTACATTGGCGGCGATATACTTTGGTGAAACAGCAGAGGCCGCTTTCGCACTCACGAGGTTCTCATGAGCAACGACACGGATCGACCAGTTAAGGCTGGACCCCGCGCCGTCGCGCGAATCCAGCGCCGCCGGGCGCTGGCTTTTGGCGCCGCCGCTCTAGCCGCGGTCGTCGCGGCAGCCTGTGCCCCGGAGGACGAGGGCGCGGGAACCCGCGACAACCCATTCCCGTATAGCGAAGAGCGAACCGCTCGGCTGCGTACGCGTATGTAGACCGGCGGCGTGGTTGACGCCGTGCTGCTAACCCGAATCTTTTGTGCCGGCTTGCCGTGGCGAGGTCCTCGCTTGAACTGACCTTCCGCTGTTTCGTGCCTCTAGGCATCGGGCTGAGGAACTACCAAGGCCCGGCGCCGGAGCGCCGGGCCTTGGCTCGTAAGCGTCCCAAGTCGGGGCGCTTGCCGGACTTAGAGCGGCGGGAAGCCGAACTTCTGGCGACCCTCGTTGAGCAGATCGCGCTGACCGGCGAGTGAGGTGCGCACCAGGTGCTTGGCCTCGTCGATCACCTGGTCGACCGGCTTGTCGCCCAGATAGGCTGCATCGGGCGTCTTGCGCCACTCGTACATCTCCCACCAGGCGGGCAGCGCCATCATCAGGTGACGGTTGACGTTGCCCACGTCGGCGTAGGACTTGAGCCACTCCATGCCCTCGGGCGGTGGCGCCTTGGCCTCCGCCGAGTCGAAGACTCCTCGGTGCATGGGGAGGTGGCCGCGGTCAATGGCGACGCGTCCCTGATACGTCGGACCGCCGAGGAACAGGATCAGGTCGATCGCCTCCTCGATGGTCCCGTACCGTTGCGCGCCGTTCGTGACCAAGTGCGGCTGGTCGTTCCACTCGTGAATCTCCTCACCGAGGGATGCGAGCGGCATGGGCCCAAGCGACCACTTGAAGCGGTCCTTGATGCGCGGCACGTGGTAGCCCGTGGTGTAGACCACGGAACTCAACCACGACCACACCTTGCCCGCGGCGAACGGGTTACCGAATTCACCCGCCAACCGCTTGTTGTCGGCGAGCGGGAACGAGACGTTCTCGTTGTGGATCAGGCCCACCGAGAAGTTCAGCCCGAAGTCGCCGCCGTTGTCGAACACGGCCAACTCGGTCTCGTCCGCATTGCGCATGGCCGTGGCGCCCGACATAAAGGCCATGGGGCTCCAGTGGAACTCATAGCCGTTGTGGGCCCAGGTACCCCACTGGTCGATGTCGGGATCCGTGACCTTCTTGCAGGACTCGAGGAACTCGTTCTCGTAGGTCCAGCCCACGCTGGGAAACTCGACGCCGTACTCCTCGCCCATGGTGGTGTTCATCACGATGCCGCCGAGCGCGCCCTGGAACGGCATGCCGAACTGCGCGCCCTCGATCACGTTGGACGGGTTTGAGCCCTCGTCGTGGGCGTGGTCGTGATTGACGGTGTACAGATCGGGAATGAAGTAGTAGTCCTCGGGAATGTAGTCGTCGCGCTTGGCCAGGCCGTCGTTGATCTCGGTGAAGCCGCCATCGTTGACGAAGGCGCCGAGCATGCCGCCGTCAAGCATGGCCACTTCGGCCTGGGTGCCGGCGGCCATCTGCAACGGAAACACGCTGGTCGCGTAGTCAGCCGGTTGCGGAATGAACTTGACGAAGATGTTCGGTCGCAAGGCGGCGTACTGCTTGAGGCCCCACTGCATGGCCGCGCCACGCGGGCCGGACGTGTGGTCGCCCACGTAGCTGAGCGTGACGGTCTCGGGCTGCGGTGCCGCCGTGGCTGCTGGTGCGGGCGCCTCAGTCATGGCGGGAGCGGCCGTCGCTGCGGGTGCCGCAACCTCCGCAGGTGCAGGCTCGGGCTCCGACTCGCCACAGGCGGCGAGAATGGCCATGCCGCTGACGCCAATCGCGCCCACTCCCGCTGCGCGCAGGATGGTGCGCCTTGATGGGCGATTGCTCATGCGTTCCCTCCCTGAAGACGAGGCGCTTCAATTCGCGGCAGTTGCCCTGCCGCGCCCCGGGCGACGCTCCAATACTTGCTGAAGCACGAGCCGCCGAGGGACGCTCGCCTCAATGCACCGTAACTTCGCGGGTGCAGCTTGTTCTATTCGGAAGTACCCGTCAAGCCGCTTGTCCGATTTGGAAGCAATTGCCCGACGGCGCGGCCAGTCCACTGCCTTCGTCATACGTCGGGAGGCGAATATCGCGACTACGTACGAGCACCATGATCGACTGCACACCTGGACTGGTGTGGAGGGGATCCTGCGCCCCGACCAGTGTTGTCGAGTCCTTGTGTGCGCACTAATCGACCAATTGGGGTCCGTACAATGAGCTCGCCCGCAACGGGAGAGCCCGTGTGCCGGTCACGGATTCGACTGCGCAAGGCCAGCGACCCACGCATCGCGGTGGGGGCATGGGACGTCGGCGCGTATTACTGGCGGTGACGGCCGTGGCGAGTTCGTTGGCGGTTGCGGCCTGCGCCGATAAGCCGCCACCGGCTGAGGTCACGCCGTTCGCGTTTCCGGCCGTAGGGGCGGGCCAAAAGGACACCGCGCAGTTCGGCGCCCGCAGCGGCCCCACGGTTCCCTGACCACGACCGGCTTCGCCAACCACAGCCAGCGACCCAGGTTCTTGGCTGTTGGGTGCTTCGCCGGCAGCCGGGCTTCGGCTCGTTAGACTAGTTAGTGGGGCTGTGATGGCTCGTAGTTGGAGTGCGTACGGCGAGTGAAGATGACCTGATGAATCGTCGCGCCCTGCTGTTGGCCGGATTCGGGAGCGCGCTTGCGGCCGCCCCGGCCGCCTTTGTCGCAACGCAACTGATCGGTCGATCCGACGACCTGCCGGTAGGAACCAGTGTTGGCGGCATTGACATTGGCGGGCTGGATCCCAAAGAGGCCTTGCAGCGCTTGGAGGCGGATTGGCGTCCATTCCTGGACAGCCCGGCGGTGGTTCGGATGGACGGTCGAGAATGGAGGCCGTCGGGTGGGGACCTGGGGCTCCGGGCAAACCTCCACACGCCGCTGCGCGAGGTTTTCGCCTCGCGCGGGGCTGGCGGCATCCTGGATCGACTGACTGGTGAAACTGAAGTAAAGAGTCCCACGACGCCGGTCGTCTCATACGACCGCGAGATTGCTCGCGGCTACTTGCAGTCCATTGCCGCCGGATTCGACCAGCCATCCGTCAATGCCTCATTGTCAATGCGGAGCGACGGTCGAGTGAGCCTGACGCCCGGGCAGATAGGGCGGGTGGTGGACGTAGAGCAGGCTCTGCTGGATTTGGAGGCGGGACTGGCGCGACGGGCCGTGGGCCATGTGGTTGATCTTCGTTTCCGGCAAGACGAGCCGGTGGTTTCCACGTCGGACGCCGAGGCCGCGCTGGAGACGGTGCGGCGGATCATTGGTCGACCCGTGTGGCTGGTGCACGGGTCGGCGGGATGGACGATCGAACCCTCGCAGCTCCGGGAGGCGCTTGTTCTCGACACTGGCGATTCCTCGATTGTCCCGCGAATCCAGGTCACGAGATTCAATGACCTATTTCAGAGAATTGATGACGCGCTTTCGGCCGAGTCGCGACACGGCGCCTTTGACTTTGATGAGAAACAGGATCGAGTGCTGGACTTCCAACCGGGCCACCCAGGTCAGCGGCTAGATCGGCCGGCGCTGGAGCGCGCCATCCTGGAGGCGGTGCAACAGCCGGGCGTGCGGCGCGTTGATATTCCGGTGATCCTGCTGAATAAGGAGTTCGACACGTTTGCGAACCCCCTCGGTATCAAGGATCTGCTGGGCGTCGGCTCGTCCATCTACAAAGGCTCGCCGGACTACCGCGATCACAACATTGCCGTTGGCGCGGCCAAGTTGGACGGCATGGTCGTTCGTCCCGGAGAAACGTTCTCGTTCAATGAGCGCATCGGAGCCTTCACCACGGCCGAAGGCTGGGTGGAAGGCAGCGTGATCGTAGAGGACCGTACCGAGCAGGGGATTGGCGGGGGCATCTGCCAGGTTTCCACCACACTGTTTCGCGCTGCCCTGGCTGCCGGACTGCCGATCGAAGAGCGGTGGCCGCATCTCTACCGGGTGCGCTACTACGAGATGGGCGGATCGCCCATTGGCTACGACTCGACGATTTTCTCACCTGGAATCGACCTCAAGTTCAAGAACGACTTCGAAAACCCGATCATGTTGCGAGTGCTGATCGACCGTCGACTAGCAACGCTGGATTTCGAGATCTGGGGTACCGGCGACGGCCGGAAAGTTGTCCTGAACAAGCCGCGCCTCTGGGATTGGGAAGCTCCACCGCCGGACGAGGGCATTGTGAATAGCGAGGAAGAGCCGGACTTTGAAGAGCAGCTGGAATATGCCAAGGAGGGCGTCAAGGCTTCCATCACTCGCACCGTCGTCCTGGCGGATGGTAAGTCTCGGTCCGGCACGTTTCTTTCCACCTACGAGGCCTGGCCCAATCGCTACATCGTGGGAATCGACGAGGCCAGGGAGCGATTTCCCGTGACGTTCAACAAGTGGGTGGACGATAACCAGGAAGAGGCGGCGCGCTGGGGCGCGACCAAGGTCCCGGGCGTTCCGTCAGATCCTGACGCGCCTTCGGGCTAGGGCTCGCGAGGGCGGGGCAGCGCTCGCTTTCCCGGGGCGAGGCGCTCTCGGTTCACAAGCCCGGGCCGGATCCCTGACTCTCTTCCTCCCCGGTGGCGATACGATGGGCACATACGGGGAGTGGCGCAGCCTGGCAGCGCGCGGCGTTTGGGACGCCGAGGTCGCGAGTTCAAATCTCGCCTCCCCGACCACGGTCGAAAGGAGCACGAGCCTGGAAGTGGCTCGATTCAGTTCCGGCTAGCTGGATCTGCGGGAAATTAGTTCCAGGCTCTGCTTAGGCCCTTGGCTCGAGTCTTGGCTGAACCAGGCGCCCGTTGCCGTCGACTACGCGCAGTCCGAAGGTCCAGGCGCCCCAGGTGGTGCCCTCGATGCCGGTCTCCGGACTGTCGAGCGTGACCTGCAGACGGTTCCAGCCGGCGCGCATATTGATCTGATGCGATCCGTTCTTGAAGTACGCGTGGCGACCCATTGACTGCCAGGGACCGTCGCTGATGCGGAGCTTTAGGTCGTGGGCCCAGCCGAGGTGCAAGGTGGCTGTCGTGGCGGCGTGCGCATATAGCCAGGTCTGCGCCAGGCCGACGGCCGGCCAGGTGACCGAGTTGCCAGGGTCGGAGGGTCGGAACGATAGCCCGAAGTCGACGAAGCCGTGTAGATCTTCGGCTGCTGTCCAGCGCGCGAGATGCCGATCTTCGTGGCGCCAGGGTGAATTGCTGGCGTAGCCGGTGTCCTGGACAACGGCGCTGGGGTCGCTCTTGTCCGCAGCCGCCTCTAACGAAGCCGAGGCATTCGGGTGGAATGGGCCGAGCACTCGCCAGCGTGCTCTGGGCTGCGGCGCCCCGGTGGCCGAATGCGGCAGTTCAGCGCCTCGCAGCAGGCGGTTCCAGTCTGGCATCTTGAAGAAGGGCTCGTAGGGTGGCTCCTGGTACCAATAGGCGGTACTACAGATGTCGTTGGCCATTGATCCGAAACGAACGTGGATGGATCGGTTGAACGGGATCGCATCGGAGACAAAGAAGCGGTACGCGGTCAGTGTGTGTCGGGCAAAGGCGGGGCCGAGGTCTTCCTGGGCGTAGTAGGGGACGCCCTGGTCAAGATGCGAGGAAGACTCATGCAGCACGCCGCCGTATGACGCGCCGAAGGTGTCCTCGCCGCCGCCGCCGCGTAGGTAGGCGAATGTTCCCTCGGGCGAGCCGGCCTCATTGGTGATGTAGATGTTCTCGGCCCCGGCGTGCGACCAGCGGGCGCGATCGTCGCGCACGGCCACGCCGTAATTGAAGCCGAGGAAGTAGCCGCGGCCCACGGTGTCCAGCAGCAGATAGTTGCGGCCAAAAGCCTCACACGGATTCTCTCGTCGGAATTGCGCGTGGAAGCGCAGCGGTTCCTCGACGGAGTTTTCGGGAAAGGCGTGCCAGTCAACGAAGAGGATGATTCGCGGCGGGTCCACGTCTGGCCCGGCTTCGGCTTCGATCCGCGCACCGCGCGCAAACGGCATGGGGAAGGTGGCTGTGTAGCCCGCATGGGCCTGCGAGATGAGGTAGCGGGAGTTGAGCGGATACGGCGGGAGTCCGTGGAGCTGACCGAAGAAGTCGCCGAGGGGCGCTTCAACGGCGGGCGTATCCGAGCCATCCCAGTACATCCGGATCAAAGTCTGGCGCTGATTCCCGGGCGACGGACGCCGGACGGTGGCCACGAAGATTCGGCGAATGCAGCCTGAACCCTCAAGGGTGGCCAGGGTCATTGGGCGGCCGCGCGGCAGCTTCTGGTGGGTCAGGACGCGGCTGGGTACGAAGTGATCGGGCAAGGCCAAGCGAGGGAAGTCCATGCGGAAGATTAGCGCCCCGTGTCAATGATTCCCATGGACACTCCGACGTCACACAGACCTAGCGCGATATTTCACTCGGAGCTACGAAGCCCCCGGAGATATGCGAGATCCTCAACTTCGCCTCGTGCCCGCAGGGCGATCGCTTCCGGAGTGTATTCGCCGGCACCAACGGTGCCGATAACGTCCTGATCCGTCGTGTACTCGGTGTGGACGGTGATGGGGCCGTCAAAGCCCCAGGACTCAAGCAGCGCCATGGCTTCGGGCCACTCGGCGGCGCCCTGACCGAGCAAAACGAAGCCATCGGCGAATCTCGCCCTTCGGTCCGGTCGTTCGTCGGGGAAGTGACGCGCGTCCTTGCCACCAATGGCTGAGAGTCGGTCGCGAAGCATCGCAAGGCCCATCTGGACGTCTTCGCCGTTGATGGCGAGGTGGCCAAGATCAACGTACGCGCCAACATGTGCGGGGTCATAATCCTGCAACAGATGGCGCATGCCGGCGGAGTTGGATCCGAGGCACTGTCCGCTGTGTGTGTGGTACATGGTTTGCACGCCGGTTCGGCGGCTGAGGCGCTCGAAGCCTTCAAGGCGGCGGCGGGCAAGTGACCAGAGATCCTCGAAGGAATCGCCGGGACTGAACTTGAAGTAGCCGATCTTGATCCGCTGGACGCCAGCCGCGGCAGCGGCCTCAAATAGGGTCTTGGCGTCGTCGGAATCAGGGTCGGTGAGGTCGGTCGAGGAGGAGATCATCGGGCAGTCCACGCCGAGTTCGCGCCATGTGCGCACGGAGCCCGGTAGCTCGTCGGTCACGTTGGCGGAACTGATCGCGTGGCCGTCGCGAACGGCGAGGTCTAGGCCGTCGTAGCCGAGTTCGCGGGCGCACTCGCCGAGCTGGCGAACATTCAGGTCTTCCCAGAACTTAGTGAACCGAACGAGCTGCATGTGATCTCCCGACCGCACCGGGCCAGCAGCTCAGCATCCCACGGATCCGGCGATCGCGCCCTGGTGGAGCTTGGTATACGGTCACGCCAGTTGCGTCTTACCATGGCGCTGCGAGCACGCAAGCTGCTGGTTGGCCACTAGTTCTCATGTCCGAGACTCGACAGCAGATCTTGATTCTGCACCTGGCGGAGCCGGACCTTGGTGCTCACACCGTGGCCTGGGCGCTGTACGACGGATCTCGCCCCGCCGGTGATCGGCAGATGCAGGCCGGGGACCAGCCCGAGCCGCCGTACGCGTCGGTTGTGGACGCTATGCACGACGGCTGGCGCGTGCTGCAACTGCCGCAATTGCCAACTTACCCCAGGGGGGCCGAGCACGAGACGGGGCCGCTGCCTTGGGAATACGTGCTGGAGCGTTGCGTTCCGATGGAGGGTGCCAATGGCGACTGAGACTCCGATGAGCCACCGGCTCGATGCGCTTCAGATGGCGCGGTTCGTCGTTGACGGTTTCGTCGAGTTCGGGAACCTGGTGCCGGACGCCCTTAACGCCCAGGTGCATCGCGATGCGCTGGCGTATCCGAAGAACCTGGGCTACAACCCGAACAAGCCGCGCGAGTTTTGGGACTTTTCCGACGCGGTGCGTGAGGTGTTTGAGTTGCCGGCGGTGCAGGGCGTTGTGGAGAGCCTGGTGGGGCCGGATGCGGTCCACGACCATTCGTTCCTGCACACGGTCGCGCCGGGTCGACGCGAGGCGCAGCGCTGGCACGTGGACTCCAGCCTGGCAGTGGACCATCCCCGGCAATTCGACATCCTGGTGTGTTACTTCCCCCACGACTCCCCGCCGGAGATGGGGCCGACGCTGGTGCTACCAGGCTCGCACGTGCGTCGTGTGAGCTATCACGACGTGACGCGGTATAAGAATTTCCTGGGACAGCGGCAACTGTCGGGGCCGGGAGGACGCATCGCCTTCATTCACGAGTCGCTATGGCATTGCGCCCAGCCGAACAAGACCGACGACTGGCGGTTCATGTTCAAGATTCGGTACCTGCCACGCGTCGAACAGCGCGGACTCTTCAATCCCGACGGCATGGACGAGGCCGAGATTGAGGCGTTCTACAACGACTCGAACCGAAAGTACGCGTGGGCCGGCGACCAGTTTGTGGCCATGGGCCAGGCGTGGCGCTCGTGGTGGCGTTACCTGGCAGGAGCGGCGTAGAGGCGCCGCCCCGGGGGCTAGACGGGTTCCGACGCCACTTTCTGGGCGATGACGCCGTACCAGAGGCGGGGCAGGAAGTCGAAGCGAATCTTGTCCACGGCGGCGCTCATAGCGTCGCTCAACTCGGCCAGGCTCACGTCGCGCGAAAACGTCAGGTCCCTGGCCATGCCGCGCACGAATTCGGGGTAGCGCGCGATTGCCTTGAGTGCGGCCCTGGTGAGGATGACTTCGCGGTCTTCCTCATGCACGACTCGAAAGCCGGCGTCCTCGATCATCTGCTTGTAGTCCTCGTGCGACCGGTAGGCCAGCGTCTCGATCTTGCGCTCGCGCTTGGCGCCCGTCAGTCGCACGAAGTGCAGCTTCCATTCGCCGTGGCCTCGCATCGAGTGACCGATGGCCATGGACGTGGACGTGAACGAGCTGTTGATGGACAGAAAGGCGCCGCTGCGTGCAACGTCGGCCAGGGAGTTGAAGACGCGGCGCTGATTGCATTCGCCTTCGATTTCGTGGATCGCGTCGTGAATACTCACCGAGTCGACGCCCTCGGGCGGCAGGAGTTCTTCTACCGCGGAACGAACCTCGCGTGCATCGCCGTGAACGAATGTGACGCTGACATTCTCGTTCCCGCGCACAGTTTCGCGGGCGATCTCGAGGGCACGCTTGTTGCGGTCGAGCGCGATGACTCGTCCGTTGTAGCCGCGGGCGGTGGCCTCCTCGATGATGAGTTGCGGAATCAGACCTGCGCCCGTGGCCACATCCAGGTGCACGAATGGGTTTGGCACCCGGTCAAGCAGCCGGGCGACGAGGTCGCGGTTGACCTGGCGGTATTCGGGTATGGCCGTGAAGTGGCCAAAGTGAAGGTCGCTCACGCGCTCGGCGCTACCTTTGTTTTCTCGATTCGAATTTCGCAAGGCATGGCCTACCCACCGGAACGAGGGGTTTGGCGCTCCACTGAACGGCGCACACCCGTCTGGCGGCCAGCATGTTAGCGGATATG
>JAPPKM010000058.1 GCA_028874315.1 Chloroflexota bacterium
CGCCCAGCTTGGCGCCAAACTCTGGGAGGCCTCCGTGGCGAGCGTCGCGAAGACCCTGCGGAACATTGCGCTAGAGGCGAATCCGGCCCGCGACTCCTAACGGCCCATTAAGCGCATACCTTCGAGGGCAGCCTGAACCAGGGCCGCCCGTTCGGTTCTCTTGGCGAGTCGCGTTCGCGGCGACCTCCGCACAACTCCTCCTCGTCCTCGAAGGCTCGGCCGCTCTTCACCCTCTCCTGGGGGAGAGGCAGGTTCAGCCGTCTTCGGCTGAAACCGGTGAGGGGTCTTCCGCGCAACCGCCCTCGGTTTTCGCAGAGGTTTCTGGGAAGGTCAGCCCGTGATCGCCGCGCTCACCAGCGGCAGCACCTCGCCGTCCTCGGCATGTCGTCCCAGCGCCTTCTTCGAGAACACCAGGTCGCCGTCGACGACCACCTCGAACACGCCCCCGCCCGACGGCATCAGCGTCATTTCGCCCACGTCGGTGCCATGCTCTCCCAGGATCTCTTCCGTCGCACGGACGGCTTTAGGGAGATAGTTTCATTGGCTGCAGTATTCGATCGAGACTCGGGCGCCGCGTCCCATGGTGCGCTCCCTCGTGCGGGTGGTGGCTAAGGCGTACGCTCTCATTGTCGCATGCGCCTAAGCGCGCCACGAGCGAGGCGCCTAAGCGAGCTCGGAGTTGCAGGCGACCGGTCGCCGCCAAGCCATCGGCCCTGCTCCTCCGGATCAGCCGCACTCGACTGGAGATAGCCAAATGGAAACCGACACAACCGACCTCGGCTCGCGCAAGCACCTCTTCATCGACCTCTCCCTGGCCGACCGCACCTCCGGCGTGACCCTGGGCGTCAATCCCCCGCGCCTGGGCGGCATCGCCATCGGCCGCGACCGTGCCTGGGAACACCACATCCACTTCCAGAACACCGTCCTCGACGACAATGGCCTGGGCCGTTGCTGGTACCTCGCGTCGATCATCCGTAGAGGACTGCAATCTGCGCACTTCGGCTACGCCGAATCGGAGGACGGCCGCCACTGGCGCAAACCCAACCTCGGCCTCGTCGAGCTCAACGGCCGGCGCGACATGAACCTCATCCCGCCCAAGCCCAAGCGCTCCAACGTCTTCATCGACCCGACCGCCCCTCCGGCCGAGCGCTACAAGACCTTCGGCCTCAGCCTCGAGGACGACCCAGGCGACGTCGGCTACGGCGTCTTCACCTCGCCCGACGGCTACGTCTTCCACGAGCTCGGCTGCAACGGCATCCGGCGCGCCGGCGATACCCAGAACATGGCCTTCTGGGACGACCGCATCAAACGCTACGTCGCCTACTTCCGCGGCTTCTCCCACCATCCCAACGGCCGCCTCCGCCGCGCGGTCGCGCGCTGGGAGTCCGACGACCTCACCAGCCGCGACGGCTGGGACCTGTCAAACGAGGAGAGCGAACGCCATATCGTTGACCAGTTGCCCATCGTCATCGCCTGCGACGACGACGATCCGCCCGACATGGACATCTACACCCCGTCCGTCGTCAAGTACCCGGCGGCCGACGATGTCTACCTCGCCACCATGTCCATGTACCACCACTTCACCCCCGACGAGATGGACGACACAGACCCGCCCCGCAACGACGGCCTTATGGACATCCAGCTCGCCGTCAGCCGTGACGGCATCTCCTGGGACCGCCCCGACCGCCGCCCCTACGTCGGCATCGACGCCGAAGGCCCCGGCCAGCGCATGTGCTACGCCGTCCAGGGCATCCTGGTCCGCGGCGACACCGTCCTCCAGTACCACACCGCCTACGACCAGTCCCACGGCCACAAGCGCCAGAACAACCCCGGCGGCGTCATCCGCTGGACCGAACAGCGCTTGGATGGCTTCGTCAGCGCCAACTTCGCCTACACCGGCGGCGAACTCGTCACCCGGCCAATCACCTTCGACGGGTCCAAACTGATCCTCAACGTCGACGCCTCAGCCTCCGGCGAAGGCCGGGTCGAAATCCAGGACGCCCACGGCCGCCCAATCCAGGGCCGCACCCTCGCCGACTGCGACCGCATCCTCGGCAACTACCTCCGCCACCCCGTCACCTGGGGAGGCGACTCAAACCTGGGCGTCCCGCCCAACACCCCCATCCGCCTCCGCCTCGCCCTCCGCAGCACCCGCCTCTTCGCTTTGCAGTTCGCCAGAGCAAGCGTGTAGCTGGCTGATCCGGCTCGGGTGCAGCTGCCCTGAGCCGTCAAGCTGCCCCTATCGACTGAGGGACTCCGATGCTTTGGCCCTCGGCCCGGAGGCTCAGCGCGCCATGCGAACTCCGAACTACTCGTAGTCAGCGCGGGGCGCACAGGATCGACACTGCGGCCTGCGACAGGAGTGTTCGCTTGGCACTGTCATCTCGGGCGCTATGGGCATTCAAACCGGGTCAGGACGACTTCCATCAAGGAACGGTCCGCCAGCACCTCGGCAAACCGTTCTCGGCCCTCGTCGCTGCGGTAGTCGGGCGGGGGCGATGTCCTGACGGAACCGTCCCGGTTCAAATACAAGTGCGACCCGGAATCCAGGTCCGTCAGAATCACGGAGGCGACAAACTCGGCGGGAGGAACCGGCCGGCAATGCGGCGCGTGCCACACGTGGATGTCGCCATCGACCACCCGAGTGTTGTAGCCGAAGTCCGTCGGAGTCTGGACACGTCGCTCTTCCAGCGTTGGTGTCGGCGGCGGTGGCGGACGAGGAGGTGGGGTCTCGCCACACCCACTGACCGCCAGCGGCAAGAGGCTGGCGGCCAGCACCACAACAATCCAACAACTCCTGCGCAAACTCATTGCTTTTCTGTACGACGTCTCCGGGTCACGCCTTCCGCCTCACGAGCGAGTGTCAGGATTCCGCCGGCTTGTCAGGAGACGCGCCTGAACTCGGTCCCCGCCCCCTCAACGGCACCTCGCGCAGAAAAATCGTCACGACAAAGGCAATCACCAGCGCGCCGGCCACCACCACAAACACCGAGCCGATGGCCGTCGCCAGCGTCTCCCGCAGCGCCGCCAGCAGCTGATCCAGGATCGCCGCCCCCTGCGGCCCGGGTTCCGCGAAACCCGCCCGCAGCGCGTCCAGGGCCTGCGGATTCACCAGCGCCTGCGGGTTCTCCTCCATCCGCGCCAGCTGCTCTGCCGGCACCGCCTGCCGGATCTCCGGCGGCAGCGATTCCCGCAACCCCGCCGCAAACCGGTTCGCCATAAACGACCCCAGCACCGCCAACCCCAGCGCGCCCCCGATCGACCGGTAGAACTGCGTCGCCGAGGTGACGGCTCCTAGCTGGCCCATGGGTGCCGCGTTCTGCACGGCAATCGTGTAGCTGGGGAACGTAATCCCCAGTCCCAGGCCCACCACGACGATGCTGACGACCGCCTGGCCAAACGACGTGTCGGCCGTCATCCGCGAGGTCAGCGCCACGCCCGCGGTCATGATTCCGACCCCGATCAGCCCCTGCAGCCGGTAGTGCCCGCCCAGCCGCGACAGCGCCTGCCCCGACAGCGCCGCGGCCACCACCATGCTCATCATCATTGGTGTCATGAACGATCCGCTGCTCGTGGCGGAGGCCCCCAGCACACCCTGGAAAAACAGCGGGATGAAGATAATCGACCCAAACATCGCGAATCCCGTAATGAACACGGCCACCAGCGAGACGCCCACCACAGGGTTCCGGTAGATCCCCAGCGGCATGATCGGATCCGCCGCCCGCCGCTCCACCAGCACGAACACCACCGTCATCACCGCCGCGAACACCAGGATCCCCACGATCTGCAGCGACAGCCATTCGAATTGCACCCCGGCCAACGACAGCCCGATCAGCAACGGCACAACCACCAGCACCAGCAGCCCCATCCCCGCGTAGTCCAGCTGGAACGTTCGCTTCTCCGGCCGCGTGTTCGGGAAGAACCGGATGAACAGGGCGATCACCGGCAGACCCAGCGGCACGTTGACATAAAACACCCAGTTCCACGAAAGCGCGTCGGTGATGAATCCTCCCAGCGTCGGACCAATCACCGACGACAGGCCGAACACGGCGGCAACAATCCCCTGGTACTTCCCGCGCTCGGCCGGCGGGAACAAGTCCCCAACCGTCGTAAACGACAGCGCCATCATGCTGCCGCCGCCAATGCCCTGGATCGCTCGAAAGAAGATCAGCTGGTTCATCGACTGGCTCACCCCCGCCAGCACCGATCCCACCAGGAACACCGCGATCCCGCCCAGGAAAAACGCCTTCCGGCCATACAGGTCCGACAGCCGCCCCACGATCGGCACCGTCGTCGTCGACGCCACCAGGTACGCCGTCGTCACCCACGTAAACCGGTCGAACCCGCCCAGATCCGCAATGATCCGCGGCATCGCCGTACTCACCACCGTCTGATCCAGCGAGGCCAAAAACAACGCCAGCATCAACCCACCCATCGTCAACACCACCTGCCGCCGCGGCAGCGCTGCCTGTACCGCTGGGTTGCTGTCCATTAGAAGTTGGGCACCCTTGGCCTCATCCGTTTCGCCTCACCATTGGCCGGCCATATCCAGTCGTGTGCGCGAAGAGCGAGCGTCCCAGACCTCGCCTAAGTCCCCGGCGCAGCGGCGCGACGAAGAGGATGCTACCGGCCCCACGGCCGAGCCCGGCTATCCGAGGGCCTACGAACCTATGAGCCCTTCCTGCGGACGAACCCACGGCAGCTTCGGCAGGACAGCCATGAACTCGGCGCGCGGAAGCTGCAGATCGCCGACTGGAACGTCGATCACAACCGGGGCCTTGCACGCGAGCGCACGCGGAAGCAGGTCCTTCAGATCCTGCGGATCGTCCGCCCGCAGGCCGACCGCCCCGAACGACTCCGTGAACTCCACGAAGTCGGGGTTATGCAGGCCGGTCTCGTAGTCGCCGTCAAAAAACTCTTC